>CBHWBD010000285.1:0-5607 GCA_966111775.1 uncultured Comamonadaceae bacterium | reverse complement strand
CGACGGTGCCGATGATGTAGAAGGTGTTCTCGACGTTGGTGACCCAGTCGCGCATGGCCTCGTTGAGCGCGTCCTTCAAGGTCTTGCTGCCGCTCTCCACCGGCACGACGGTCGCGCCCAGCAGCTTCATGCGGTAGACATTGGGCGACTGGCGCTTGACGTCCTCGCTGCCCATGTAGACCACGCATTCCAGGCCGTAGCGGGCGCAGATGGTGGCCGTGGCCACGCCATGCTGGCCGGCGCCCGTCTCGGCGATGACGCGCGGCTTGCCCATGCGCTTGGCCAGCAGGGCCTGGCCGATGACGTTGTTGATCTTGTGCGCGCCGGTGTGGTTGAGGTCCTCGCGCTTGAGGTAGATCTGGGCACCGCCCAGCTCACGGCTCAGGCGGTCGGCGTGATAGATGGGGCTGGGCCGGCCGACGAAGTGCTTGAGCTCACGCTTGAACTCGGCCAGGAACTCGGCATCGTGCTGGTAGTGGGCGTAGGCGTCCTTGAGCTGGTCCAGGGCATGGACGAGGGTCTCGGAGACGAAGCTGCCGCCATAGGTGGGCGTGCCCGCATGGCGGAAATGCCCGGTCGCATCGGGCTGGTCGTAGGCAAACATGGTCTTTCCTAGCTGGTCAGTTCGGCGTCGGCGCGGCGCACCGCGCGGCAGAACTCGTGGATCAGGTCGGCGCTCTTGATGCCCTTGGACACCTCGACGCCGGAACTCACATCAACGGCCCAGGGCCGCACCCGGGCGATGCCATCGCCGACGTTTGCTGCATTCAACCCACCAGACAAAACGAGGTGAGAGGCTGCGCTTGGTGGAATGAGTGACCAATCGAAGACCTTGCCGCCACCGCCATAACCTTCGACAGGAGCGTCGAGCAGGATGGCCTGGGCGTTGGAAAAACGAGAGCTGAAGTCTACCAAGTCAAAGCCCGGCGCCATGGCGGCGGCCCGGAGGTAGGGGCGTTTGATGCGGTCGCAGTCGGCTGGTGTCTCGTCGCCATGGAACTGGACCAGCATATTGGGCAGGGCCTCGAGGCCCGCCTGCAACTCGGCATCGGTCGCGTTGACGAAGAGGCCCACCGGCGTCACGAAAGGCGGCAGCAGCCGCGCCAGCGTCCTCGCCCGCTCCGGCGTCACGAAGCGCTTGCTCTTGGCGTAGAAGACGAAGCCGATGGCATCGGCGCCCGCCGTGACGGCAGCTTCAACGTCGGTTTCGCGGGTCAGGCCGCAGATCTTGATTCGTGTCATGGCAACCAGCTCAGGGCCGCGACTTCGCGCGGGATGTCCAGTTCGGCATCGTAGGTCGGACCCAGGAAATAGAGGCCGTCAGGGGAAAAGGTCGGCGCGGCCACCTTGCGGTCGCGGGCGGCCAGCACTTCCGACACCCAGTCCGGCGAGCGCGTGCCGCTGCCGACGGCCAGGATGCAGCCCATCAGGTTGCGCACCATGTGATGCAGGAAGGCGCTGGCCTCGAACTCGAAGCGCCAGTAGGCGCCGCGGCGCTGCACCTTGATCTCGCGCAGCGTCTTGACGGGCGACACGGCCTGGCACTCGGAGGAACGGAAGGACGAGAAATCGTGCTCGCCGATCAGGCGCTCGGCAGCAGCCTCCAGCGCCGCCTGCTCCAGCGGGCGGAAGATCCAGCCGCATTGGCCGGACTCGATGGCAGGCCTGACGGCCGACTCCAGCAGCAGATAGGCATAACGCCGCCCTCGCGCGGAGTTGCGCGCATGGAAGGCGTCACCCGGAAAACGGCACCACTGGATGGCGATGTCGGGCGGCAGATAGCGGTTGCTGCCGCGCACCCAGGAGAAGGGTTCGCGGTCGACCTCGGTGTCGAAATGGATGACCTGGTTGATGCCATGCACACCGGTATCGGTGCGGCCCGCGCAGAGGGTGCGGATGGGCTGGGCCGCAAAAGCGCTCAGGCCCTTCTCGAGGGCGTCCTGCACGGGGCGGCCGTTGGGCGGGCGCTGCCACCGGTTGTAGCCCCCGCCGCGGTCGCTTACACCTTGGGCGACCCCCCGGGGCACCCAATAAAAAACGCCCGGCCAAGGCCGGGCGTCGAAGTATCGCGGTTGCTATCAGCGAAGTTCGTTCAGCATCGCCTGCGCCTTGTCGCGCAGCGGACCGCTGGCGCGCTGGATCAGCTCCTGCAGCACTTCGCGGGCACCTTCGGTGTCACCGATCTGGCGGAACTCGTCGGCCAATTCGAGCTGGCGCATCAGCGGGTCGCCCTCATCGTCGCTCAGGGGCGGCAGCGCCTGGCTGAGATGGTGGGGATCAGTCTCGCCGGGCAGCGTCGAATCGCCCAGGTCGAAGTCCAGATCCGGCGATGCCGAGGCCGGCGTCGCGGGCGTCAGGGTACCCATGCTGCTGACGTCGAAGCTCAGGTCGGGCGCGGGCGGTGCCGTGCGCGTGCCACGGCTGGAGATGTCGAAGTCCATCGTCATCGGCGCCTGCTCGATCGAAGCGGGCATGGCCTGGGTCGCGGCCATCGCGTTCGGCGAGACCGGCTCGGGGGCGTCGAGGTCCAGATCCAGGGCCAGGTCGAAGCCGCTCACCGGGCCGGTATCCGGGCCGCCGCGCATGGCGTCGGTGGCCAGATGAGCCGCGGCTGCGGCTGCGGCGCTGGGCAGGGCCGTCTGCGGCAACGTGCTGGCGTTCATCGGCTCGGGGCGCAGTTCGGGGCCGTCTTCCACGTGCGCAGGCGCGCCGCCCGGCTGGTAGAGCGGATTGTCCGGATCAATGCCGCGACCCAGTTCCTGGGCCTTGGACCAGTCTTCGCCCGCGCCCTTGGTCTCGGCGTAGAGCTGCACGGCCAGTTGCTCGAAGCCCTTGGTATCGCGGCGCTTGGCGTAGACCTCCAGCAGCTTGAGGCGGATGGCCAGGCGCGTCGGGTTGGCGCGCAGGGCTTCCTTGAGGATTTCCTCGGCCTGCAGGTCACGGCCATAGGCCAGGTAGACGTCAGCCTCGGCAACCGGGTCCACGTCGCCGATGGCGTCGAGCTGGCTGAGCGAATAGCTCATGGACGACTGGCCGCTGTTCTGCGCGTCACGCGTGTCGACGCGCTGGCCACCGGTGCCACCGAAGAAGGAATCGGGCTGCAGGCGGCTTTCGTGGAAGCCGGTCTCGGCCGCATTGACCGGGCGGCGCGAGCGCAGGCGGTACAGGCCCAGGCCACCGAGGACGGCGACGAGAACGCCGGCCAGCGGCAGCACGATGGGGCTGTCGAGCAGTTGCTCGATCAGGCCCGGCGGCTCGGCAACCGGGGGCGGCGCCAGCGGTGCGCTGGCGCGAGGGGCCGGACGCGAGGCCGGTGCACTTGCAGCAGCCACCACGGCGGGTGCGGAAGCCGGGACCGAAGCGGGTTCTGCGGTCGCGACGACAGGCGCCGTCACCGGGGACGGTGTCGGTGCCGCCGCAGGGGCCGCTGCGGAAGCCGTCGTCGCGCCGGGCTTGGCCGCGCTGGAAAGCTTCTTCAGCTCCTCCACATTGCGGGTCAGTTCGGCCACGCGGGCGGCGGCGTCCTTCTTCTCGGCGTCCTTGGACAGCTTGGCCTCGGCCGCACTCGCGGCACTGCCGGCCTTGCTGAGCGTGAGCTTGTCGGGCGTCGGCGCGGCCGCGGGCTTGCGGTCCTCGACAGCAGCCTGCACCTGACCCTTGGACTGGCGCTCGCTCTCGTTGCTCTGCAGCGTGGGCGCGGCGGAGGCGAGGCGTTGGCGGTAGGCCGAGAAGTCGGCACTCTGGGCCAGGATGACGCGACGCGCTTCCGGCGCCGGCACCGTGGCCAGCGACTCGCTGGACGGCACCTGCAACACGGCACCCGACTTCAGCAGGTTCATGTTGCCGTCGATGAAGGCGTCCGGGTTGTTGCGGAACAGGCCGACCAGCATCTGGTCCAGCGAGATGCCGGCCACCTGGGTCTTGGCCGCCACCTTGGACAGCGAATCGCCCGGACGCACGGCGTATTCGGAGGCCGCGGTGACGGGAGGACGCACGGCGACGGGGGCGGCCGCGGGCGGGCGGGCTGCCGCAACCGGAGCGGGCGCCGACGCAGAGCCGTTGCGGGGCAGCGCCGTCGTCACCGCGGGCGCCGGAGCAGGCACCGCCTCGCTCGACGCGGCCGTGGCGGGCGCGGCAGCGATGGCCGCTGGCGCGGTCACCACGGGAGCGGGCTTGGGCAGGCTCGGCGGATCAAACAGCAGCGTGTATTCGCGCACCAGGCGGCCGCTGGACCACGTCAGCTCGAGGATGACGTCGACGAACGGCTCCTGCACCGAGCGGTCGCTGCTGACGCGCAGCACCGTGCGGCCGTTGTTGCGCACGATCTGCACCTGCGCGGAGGTCAGCACCGGGTTGTATTCAACGCCGGTGGCGCGGTAGGACTCGGGCGGTGCAACGCGCACCTTGAGCGTGGCGGCTTCCTCGGGCGTCAGGCTGCTGACGTCGATCTCGGCCCGCATGGTCTCGCCGAGGGCCGACTGCACGTTCAACTTGCCCAGGCCCAGGGCCTGAGCGCCGCCGCCAGCTACCAGCAGAGCGGCAGCGAGGGCGAGATGGTGACGAGCAAAGCCCATGGGTCGAACTCCCTCGAATGCGTCGCGAATATGGTCTTTCAAGGCATTCCCCAAAGCAACAAGGCGGGGCAATGGGCCCCGCCTGTCTCGATCTTCAGCTGCACGAACCTGGTTTGCACGGTGTGGCCTGCGTCGAGTTTCGAATCAAAAACACAACGGTATCAAGCATATACGCTGAAATGCTCAAGGGGTACCTGATGTGTCGTTTGGATTCAATATCGACGCCCGGGTGAACCCTTAGTCAAGTCGTAAAAGACAGTAAGCGAAACCGAAATGAAACGGGCCCCGAAGGGCCCGTGCTGTCAACGCTCCAGCAGGATGCGCAGCATGCGGCGCAGCGGTTCGGCCGCGCCCCAAAGCAGCTGGTCACCGATGGTGAAGGCGCCCAGGTACTCGGGGCCCATGGCCAGCTTGCGCAGGCGGCCGACGGGGATGGTCATGGTGCCGGTGACGGCCACGGGCGTCAGGTCACGGATGGTGGCTTCGCGCGTGTTCGGCACCACCTTCACCCAGGCGTTGTCGGCGGCGATCATGGCCTCGATGTCGGCCAGCGGCACGTCCTTCTTCAGCTTGAAGGTCAGGGCCTGGCTGTGGCAGCGCATGGCGCCGACGCGGACGCAGAAGCCGTCGACAGGAATGGCGCCGGAGCCGAGGATCTTGTTGGTCTCGGCCATGCCCTTCCATTCTTCCTTGGACATGCCGTTGCCCAGGTCCTTGTCGATCCAGGGGATCAGCGAGCCGCCCAGCGGCACGCCGAAGTTGGCCGTCTCTTCAGCCGACAACGAACGCTGCTTGGCGATGACCTGGCGGTCGATCTCGAGGATGGCGCTCTTGGGGTCGTCCAGCAGCGGCTTCACCGAGGCATTCAGCGTGCCGTACTGCGTCAGCAGTTCGCGCATGTGCTGGGCGCCGCCGCCGGAAGCGGCCTGGTAGGTCTGGGTGGACATCCACTCGACGAGGCCTGCCTTGTACAGAGCCCCCACGCCCATCAGCATGCAGCTGACGGTGCAGTTGCCGCCGATCCAGTTCTTGC
>CBHWBD010000284.1:0-5811 GCA_966111775.1 uncultured Comamonadaceae bacterium | reverse complement strand
TCGCCTATCACTTCCACGAGCCGCTCGGCGTCGTCGGCCAGATCATTCCCTGGAACTTCCCCATCCTGATGGCGGCCTGGAAGCTCGCTCCCGCCCTGGGTGCCGGCAACTGCGTCGTGCTCAAGCCCGCCGAGAGCACGCCCATCAGCCTGCTGGTGCTGACCGAGCTGATCGCCGACCTGCTGCCCGCCGGCGTGCTCAACATCGTCAACGGTTTCGGTCGCGAGGCCGGCATGCCGCTGGCCAACAGCAAGCGCATCGCCAAGATCGCCTTCACCGGCTCGACCGCCACCGGCAAGGTCATCGCCCAGGCAGCGGCTTCCAACCTGATTCCGGCCACGCTGGAGCTGGGCGGCAAGAGCCCCAACATCTTCTTCGAGGACGTGATGGCCGAGGACGACGCCTTCCTCGACAAGGCCATCGAAGGCCTGGTGCTGTTCGCCTTCAACCAGGGCGAGGTCTGCACCTGCCCCAGCCGCGCGCTGATCCAGGAAAGCATCTACGACAAGTTCATGGAGCGCGCCGTCAAGCGCGTGGCGGCCATCAAGCAGGGCAACCCGCTGGACACCGACACCATGATGGGCGCCCAGGCCTCGGCCATGCAGATGGACAAGATCCAGACCTATCTGGCCCTGGGCAAGGAAGAGGGCGCCAAGGTGCTGATCGGCGGCGAGCGCGCCCAGCTCGGTGGCGACCTGGCCGGCGGCTACTACATCCAGCCGACGCTGTTCCAGGGCCACAACAACATGCGCATCTTCCGCGAGGAGATCTTCGGCCCGGTGCTGGCCGTGACCACCTTCAAGACGGAAGCCGAAGCCCTGGCCATCGCCAACGACACGCCCTATGGCCTCGGTGCCGGCGTGTGGAGCCGCGACGGCAGCCGCGCCTATCGCCTGGGCCGCGGCATCCAGGCCGGCCGCGTCTGGACGAATTGCTATCACGCCTACCCGGCGCATGCTGCCTTCGGCGGCTACAAGGAATCGGGCATCGGTCGCGAGACCCACAAGGCCATGCTCGACCACTACCAGCAGACCAAGAATCTGCTGGTCAGCTACAGCCCCAACGCACTGGGCTTCTTCTGAAGCAAAGTGGGGCGGCCTCGGCCGCCCCTTTTGCCATGACGGAATCGATTCCCCGCGTGCAGGCCACCGAAGCCGCGCTGGCGCTGATCGCCCAGCTCAGGCGCGACCACGGTGAGCTGCTGTTCTACCAATCCCACGGCTGCTGCGCCGGCAGTGCACCGATGTGCTTTGCCGTGCGTGAGCTGAAGCTGAACGCCGGTGATCGCCTGCTCGGCCGTGTGGATGGCGTCCCGGTCTATGCCAGCAAGGCGCAATGCGACTACCTCGCGGGCCTGCAGATGACGCTGGATGTGGCGCCGGGCAACAGCGGCAGCTTCGGCCTGGAGGACGGCTCGGGCCGGCACTTCGTCGCCTTCTTCCGGCTGTGGACCGATGAGGAAGTGCCGCGGCTGGCCCCGATAGAAGCGGTCTGATCAATCGCGCTGGCGGCGCACCAGCGGCAGTGCGCCCAGGGCCAGCAAGGCCAGGGGCAGCGTGCCCGGCAAGGGCAGTGGGTTGGTGGCGCTGCGCAGGGCCACGCGCAGGTTGTCCAACCCCGTCTCCTCGTTGCCGCCATTGCCTTCGTGCGCCTCGGTCCAGCGCAAGGACGTGATGGCGCTGTTCGACAGGATGCCGACGAAGATGTTCACGCCGCTGCCGCCGGAGATGGCGATGTCCTGCGTCGTGCCGTCGCTGAACAGGAAGGACAGCAGGCCGGGGTCGATGGCGGTGCTGGGCACGCCGGCGATGGCTTCGAAGCCGGTGATGTCCAGGGCGACCGCGAGGAAGGGCAGGGCGTAGTGGGCTTCGTAGAAGGCGTTGCCGTTGGCGCGCGGGCCGAAGGCCATGGCCGTCTGCGCAAAGGTCTGCACCGGGCCGAGATTGCTCGACAGCGTGACGCCCGGCAGCACCGCCACGCCGGTCAGGTCGGTGCTGGGGGCAAAGCCGGTGAAGTCCTGTGCCTGGCCCGGTCCGCCGACGGCCGCCTGCCATGCGGCCAGGTTGGCATAGACGGACACGGTGGCGGCCTGGGACAGGCCCGCGGCGGACAGGGCAAGAGCGACAAGGGTGCGACGCATGGCGGGTCTCCGAAAGGCTGCTGCGCCATTGGGCGACCGAAGCGGCGGTCGTGCCCACCCCAAGGCCTGGGGGGCGCCCCGGGGCGGGGGGGGGGCCCACGGCCTGGCGCCAAATCGGTCACGGCCGCAGATGCTGGGCGAGGAAGTTCTCGACGCGCCTGGCGAAGTCCAGCCGCGTGGCCATGTGCTGCCAGCCGTGGCCCTCGTTCTCGTACTCGACGTATTCGGGCGGGTTGCCGGCCTCGGTCATGGCGTCGCGCAGGCGCCGTCCGTGGTTGATGGGGACGCGGTAGTCCTTATCGCCATAGGCCAGCAGCAGGGGCGCGCGGATGCGGGCGGCCTGGGCCACCGGCGAGACGGCCCTCAGTTTGTCGGCGTCCTTGTCGGCATCGCCAACGAGCTCGGGAAGCGCATGGCGGCGGGTATTGCGGCCGATGTCGTCGATGACCCAGACGGAGCCTTCGAGAAACAGCAGAAGGTCCGTGATGCCGATCCAGGACACACCACAACGAAAGAGTTCCGGATGGCGGATCAGGCCCATCACGGCCGCGTAGCCCCCGTAGCTCGGTCCCATCACGCAAGCCTTGTCGCTGGCGAGTCCGGCCTGGCGAGCCCAAAGCAGCGCGTCAGCGAGGTCGTCCTGCATGGCCAGGCCCCATTGCCTGAAACCGGCTTTGAAGTGAGCGTCGCCATAGCCGAGGCTGCCGCGGAATTCGGGTTCGACGACCAGATAGCCCCGCGACGCCAGGAACTGGCTCATGGCGGCCCATTGCCAGTAGCCCTTGCGCATCCAGGGGCCGCCATGCACGAGTACGACGGCAGGCGCAGGCTTGCCGGGCTCGACGCCCGTGGGCAGGGTCAGCCACACCGGAAGATCCCGCCCGTCGCGCGCCTGGATGCGCTGGAAATCAACCGCAGCCATCTGCTGCGGCTTCACGTCGGGCATGACGATGGAGACGGTCTCCCAGAGCTTTCCCTCGGCGCGATACAGCACGTAGCGCCCCGGGTCGCGGTCGGAGTAGGAATGCACGACGGCCAACATGTCCGGCAGGCCACAGCGTCGACAGACGATGGCGTTGACCTGACCCGGAAAGCGACGATCAACCTCTTCCTGGAGAGCCTTCATGGCGGGGTCGAACCAGACCGACACCTGGGAATCGGCTTGCAGGCTGACGCCCAGCAACCCTTGCCCTGATTCCCTCTCCAGCAGGGAGCCTTCGAAGTCAAAGCCGGGAGCCTGCACGATGGATCTGGCCGAAGGCTTGCCGGCCTCGAAGTCGAAACTCGTCAGCACCGCTTCCCGGGCCGGTCCACGGGGCTCCTTGACGTAGAGCTGGCCGTCATCGGAAACGGCAACGGGATCGAAGGGCGGCTCCAGCAGTTTGAAGCTGGCCAGGCTGCGCCATTCCTTGGCGTCCGCCGCCAGCCAGTGGTAGGTGCCGAGTTTTTGCTCCTTGTCGATGCTCAGCACGAGGCGCGGTCGGCCCTGGCTGTCGAACCACCACGCGGCGGCTCGCTCTGGCGGCCTGGGCATCTCCATGCGGCGGACAGCGGCGGTTCTTGCGTTCATCCAGACCGGGATCACGCCATCTTGCGGGCCGTCGTAGCGTCCCGCAACCACTTCGTCCGGGCGCACGCCGGGCTGCAACCTGGGCACCGACAGCACGCTGAATTGAGAACTCTGGGCTTTGGGGCAAATCAGGCCCGGCGCACAGATCAGCTGGGTGTATTTGCGACTGCTGACATCGACCGAGAGCACACCCGAACCATACGAATTGCGCTTGTCCGGCTCGAGCTGACCCAGCGTAAAAAGCATCCGCTCATCGTTCACCCAGGCGAACCCGGCGACGTCCTGGCTGGCGAAATAGGCCACCACCTTGGCCGGCTCGTGGGTCTGCAGGTCCACCGCCAGCAGCGCGACTCTTCGGTTGTCGTGGACCGCGGTCAGGCCCAGATAGCGACCACTCGGCGAGAGCTTGACGTCCAGCAGCGCCGGATGATTGAAGAAGGTCTCTGCCGGAATCAACGCCTTGTCAGTCGCCTGGGCGGGCATGGCGACACCGCAAAGCGCTGCAAATCCCGCCACGGCCCAGCGCCGGGCCCCATCGAGCCATTTCATGCTTTCCTCCTCCCGAGCCGCTACTTTGGCGGCGTGCGGATTATGGTGAGCCAGGCGACTGCCGCCTTTTCCCGCCGTGGGCAAGGGCTTGGCGGCAAGCTCATCATCATTGCCTGACCGACCTGCCATGACCATGACCGAGACCGCTGCCACCCCGTCTTCACATCGCCGCATCCTCGTCCTGCTCGCCAGCACCCGCGCCGATGGCAATGCCGAGCTGATGGCCCGGGCGGCCGTCGGGGCCTTGCCCGCGGACGTCGAAGTGCGCTGGCTGCGCCTGGCCGAACTGGCCCTGCCGCCTTTCGTCGACATCCGCCACGAGGGAAGCGGCCACTACCCCGAGCCCGAGGGCGACCTCGGCCGTGCGCTGAAGGACACGCTGTGGGCGACCGACCTGCTCGTCGCCACGCCGCTGTACTGGTACAGCCTGCCGGCCCCGCTCAAGCTCTATCTCGACCACTGGAGTGGCTTCATGCGCGTGCCGGGCCTGGACTTCAAGCCGCGCATGGCCGGCAAGGCGATGCAGCTGCTGTGCGCCACCAGCAGCGGCGACGAACCTCATCTGGCCGCGCCGCTGGTGAACAGCCTGCGCTTCAGCGCCGACTACATGAAGATGCGCTGGGGCGGCGTGGTGCTGGGCGACGGCAGCCGGCCCGGCGACGTGTTGAAGGACGAGGCCGCGATGGCCGCGGCGGGGCGGCTGCTGGTCAGCGCGGCGGCGGCGTCGGGGCGGTCAGGAAGCGGCCCTCGATCCGCTTGAGGGTGCCATCGCGCCGCAGCGCCTCGAGGATCGTGTTGAAGCGCTCCACGGTGGCTGCGGCGACGCTGCGCCGCGAGAAGGCGAACACCGGGGCCTCGTTGTCGATGACGAGGGTGCTGGCCTTGATGGACGAGGCGAGGCCGAGCTGCCGGGCCAGATAGGCGGTCGAGTACTCGTCGGCCACGAAGGCGTCGATGCGCTGCATCTGCAGCATGCGCAGCAGGCCCTCGAGGCTGGTCGCCTCCTCCAGCCGGCGCTCCATGCCGGGCCGCCGCAACCGGGCCTTCAGCTCGTCCCGGTAGGCGGTGCCGCGCTCCAGGCCGACGCGCAGGTCGGACGCACGCAGGTCGTCCAGGGTGGCAATGCGTGGGTCAGGCGCGAGGTCGCTGCGCAGGAAGACGAGATTGCGCGTGCGCATGCCCGGCAGCGAGAAGCGGGCGTAGCGCTCGCGCTCGGCGGTGGGCAGTACGCCGGGGACGATGTCGATGCGGCCGGCCTCCAGCTCGGCCATGGCGCGGGCGAAGGGCAGTTCCACGGTCAGCAGCCGGCACTGCAGGCGGGCCGCCGCCGCGTAGGCCACCTCGATCTCCAGGCCGGAGAGGCGGCCCTGGTCGTCCTGGTACTGGTAGGGCGGGTCGTGCTTCCAGGTCATGCGCAGCTCGCAGGCCGACGCCAACGCGCCGGACAGGGCGAAGACGAGGCACAGGAGGCGGACGACGGAGCGCATGCCGGAAGGACGGGCGAGGAGTCAGACGCAATGTAGTCCTTCGCCAAGGTCATGGCCAAGGGGCC
>CBHWBD010000283.1:0-5844 GCA_966111775.1 uncultured Comamonadaceae bacterium | reverse complement strand
GGCGGCAAGATGCGCAAGCACCACATCCGCATCCTGGCCGGCGACAACGTGTCGCTGGAGATGTCGCCCTATGACCTGAGCAAGGGCCGCATCACCTTCCGGCATCTGGGCGCCCCGCGCCAGGCGCCGACCGGCGGCCAGCAGCGCCGCTGAGCCTTTCGCTCGATGCACCCGATCGGCCGCCACGGCATGTCCTGGCGGCCGATTGCCTTTGCGGGGCCCCTGCAGGTCCCGACATCCAAACCGGCGGCGGCCACGTAGGCTGCAGATGCCCATGTTGAAAGCCGGCCTCTTCCTGCTCGTCGCCCTGCTGCTGGCGGGCGTGCTCGTGGCCTGCGCACCCGTCGCGACGCTCAACGCGCTGGCGCCCGGCAACACGCACACGCTGACCCGGGACGTGACCTATGGCCCGGGGCCGCGCCAGCAACTGGACATCTACCAGCCGGCGCGCGCGGCACCCCGGGGTGGCTGGCCGGTGGTGGTGTTCTTCTATGGCGGCTCATGGAACCGCGGCAAGCGCGCCGACTACGCCTTTGTCGGCGAAGCCCTGGCCTCGCGCGGCATCCTGACCCTGGTGGCCGACTACCGCCTCTATCCCGAGGTGCGCTATCCCGACTTCCTGCGTGACAGCGCCACGGCCCTGGCCTGGAGCCTCAAGCACGCCGAGGGCCTGGGCGGCAACCCGCGCCGCGTCTACGTCATGGGCCACAGCGCCGGGGCCTACAACGCCGCCATGCTGGCCCTGGACCCGCGCTGGCTCAAGCCCACCGGCCATACGCCGCGCGAGCTGGCCGGTTTCATCGGCCTGGCCGGGCCCTACGACTTCCTGCCGATCACCAACCCCGACGCGCGGCCGGTGTTCTTCCACCCCGACTACCCGCCGGGCACCCAGCCGCTGGAGCATGCCGGCAAGGGTGCGCCGCGCAGCTTCCTGGGCGCGGCGCGCGACGACGAGCTGGTGAACCCCCAGCGCAGCTCGCAGGGGCTGGCCACCAAGCTACAAGGCGCGGGCGTGCCGGTGACGCTGAAGTTCTACGACCGCGTCGGCCACATGACGCTGGTCGCGGCCTTCGGCGCGCCGCTGCGCTGGCTGGCGCCGGTGCTGGGCGACGTGGCGAGCTTCGTCAACGACGCGCCCGAGCGCTGATCAGTTGGTCGCCGCCGCCACGCGGTTGCGCCCCTCGCGCTTGGCCGCGTAGAGGGCACGGTCGGCGCGGCGCATCAGGTCTTCATGGCTGGCATCGCCGGCCGCCAGCTCGGCCACGCCGATGGAGACGGTCAGGCGCAGCGGCGAGCCGTACTGCAACTCGATGACCAAGGCCTCGATGTGCTGGCGCAGCCTTTCGGCGACGTCCAGGGCGGCGGGCAAGGCCGTCTCGGTCAGCAGGGCGCCGAACTCCTCGCCGCCCAGGCGCGCCGGCAGGTCGATCTCGCGCAGCGCATGGCGGCAGCTGTCGGCCAGCCGGCGCAGGGCGACATCGCCCACCTCATGGCCGTGGCGATCGTTGACCTGCTTGAAGTGGTCGATGTCCATCATCAGCAGCGACATGGGCTTGGCGCTGCGGCGGCACCGCGCCAGCTCGGTATGGGCACGCTCGTAGAAGTCGCGCCGGTTGCTGAGGCCGGTCAGCGCGTCGGTGCGGGCCTGCTGCTCCAGGCGCTGCTCCAGCTTCTTGCGCTCGGTGTTGTCGAAGACGGTGGTGCGGCTGCGCAGGAAATTGCCCTGCTCGTCGCGCACGGCGGTGGCGCTGACGAGGACGGGCAGAGGGCTGCCGTCGGCACGTTGCAGCTCGATCTCGATGTCGTGCAGCTCGCCCGTCTGCAGCAGCCGCGGGAACTCCTCGCGGAAGCGCTGCTGGCCGGCGGGGGTGAGGAAGTCGGTGAAGGGCCGGCCGATGACCTGCTCCAGCGTGAGGCCGAGCCAGCCCAGCTCGGTCTGGTTCATGCGCACGAGGCGGCCGGTCGCGTCCACCGAGTGGTAGCCGCAGGGCGCGCGGTCGTAGAGATCGGAGACTTCGCGCCCCTTGGCCTGGATCTGCGCCATCAGGTCGACGATGGCGCGCTGGTGCATGCCGATGGAGCGCAGGCTCAGGAACAGAAAGGTGCCGGTTGCCACCAGCAGCGTCAGCCAGGCGCTGACCTGGCGGTGGTAGACAGCCTCGGGGATGAGGGTGTGCAGGCGCCCGCTGACATAGCCGGCGCCCACCGCCAGGATGGCCGCGCCCGCCAGCGCCGCGAAGGCCAGGCCGACGCGGGTCGAATAGAGGTTGCTGGCCACATAGCAGCTCAGCACCAGCCAGAAGGTGCTGGCCGAGATCAGGCCGAAGGACAGCACGCCCGGCACGCCGACCGCCCACAGCAGGCCCAGGAAGAGGCCGGACAGCCAGTGATAGGACAGGCGCCGGCGCAGCAGGAAGACGGCGCCCACCAGCAGGGCCAGCACGACGTGGGAGGTGTAGACGGGCTGCCAGCCGCTGATCAGGGAGCGCGACACCGAGATGGGCACGCCGATCAGCGCGACGATGCACATGCCCCGCCACAGGTCCTCGATGAACTCGCGCTTGAGCCGCGCCAGCTGGGGCTCCAGCAGCTGGCCGATGTCCACGTCGGCCGGTGCCGGCGCTGCAGCCGACTTCTCGGCGGCAGCCCGTGGGGCGTCGGCGCTAGACAAGCTCGTCTGCATGGCAGGGGCCTCCGTCGGGGGGACTGCCATTCTGAGCCTGGGAGAGGCTCAGCCCGTCGCCAGCGCCAACGCAGTGCGCCAGGCCGTGACGGCTTCCTCATCCGTCCAGGTTTTGGCGGCGTCGCCGATGACGATTTCCACCATCGCGCCGCCGGCGATGAGGTGGGAGGCCACCGCCCGCGCACCCAGCCAGAAGCCGTCGCGCCGGGCCACTTCCAGCAGCGCCTCGCGCAGCCGCTCGGGGTCGGCAGGCAGGTGCAGCTGGAAGGCGTTGACGTGCGGCCGCGGCGGCGACACGCGCCAACCCACTTGCGCCGCCAGCCGCGGCGCCAGCGCCAGTGCACGCTCGCGATAGGCGGGCATGTGCTGCAGTTGGGTGCGCAGGCCCTGCAGGGCGCTCAGCACAAAGGGGTGGACGGTGAAGAGATTGCCGGCGAGGCGGGTCTGCCAGGGCGCGGTGGCCTGGATGAAGTCCTCGCTGCCGACCAGCACGCAGCCGGCCAGGCCGCCCAGGCCCTTGTAGAAGGACACATAGACCGAATCGGCCAGCGCGGCGATGTCGGCCAGCGGGCGGCCGTAATGGGCCGAGGCTTCCCAGAGGCGGGCGCCATCGAAATGCAGAGGCACGCCGGCGTTGCGGCACCAGAGGCCGATGTCCACGAGCTCATCCCACTCGGGCAGCCGGTAGCCACCGCGGCGCAGCGGCAGCTCGACGGTGACGACGGCAGGCTTCTCGGGCAGGGCGATCAGTTCATCGACGCTGACCGGTGCGTCCGTGGCGCCGATGCGCAGGCCGCGCAAACCCATCAGCTTCTCAAACGCCTCGGCCTCGTCGATGGCGATATGGCTTTGCGGATGCAGGGCCACCGGGCCGTCACCGTCGCCACAGTGCACACGCAGCGCGGCGAGCTGGGCGGCCACGCCCTTGTGCATGAAGCGCGCGGCCGGTTTGCCGAGCAGGGCCGCGACCTCGGCCTCCAGCGCCTGGATGGCCTGGCCCTGGCCGTAGACGTCCAGCGGCAGCGCGGCCTCTGGGGCATCGGCCAGCGCGAGCAGGGACTCGCGCATGGAGGTGATGGGGCGATGGCCGTTGAGCCAGCGGCTGCAGCGATTGCGCAGTTCGATGTCGGCGTTGGGAGACGTGGCAGCGGGCATGGATCAGTGGGCTTGGGGGCAGCGGTGGATTTCGATGGTGGCGTGCGCGATTTCTTCGTGCACCGCCAGCCATTCGCGCACCTGGCCGGGCGTCAGGTGAGCATCGTGGGTGACGACGCTGAGGGCGCAGGAATAGCTGGCGCGGCCGACGCGCCAGACGTGCAGGTCGGTGATCTCGGTCTCGCCGGCCGCGCCGCGCTCGGCAATGACCGCGCGGATCTCGTCGACGACGGGGTGGTCCATCTCCTTGTCCAGCAGCACCTTGCTGGTCTCGCCGATGAGGCCCTTGGCCCAGATGGCGACGATGACGGCGCCGATCAGGCCCATGGCCGGGTCCAGCCAGGCCCAGCCCATCCACCAGCCGCCGGCCAGGGCCGCGATGGCGGCGACGGAGGTGGCGGCGTCGGCCATCACGTGCAGATAGGCCGACTTCAGGTTGAGGTCGTGGTGGTGCTCGTGGTGGTCATGCCCATGCTCGTGAGGGTCGTGATGGTGGCCGTGGTGGTGGTGCCCGTGGTCATGGGCCTTGCCGAGGATCAGGGCGCAGACCAGGTTCACCAGCAGGCCCAGCACCGCGATGGTCATGGCCTCGGGGTAGTGGATGGGCTCGGGCTTGAACAGGCGCTCGATGGAGCCGTAGGCCATCAGCGCGACGACGACGAGCAGGAAGACGGCGCTGGCGAAGCCGCCCAGGATCTCGATCTTCCAGGTGCCGAAGGCGTAGCGCGGGTCCTGGGCGTGGCGGCGCGCGGTGGCGTAGGCATAGGCGCTCAGGCCGATGGCGACCGCATGGCTGCTCATGTGGAAGCCGTCGGCCAGCAGGGCCATGGAGTTGAAGAACCAGCCGGCCGCGATCTCGACGAGCATGGTGGCGGCGGTGATCCACATCACCACCCGCGCACCGCGTTCACCGGCGGCGTTGCCGGTGTCGAAGACATGCTCGTGCCGCCATTCGGAAAGGTCGTGGGAATGCATGCAGGGCATTCTGCGCCCGGCCTTGTTACAGCAAGGCACCTCCCCGGCGGAGCCGATTTCATGGCCCTCACTAAAATCCCGCCCTTTTTCCTCGCGCGCCCGTACAGGCGCGTGCCGCCGCCTTCCATGCAAGCCGCCCAACCGCAGTCCCCCGCAGCCGAGCCCCTGGCCCGGCTGCTGCTGCAATGGGGCGTCGCACCGGTGCCCACCGCACCCGTGGCCGAGCGCCTGGGCGGCTGGCTGGGCTGGGCGGACGCCATCGGCCTGTCCCAGGTGCTGGCCGTGGCCCCGGCCACCGGCAGCAACGACGCCGCGCGCCGCGAAACCCGCGACTGGGCCGACGCCGCGCTGGAGCGGCTGCAGTCCGAGCTGACCGCCACCTTCGACGACGCGCTGCTGGCCCTGGATGCCGCCGAGACCGCACCCGAGGGCGTGCCGCTTTCCGACCTGCTGGCGCCCTTTCGCCTGCATCACGCCCAGCAGCAGCGCAGCATGGCCGCCCGCGTCGCCACACTGCGCGAACGCCTGCGACCCCGCCTGGCCGAGGCCTCGGGCGCCCTGGCCCGCCTGGCCCAGCTGGACGCCCTGCTGGAACGCGCCGCCGGCGCCCAGGAGCGCCAGGCCCTGGCCGGCCTGCCGGCCCTGCTGACGAAACGCGCCGAGAGCCACCACGCTGCCGACCCGCGCCGCTGGCGCCAGCGCTTCTGGGCCGACCTGCAGCGCCTGCTGCGGGCCGAGCTCGACCTCCGACTTCAACCGGTGCTGGGCCTCATCGAAGCCCTGCACGACGACACCGCCTGATGAACCGCCTGCTGAACGCCCTTTACCCCTTCGCCCTGGTCGCCGGCCTGGCTGGCATCGCCGGCGCGGCCCTGGCCGCGAGCCGCCACCACCCGGTGGCCCTGGCGATGACGCTGCTGATCGCGGCCTTCTTCGCGCTCGGCGTCGTGGAGCTGCGCGCCTTCCGCCGCGCGAGCCGCGAGCTGGATGCGGCGTTGGCGGCCGAGCCGAACGACACCTGGAGCGAGACC
>CBHWBD010000282.1:0-5882 GCA_966111775.1 uncultured Comamonadaceae bacterium | reverse complement strand
CGCTCGGTGCTGGCCGGCCAGCGCATCGGCATCCTCGGCGCCAACGGCCAGGGCAAGTCGACGCTCGTGAAGACGATCGCCGGCACGCAAGCCCCGCTCGCCGGCAAGATGACGCAGGGCAAGGGCCTGTCCATCGGTTACTTCGCCCAGCAGGAGCTGGACGTGCTGCGCCTGGACGAAGGCCCGCTGGAGCACATGGTGCGCCTGGCTCGCGAGGTCGGCCCCGCCGGCCGCGAGCAGGAGCTGCGCGACTTCCTCGGCCAGTTCCGCTTCACCGGCGACATGGTCAACCAGCAGGTCGGCAGCCTGTCCGGCGGCGAGAAGGCGCGTCTCGTGCTGGCGATGCTCGTGTGGCAGCGCCCCAACTTGCTGCTGCTGGACGAACCGACCAACCACCTGGACCTGAACACCCGCGAGGCGCTGTCGATGGCGCTCAATGAGTTCGAAGGCACCGTCATGCTGGTCAGCCACGACCGCGCGCTGCTGCGCGAGGTCTGCGACGAGTTCTGGCTGGTGGCGGATGGCGTCGTCAAGCCCTTTGACGGCGACCTGGACGACTACCAGCGCTGGCTGCTCGACCAGAGCAAGGAAGCCGCCCGCGCGGCCAAGAAGGGATCGGCGCCGGCCCCGGCTCCGGTCGTCGCTGCCGCACCTGCTGCTGCGCCCGCGCCGCGCGAAGACCGCAAGGCCTCAGGCCAGGCCCGCTCCAAGCTGGCCGAGCAGACGCGCCCGCTGCGCAAGGAGATGGAAGCCATCGACAAGCGCCTGCACGCCCTCGCCTCCGAGCGCGCCGAGATCGAGGCCCAGCTGGCCGAAGGCGCCGCCGCCTCGGCCATCGCCGAGATGGGCAAGCGCCTGAAGGCGATCGCCGACCAGCTCGAAGCCGACGAGATGCGCTGGCTGGAACTGGGCGAGCAGATCGAGGCGATGAGCGCTTAGATCGCGAGCACTGCCGCGAGCGCCAAGGCGCCCGGCAGCGCCTGCACATAGAGAATCTTCTTGGACGCGGTAGCAGCGCCAAACACGCCGGCCACCACGACGCAACCCAGGAAGAACAATAACCAGGGCTTGCCCGCGCCCGCGGCGCCCAGCATCAGCCCGTAGACCAGGCCCGCCACCAGGAAGCCGTTGTAGAGGCCCTGGTTGGCCGCCAGCGCCCGGCTAGCCTCGGCGAAGTCCTTGTCCAGCCCGAAGGCCTTGCGACCCAGCGGCTTGGTCCAGAAGAACATCTCCAGCACCAGGAAGTACAGGTGCAGCAGCGCCACCAGCGCGGCCAGCCCGATTGCAACCATCTGCATCGTCTCTCTCCTCGATTCTTTGGTAGGGGTGGCGCATCGTCTCAGATCGACCTAGGGTCCGGTGTCGCCCAAAAGACCATTTAACTTGTGTGCAATTTAATTGTGAGCTACATTAACACCCATGGCACGCAGCAAGACCCCCACCCCCAGCACCGATCCGCGCGGTGAATGGCTGCAGCTTGACCGCCAGCTCTGCTTCGCGCTGTACAGCAGCTCGCTGGCCATGACCAAGATCTACAAGCCGCTACTGGCGCCGCTGGGCCTGACCTATCCGCAATACCTCGTCATGCTGGTGTTGTGGGAGGTCGAAGGTCAAAGCGTCTCCCAGCTCGGCCAGCGCCTCTCGCTGGACTCGGGCACGCTGACGCCGCTGCTCAAGCGCCTCGAGGCCCTGGGCCACATCGAGCGCCGCCGCGCCAGCGACGACGAGCGCCGTGTCGACATCTTCTTGACGCCCCAGGGCCGCCAACTGCGCGAGCTGGCCCTGGACATCCCCAGCCACCTCGCCTGCGCCAGCGCCTGCGAGCTGGACGAAGTCATCGCGCTGACGCAGCGCCTCACCCAGCTGCGCCAGCAACTCAACCGGGCCGCCGACGCGGCCGCCTGATTTCTTCCCCACCCCACCTGACCACCCCCAAGGAGCCCACCATGGCCATCGAAAAAGCCCTCTACACCGCTACCGCCACTGCCACCGGTGGCCGTTCTGGTACCGCCAAGTCGTCCGACGGCGCCATCGACGTGACCCTGTCCACGCCCAAGGAACTCGGCGGCGCTGGCGGCCCGGGCACCAACCCCGAGCAGCTGTTCGCGGCCGGCTATTCCGCCTGCTGCATCGGCGCCATGAAGGCAGTCGCCGGCAAGCAGAAGATCGCCCTGCCGGCCGAGGTCTCCATCACCAGCGACGTCGCCATCGGCCCGCACGCCAACAAGCCGGGCGCCTTCGGCATCCAGGTCGACATGAAGATCTCGGTCCCCGGCATGGACCGCGCCGCCCTGGAAGCCCTGGTCAAGACCGCCCACGAGGTCTGCCCCTACTCCAACGCCACGCGCGGCAACGTCGACGTCTCGCTGACCATCGTCTAAGACGCACGTCACGCCGGCGTCACACGCGCCGGCCAGCATCGCGGGTTTTCCAAACACGGAGACCCGCGATGCGCCCCTTCCTGATCACCGCCGTCGCCAGCGCCCTGCTGGCCCTTGCCGCCCCCTCGCGCGCGGCCGAACCGGTGCTGATCGGCATGGGCAATCTCAGCGGCTCGCTGAGCGATCTGTCCGGCCTGAACTACAACCTCGAGAGTGGCCTCGCCGCCAACCTGCTCGGCGGCATGGGCTCGGGCCTGGCCTGGGCCGGCGGCAACACCTTCCTGGCGCTGCCTGACCGTGGTCCGAACGCCAATGACTGGGGCGCGTCCAGCCTGGACAACACGACCTCCTTCATCAGCCGCTTCCAGACGGTGCAGCTCGACCTCGTCGCCGCGGCGCCGGGCTCCGCCCTGCCCTACACGATCGCTCCGACGCTGAAGGCCACCACGCTGCTGTCCAGCGCGACGCCGCTGAACTACGGCGCCAAGGCCCCGACGCTGACCGGTATCGTCAACAGCAGCGCGCTGACCGCCGGCAGCACCCAGTACTTCTCGGGCCGCTCCGACAACTTCGCCACCGGCCTGTCGACCAACCCGAACAACGCCCGCCTCGACCCCGAAGGCATCCGTGTCTCCAACGACGGCAAGAGCGTCTTCATCTCGGATGAATACGGCCCCTACGTCTACCAGTTCGACCGCGCCACCGGCCAGCGCACGCGCACCTTCAGCCTGCCCGACAGCTTCGCGGCCTCCAACCTGAGCAGCTCGGGTGCTGCCGAGATCTCCGGCAACACGACCGGCCGTGTGGCCAACAAGGGCATGGAAGGCCTGGCCATCTCGCCCGACGGCAAGACCCTGTTCGGCTTCATGCAGAGCCCGCTGGCCCAGGATGGCGGTGACGGTGGCCGCTACAACCGCATCGTCAAGATCGACATCGCGACCGGTGCCGTCAGCCAGTTCGCCTTCGACAACCAGATCAACGGCAAGGCCTACAACAGCAGCGAGCTGCTGGCCCTGAACGACCACGAGCTCCTCGTGCTGGAGCGCGACGGCAAGGGCATGGGCGACGGCTCGCCCGGCTCCAAGGCCGTGGTGAAGCAGCTCACCAAGATCGACCTGACCGGCGCCACCGAAGTCAGCGGCATCAAGGACCTGCGCACCCAGCCCAGCGTGGCCATCGTCGGCACCAAGTTCCTCGACATCCGGGCCGCGCTGAACGCCGCCGGCATCTCCGACGCGCAGATCCCGTCCAAGCTCGAAGGCATCGCCTTCGGCCAGGACGTCACCGTCAACGGCAAGACCATGCACACGCTGTACTTGGCCAACGACAACGACTTCCTGGCGACGGCCGTCCCCAACGGCAGCAGCGCCGCCGTGCCCTATGGCAATCAGTTCTATGTCTTTGCCTTCGAAGGCAACCTGGTCAACCAGACCATCGCGGCCGTGCCGGAACCCAGCCAGTACGCCATGCTGATCGCCGGCCTCGGCGCCGTGGGCTTCATGGCCCGCCGCCGCCGCGGCTGATCAGGCGTCGGCCAAGAGGGCCAGGATCAGCTCGATCCTGGCCTTGACCGGGCTCAGCGCGCCCGCGCTGGGCAGCAAGCCCGGCAGATCCATGACGGGACCAGCGTCGCAGCGCGTACTGCGCAGGACGCGCACACCGCCCGCTTCGGCCTCGCGCAGGGCGGCATCCAGGCCGCGGCTCAGCGTGCCGTTGCCGGTGCCGGCGGCCACGAGGCCGTCGACGCCGCTGGCCGACAGCGCGCGCACGACGGCGCCGTCCGCGCCCGCGTGGTTCATGACGATGTCGACACGCGGCCAGCGCTCGGCGGGCGCGGCAATGCGCGCAAGGCCCAGCGCCTCGCCCACCGGCCAGCGGCCGACCTGGCGCACGACGCCCTCCTCCACTCGCGCCGCCAGGGCGCCGTCGACCGACTCGAAGGCATCGACGCGGTAGCTGTGCGTCTTGCGTACCTGAACCGCGTCATGCACGCGGCCGGCGAAGGCGACGACGACACCTTGTGCGCCTGGCTCTGCCGCCACCTGAACGGCATCGAAGAGGTTCTGCGGTCCATCCGGCGCCAGTGCCGTCGCCGGTCGCATGGCCGCCGTCAGCACGACAGGTTTGGACGGCGCCAGCACGCGATGCAGGAAGTAGGCCGTTTCTTCCAACGTGTCCGTGCCATGGGTGATGACGAGGCCGGCGACCTCGGGGCGTTCCAACTGCTGATGCACGGCGGCCGCCAGCTTCTGCCAGGTCGCGAAATCCATGTCCTTGCTGTCCAGCTGGGCGACCTGATGCGCCTCCAGCTTGCGAGCAGCGAGCGCGGGAACGGCAGCCAACAAATCCTCGACGCGCAGCTGCGCGGCCGTGTATCCAACGCCATCGCTGGCGGTCTTGGCGGTGCCGGCGATGGTGCCGCCGGTGCCCAGAATGACGATCAAACGATCAGAGGTTTGCAATTTCTTGGTTTCCTGGACAAAAATACAGGTGCTGGACAAATTTCCAGCCATCTCAAAAGGCCGAACGTGCAAGACCGACCCAAGCTTACCGCCCGCCAGCAGCAGATCTTCGACCTGGTCCGCAATGCGATCGAAAGCACCGGCGCCCCGCCGACCCGTGCCGAGATCGCCGCCGAGCTGGGATTCAAGTCCGCCAACGCGGCCGAGGAACATCTGCAGGCCCTGGCCCGCAAGGGCATGCTGGAACTCGTGGGCGGCACCTCGCGAGGCATCCGCCTCAAGTCCGAAGTGCTCGGCGCCCTCAATCGCGCGCGCCAGTTCAGCCTGCCCCTCCCTTCGCTGTCGCAACTGACGCTGCCGCTGATCGGCCGCGTCGCCGCCGGCGCGCCCATCCTGGCCCAGGAACATGTCGAGCAGACCTACAACGTCGAGCCCAGCCTGTTCGCCAAAAAGCCCGACTACCTGCTCAAGGTCAAGGGCATGAGCATGAAGGACATCGGCATCCTCGACGGCGACCTGCTGGCCGTGCAGTCGGCCAAGGAGGCCCGCAACGGCCAGATCGTCGTGGCGCGCGTCGGCGAAGAAGTCACCGTGAAGCGCTTCAAGCGCGGGCCCGATGGCATCCAGTTGCTGCCCGAGAATCCCGACTTCGAGCCCATCGTCGTCAACGAGGACAGCGAGAGCTTCAGCATCGAAGGTCTGGCTGTGGGCCTGATCCGCGGACAAGGGTTCAACTAGGCCCAGGGACGGGGGTTCAATTCCCCCCGGCTCACTTGAAATGAAAAAGGCCCGCGTCACCGACACGGGCCTTTTTCGTCTGGATGGTGGAGCCGGGGGGACTTGAACCCCCGTCCGCAAGCCATCACCGGGCAGATCTACATGTTTAGCCGGCTGGTTTGAATCTCACGGTCAACTCGCGCAGTGGCACGCTAGCTTTCCCGCCAGTCACTTGATCTCACGCCCCACCGAGTGACCCGGTGCGACGCCAGCCGATGTGAGTGACTTCTCAGCCTTGCCCCTTGCGGAACTCAGCCCGGCC
>CBHWBD010000281.1:0-5887 GCA_966111775.1 uncultured Comamonadaceae bacterium | reverse complement strand
CGACGGGCCTCCCCGCATGGAAGCGCGCCCAACCGGGTCAGGTGGGGAACCAAGCAGCCCTAAGCGTTGCGACCAGTGCCGGGGGTAAGGCTCGTCACCCTCCCTTTCTTCCTGTTCAGGCTTCTGCCGCCTGAACGCCAGCGCGGCAACACAGACGCCATCGGCCGGCTCCTGCATCAGGAGGCCGGCCGATTCGTTTTGCAAGGGACGGGCCGCTGGCCCGCCCGGCTTCAACCACCCGGCTGCTTCGGGATGTCGGTCGAGCGCACCACCAGCGTCGTCAGCTGGCCGCCCCCTGCCACGCTGCCGGTGACCGTGCCTTCGCGCACGCGGCGCTCGCACATCTCGCGGTCTTCCACCGGCTGGGCCTGGCAGCGCTTGAGGGCGTTGTTGGCCCACTGGTCGGGCTGGTCGCTCGGCGAGATCAGCTTGCCCTGGCGGGCCTGGGCGTAGGCAGCCCCGGCTTCCTTCAGGCAGACATCGCGCGGCTGGTTGGTCTGGCCGGTCATGCAGTTGGCGCGTTCGCGCTCGTACTGCAGGCGCAACGGGTCGACATTGCTGGCCTTGGGCGCAGCCTGGGCGATGCCGCCCATTGCGAGCAGCGCAGCGGCCAGCCAGGCGGTGGTGTGACATCGGTTCATGGTGATCTCCTTCAAAGGCGCGGCATCAGCCGCGGGCGCGGACCGGCTGGTTGTCGTTCGAGATATAGACCTCGACGCGACGGTTCATGGCGCGGTCCGACGTGCTGGCATTGCTGGCCACCGGATAGGCCTCGCCATAGCCGCGGGTGGCGATACGGGTGGGGTCCACACCTTGGGCGCGCAGTGCGTCGGCCACGGCCTGGGAGCGTCGCTGCGACAAGGTCAGATTGGCCGAGTCGCTGCCGACGCTGTCGGTGAAGCCCTCGATGAGGATGCGGCGATCCGGGTGCTGGTTCAGGTAGTGGGCCAGCTTGGCGATGGACGCCTGCGCGGCGGGCTTGATCTCGGCGCGGCCGAACTCGAACAGCACGTCGCCCAGCGTCACCAGCATGCCGCGGTCGGTCTGCTTGGCCTGCAACTCGTTCAACTCCTGCTGCAGGGCCGCGGCCTGGGCCTGGGCATTGGCGGCATCGGCGTTGGCGGCGGCGGCCTGCTGGCGTGCCGCATTGGCATCGGCGCTGGCATTGGCCGCGGCGATCTGCGCGTTGGCTGCCTGGGCCTGCGCCATGTTGGCGCGGTTGGCATTGGCGTCGGCACGGGCGCGTTCGCGGTCGGCTTCGGCTGCCTTGATGGCTTCTTCCTGTGTCGCGGCGCGGCCGATGGCCATGGCGGTGCGGGCTTGGGTCGCGGCGACATAGGCGGCCGAGTCGATGTCGGCCGGCGACTCGCGCTTGGCGCTCAGTTCCTCGGCGCGCTTCAGCGAGTCGGAGGCCTTCTTGATGTCCAGCGAGGCGTACTTCAGCACGGCCGGGTCGGCCTCGGCGCTGTGCACGGTGGAGCGGGCCTCGCGCAGGGCGGGCGTGACGGTGGGGGCGCTGGCGCAGCCGGCGAACAAGGCCGTGGCGGCGGCCAGGGCAGTCAGTTGGGCGATGGTCTTCATGGCTGTCCTTTCGATGAATCAAGAACGGTTCAGCTGCGCCTGCAGCTGGCGGATGCTTTCGTTCACCTCGGCCAGCGCGCGGCTGGAGCGGGCGTTGCGAGCCGTGGCCTGGGCCAGGGCGGCGTCGGCCGCCGCTTCGTCGGCCAGCTGGCGCGCCTGCACATAGTCCTTGCGGGCCATGGCGGCGTTGGCGCGGGCCAGCTTGTCGCGCGCCGTGGACAACTCCGCAGGCGCCTCGGCGGCATTGCCGGTTGCGGTGTCGACGGCGGAATTGGCCACCGCGATCTGTTCCTTAGGTGGGTCACCGTGGGTGGCACACGCCGACAGGGCTGCGGCAGCAAATGCCGCCAACAAAACAGCCCGGCCCTTCATCGGATGCGGATTCATACGAACTCCTGTGGTTTGCAATTCCCGGCGATCAGCATCGCCACCCCGCCGGGTTCGGGTTCTTCTTTGGATGCAAATCCAGTATTCGCGATGACCCGTGAGTCACCAGTCGGAATGCCGGCGCGGCAGCGGTCAGCCTGCGGCCTCACGACGTGTGGGACATGCCCTACACCCCTGTCGGGTGGGACGTTGGACTTAGCCTGTCGCCTGCCGGAAGGCCATCACGGCCTGGTTGCGCAGGGTGCGCAGCAGCGACAGTTCCTTCTCGCCCAGCTGCACGATGCCGGCCTGAGGATGGTCGGCATAGATCAGCCCGAGGGGCGAGCCCTTGAGCATCAGCGGCAGCAGCAGAAAGCTCTGCGCCTTGAGTTCGCCGCGGAACCAGCTCGGCATGCGGGAAGCGATGTTGTCCGCGCGCGCATCCTGGATCAGCGTGTCGGCGCCTTTCAGGCAGACGGCGGCGATGAGGTCCAGCGGCTGGGTCGCCAGGTCCACGCGCAGCAGCGGCGCCAGGCGCTCGACGTCGGCGCCGACGCCAAGGCGGCCCGTCAGCGCCTGGCCGCGCGCATCGCGCAGGCAGAAGACGACGCGACGGAAGCCGAGGGCCCGGTAGATGGTCTCCAGGATCATGCGCAGCACGGCATTGAGCTGGAAGTTGTCGACCATGGCGTCGGTGATGTCCTGCACGCCGGCGGCCAGCAATTGCACGGCCTGGTCGACCGGCGTTTGCGGCGAGGCCTCCTGGGTGCGCTCCATGACCAGGGTGGGCGCCAGCTCATGGGCCGTCAGCGAGTCGTGGACCGACGGCGTCACCGGCGCCAGCAGGCGCTGGGCCTTGGAGTCGCGCGGCAGGTGCAGTTCCAGGGCCTCGGTCGTCTGCGCCAGATGCTGGCGCGCGGTGTCGGCCGCCTTCTCGAAGGTCTCGGCGCTGATGCCGAGGGCTCGCGAATGCCGCTGTGCGAGTGCGCGCAGCTTGGCATGGGCCTGCTCGGGCGGCGTGTTCAGGATGAGGTCGGCCATGTCGTTGCTGGCACGGGCCAGCCAGCGCTGACGCTCGGTGCCTTCTTCCAGCAAACGCTGCGGCGGCTCGCCGGTCGGGCGGCGCATGGCGCGCTGCAGGCTGTCCGGCAGGCCCCACTGCCTGGCCACCCCCAGGCCGAGGGCCTCGTAGCTCATGCCCAGCACCTGGGCCGAGGCCGAGGCTTCGCTGAGGGCCGGCTGGCCATCCTCGGCGGGGCTGACGAGGCGGCGCACGGCATCGGCCTCCTCGGGGAAATAGAACTCGGTCAGCGAGCGGCCGAGGTGGTGGAACATCGCGCCGAGAAAGGCCTCCTCGGCCTCGCGCGGGTTGGGGCAGAGCTCGCGGGCCAGAGACGCCGCCATCAGCGAGCGCAGATAGTCCTCGCGCAGCCTCTTGGCATGGCTCTTGTTCTCCATGCGTTCCAGCAGCACCAGGCTCAAGGCCAGGTTGCGGATGCCGGCAAAGCCGATCAGCGCGACGGCGCGCGACACCGTGCTGATGCCGCCGCCGCCGGTGTGCCGGTACTGGGCCGTGTTGACGAGGCGCAGCAGCTTCTGCGTCAGGGCCACGTCCTTGAGGATCTCGTTGGACAGGCTGGCCAGGCTCTCGTTCTCGGACTGCGTCAGGCGCTGGATGCGGCCGATGGCATCGGTCAGCGCCGGGAAGTCGCTCTTGTGCCGCATGCGGCGCAGCAGGAAGTCGAGCACCGGGGCTTCGGCCTCGGCGTCGGGTTCGGCGACCGGGCGCAGCCAGGCCGCCAGCGCGTCGCGCATCAGGGCCGCGCTGGGCCAGCGCGCGGACGGCTCGCGCGCCAGGCCGCGTTGCACGATGGCGCGCAGCGCGTCATCGACGCTGCTGTCCAGGCCCGAAGGCAGCACGAGGTCGGTGGTCTGCACGCGCTGGATGGCGCGCCAGGGATCGGGGTCGTGGTTGAGGCGCTGGCCGCTCAGCATCTCGGCCAGCATGACGGCCGCGGCGAAGACGTCCATCTGCGGATGGGGCGGCGCGCCGCGTGCGGCCTCGGGCGAGATATAGCCGGGCGTGCCGACGACGCGCGACGGCGCGTTGGTGTTGGTGGACACGCGGGCGGCGATGCCGAAGTCCATCACGCGCGGCCGACCGCGGGCGTCGATGAGGATGTTGCTGGGCTTGAGGTCGCGGTGCACCAGGCCGGCGGCGTGGGCGGCGGTGAGACCGTCCAGGATGCCCAGCATCAGCGTGACGGCCTCGGCCGCGGTGGGCGCCGGGCCGGCGCGCAGGCGCTGGCTCAGCGTGCCGCCGGACACGTATTCGAAGACGAGATAGGACCAGCCGCCCTGGGTGTCGGCCTCGAAGACCGGCACGATGTTGGGGTGGGTCAGCCGACTGACGGCACGGGCCTCGTGCAGCCACTCGTCGACGCTGCCGGGTTCGGCCATGGCCTTGAGCAGCTTGACGGCGACCTCGCGGTCCAGCAGCGGGTCGTGGGCCAGCCAGACCGTGGCCTGGGCCCCCTCACCCAGGCGCTGCAGCAGCCGGAAGCGGCCAAGCTGGGGAGGCAGATCGTCGGCCATGGCGCAGGCTTCAGGAACCGCCGCGGGTGGACAGGCGTTCGCGCAACGAGCCCGGGGACGTCGGCGCGTCAGCCACCGGTGGCACCGGCGGCTTGGCAGCGCCCGGATTCAAGGCCTCCATGACCTCGCGCATGCCAACGCCCAGCGCCTTGGCGTAGCGCCGCGTGGCAGCGTCCACACCCGGACGACGGCGCGCCTCAGGCAGGCCCAGGGCGTCCACCAGTTCGTTGGCGAAGCTGCAGGTCAGCCTCAGCGTGTCGGCGTCGCTGCGAGGTGGGTGCACGGCAGCGTCCAGCGGCTGGCGGCGGATCATCTGCAGCAGCTCGTCGCCCAGGCCCCAGTGGCGGGCCACGGCGGTGCCCAGCGCGTCGAGATCGCAACCCAGCACCGCATAGGCGGCGGCCTGCTCGCTCATGGACGGTGGGTTGGGCTGCTCCTCGGTGGGTTCGGGCGCCACCATCAGCTGGCGGATCTGCTGGGCGTCGTCCGGGAAGTGGTACTGCAGCAGCAGTCGCCCCAGGTTCTGCATGACGGTGATGAGATGCACGACCTCGCCGTCATAGCCGGCCGGACGCAGCGCCTGGGCCACTTGCGCGGCCTTGGTCACGCGCGCCATCAGCTGGCGCAGCATCTCGGCGGCTACCGGCGCCAGCGGGCCCGGCCAGGGCTTGAGCGAGTTGGCGGCGTATTGCAGCCCGTCCAGGCCCAGCATCTGGATGGCGCGCTGCATGTTCAGGATGGTCTCGCCCTGGTGACCGGCCTGCTTCAGCGCGTTGTTGACGCGGCGCACCAGCTCCAGGCTGAGGGCCATGTCCTTGAGCACGAACTCCGACAGCGCGCTGGCGTGCTGGGCTTCCAGACCGGAGCCGCCGGCGAAGCGGTGCAGGCCGCTGGTCGTCGTCGGCAGGTGGCCGATGCGTTGCAGCTTGTCCAGCAGCAGCACGATGGGACCGCCATCGTCATGCGCGGCAGCCTGGCGCCACCCGTCCAGCGCACGCAGGAAGCTGCGGGCGAGGTGGTAGCGCTGGCGCAACTGGCGGTCGGTGGCGCGGTTGCAGATGGCGCGCAGCGGATCGGCAATCGGATGCGGCGTCTCCCAGCCCAGGCGCACCATCTCGCGGCCGATGGGTTGCATCTGCTGAACCACATGCTGCAGGTCGTTCTCCTCCAGCACCGGCTTGCCGCTGAGGATGCGGTTGAGCAGCAGGCCGACGCAGAGCACGTCCTCCTCGGCCGACTCGCGCACGGCGCGGCGGGTCACGGCGCTGAAGTCGACCGTGGCGGGGAAGACTTCCTGGGCCACTTCCAGGCCGACGAGGCGCACCTTGTCGGCCGCGTCGATGAC
>CBHWBD010000280.1:0-5893 GCA_966111775.1 uncultured Comamonadaceae bacterium | reverse complement strand
AAGGACGACCCCGCCTTCAAGAAGGCCGTGGACGACAGCATCAAGGGCCTGATGAAGTCGGGCGAAATGGCCAAGATCTACGACAAGTGGTTCATGCAGCCCATCCCGCCGACCAACACCAAGATCGGCCTGCCGCTGTCGGCCGCCACCAAGGACGCCTGGGCCAACCCGAACGACAAGCCGATGGAAGACTACGCACCCAAGAAGTGATGGGAGCGTTGCTCTGAAAGACCGCAAAGCGGGTGCCTGGCACCCGCTTTGCTTTAGACAAGAGGCTTGAGGAGAGGCCCATGAGTTGGGATTGGCAGTTCTACTGCAATGACACCGCCACCGGCGAGGCGATCGCCGGCTGCTTCGGCCCCGGCGGCAAGGAGCAGACCTATCTGCAATGGATGCTGAACGCCTGGGGCTGGACGCTGACGGTTTCGCTGCTGGCCCTGCTGCTGGCGCTGGTCGTCGGCTCGCTGATCGGCATCATCCGCACGGCGCCCAACAAATGGCTGGCGCGCTTCGGCGAGGCATGGACGGAGCTGTTCCGCAACATCCCGCTGCTGGTGCAGGTCTTCCTCTGGTACCACGTGCTGCCGTCGCTGTTCCCGGTGCTGCGCGAGGCCTTGCCGCCGTCGGTCCTCATCGTCTTCGCCCTGGGCTTCTTCACCAGTGCGCGTATCGGCGAGCAGGTCAAGGCCGGCATCCAGACCCTGCCGCGCGGCCAGCGCTACGCCGGCCAGGCCGTCGGCATGACCCTGCCGCAGACCTACCGCTACGTGCTGCTGCCGATGGCGTTCCGCATCGTCATCCCACCGCTGACGAGCGAGAGCATGAACATCGTCAAGAACTCGGCCGTGGCCTTCGCGGTCAGCATTCCCGAGCTGGCGCAGTTCGCCCAGCAGGCCTCTGAAGAGACCTCCCATTTCGAGGAGATCTTCATCCCCGTCACGCTGCTGTACTTCGTCTCGGCCTTTGCGATCAACCGCGTCGCCAAGTTCGTCGAGGCGCGGGTGCGCATCCCCGGCCAGTCGGGAGGCAAGTGATGCTGAACCTCGACTATTCCTTCCTGAACTGGGGCGTCATCCAGAGCTTTGTCGCCAAGGGCTTCTGGTTCTCCATCCAGTTGACGCTGGTCGCCATGATCGGCGGCATCATCCTCGGCACGCTGCTGGCCATGATGCGCCTGTCCAGCCACAAGTGGCTGTCGGCGCCCGCAGCCCTGTATGTGGACACGCTGCGCTCCATCCCGCTGGTGATGGTGATCCTGTGGTTCTTCCTGCTCATCCCCAAGCTGCTCGGGCCGCTGGGCGGCGAGACCTCGGCGCTGATCACCTTCACGCTGTTCGAGGCCACCTACTACTCCGAGATCATGCGGGCCGGCATCCAGTCGGTGTCGCGCGGCCAGGTCAACGCCGGCTATGCCATGGGCATGACCTACGGCCAGACCATGCAGCTCGTGGTGCTGCCCCAGGCCTTCCGCAACATGCTGCCGGTGCTGCTGACCCAGACCATCATCCTGTTCCAGGACACCTCGCTGGTCTATGCCGTCGGTGCCTATGACCTGCTGAAGGGCTTCGAGGTCGCGGGCAAGAACTTCAACCGCCCGGTCGAAACCTACCTCGTCGCCGCCGTCGTCTATTTCGTCATCTGCTTTGCGCTGTCGCAGCTCGTGCGCCGCCTGCAGAAGAAGATCGCCATCATTCGCTGAGGGTCAAGTTGTGATTGACATCAAGAACATCTCCAAGTGGTACGGCAGCTTCCAGGTGCTGACCGACTGCACGACGTCCATCAAGAAGGGCGAGGTCGTCGTCGTCTGCGGGCCCTCGGGCTCGGGCAAGTCGACGCTGATCAAGACCGTCAATGCGCTGGAGCCCTTCCAGAAGGGCGACATCGTCGTCGACGGCACCTCCATCGCCGACCCCAAGACCAACCTGCCCAAGCTGCGCTCGCGCGTCGGCATGGTGTTCCAGCACTTCGAGCTGTTTCCCCATCTGTCGGTGACCGAGAACCTGACCATCGCCCAGATCAAGGTGCTGGGCCGCTCGGCGGACGACGCCAAGACCCGCGGCCTGAAGATGCTGGACCGCGTCGGCCTGTCGGCTCACAAGGACAAGTTCCCCGGCCAGCTCTCCGGCGGCCAGCAGCAGCGCGTGGCCATCGCCCGCGCGCTGTCCATGGACCCCATCGTCATGCTGTTCGACGAACCCACCTCGGCGCTGGACCCCGAGATGGTCGGCGAAGTGCTGGACGTGATGGTGCAGCTCGCCAACGAGGGCATGACCATGATGTGCGTGACCCACGAGATGGGCTTCGCCAAGCGCGTCAGCAACCGCGTCATCTTCATGGACGCCGGCAAGATCATCGAGGACTGCAGCAGCTCGGACTTCTTCAACAAGCCCGACGAGCGCTCGCCGCGCGCCAAGGACTTCCTGGCCAAGATCCTTCAACACTGAGGACAGCGCCATGAGCAGCGTCGGCACCGGTTGGAAAGAGATCATCGGCGCCGACGAGGCGGCTCGTCATGCCGAGGCGGCGCGGATGATGGCCGAGATGCAGAAGCGCAAGGACGAGCGCTTCGGCAGCGGCCGCGCCCTGCACCGCAAGGCCCTGGCCGCTGTGCGCGGCAAGCTGCGCGTGCTGGACGGCCTGCCCGAGCACGCCCGCCACGGTCTCTTTGCCGCAGCCGGCGAGCATGAAGTCTGGGTGCGCCTGTCCAACGGCGCCATGGACAGGCAGAGCAACCGCCGCCCCGACATCCGCGGCTTCGCGATGCGCGTCTTCGGGGTCGACGGCGAAGCGGCCCTGGGCGGCCGCACCGATCACCAGGACCTCTCGCTGATCAACCAGACGACCTTTGCCTTCCCGGACAGCCGGCACTTCTTCGGCCTGGTGGAAGCCGCCGGCCGCAGCCCGGGTGCCGTCATCGGCTGGATGTTCAAGACCTTCGGCCTGATCGGCGGCGTCAAGCAGATCAAGAAGCTGGCCGCGACGGCCGGCAAGCCTTTCACGGGCTTCGCGACCGAGGCCTTTGCCAGTACCCTGCCCATCAGCTGCGGGCCTGCGGCCGTCAAGATTCGCCTGCTGCCGCCGGCCGGCCTGAAGCCGCGCGCCAACGTCGATGGCGACTGGGCCGGCGACCTCGCCGCGCAGGCCGCTGCCGGGCCGCTGAAGTACCGGCTGCAACTGCAGTTCTTCGTCGACGAGGCGCGCACGCCGGTGGAAGACGCCTCCGTCGAATGGCCCGAGTCGGTCGCGCCCTTTGTCGACGTGGCCGAGCTGGTGCTGGAGGCGCCTTCGACCGACGCCGACTTCATCGCCCGCGTCGAGTCCGGCGTCTTCGACCCCTGGCAATCGCTGGTCGCGCACCGGCCTCTGGGCGAGGTCATGCGGGCCCGCAAGCTGGCCTACTTCAGCAGCCAGCAGGTGCGCGGCGCCGCCTAAGCCTGGCGGCGCGCTGCCTCGACGGCGGCCGTGTCATACATGCCGACGAAGCGCGCGACCTTGCCGTCGCGCAGCGTGAACAGATGTACCCAGGGCGTCTCGAAAACACCTTGCCCGGGCTTGGCGCGGGTGCGTTCCCAGCCCAGCACGGTGACGTGGTCGGCGCCGGTGAAGAACTCGCGCGGCTCGAAGGCCTGGATGTCGTCGAACTCGGCAACGAGGCCGAACCAGCGCAGCAAGGCCTGCTTGCCCTTGAACTGGCCGATATAGGGCAGGGCTATGCTGCCCAGCATCGACCAGTCCACATCGTCGGCGCACAGGCCGAGCAGGCCTTCGACATCGCCGCGGCCGAAGGCGGCGTACATGGACTGGATCACGGCGGTGGGGCTGGTCGTCATGGTGGTCTCCGGGTTGGGATAACCGCCTTTACGCGGCCCTGTCCGTGCCGGATGCGTCATCCCGGTTGCTGGACCGCGCTTTGCCGTCTGCGGGCCGAGCGCTGGGCCGTTCCCGAGCCGGCCCGCGCTGGCGATGTGCTTGCGGCTCGATGCCGCTAGCATCGCCGTCCCCTCGGGGGACCGGCTAGGCACGCCCGCGTTCAGCGGGACGGGACTGGACGAGGGGCTTCGCCTCACAGGAACATGCCGCCCGAGGCCTCGATGCGCTGGCCGGTGATCCAGTTCGCGCCGGGCCGCATCAGGGCCGCTGCCGCGCCACCGATGTCCTCGGCTTCACCGACACGGCCGAGGGCCGTGACGGAGGCGACGAAGCGGTTCAGCTCGGCGTTGTCGCGCACCGCGCCGCCGCCGAAGTCGGTGGCAATGGCGCCCGGCGCCAGCGTGTTGACGCGGATGCCGCGCGCGGCCAACTCCTTGGCCTGGTAGCGGCTCAGCACCTCGACCGCCCCCTTCATGGCTGCATAGGCGCCGTAGCCGGGAATGGTGAAGCGGGCCAGGCCACTGGAGATGTTGAGGATGCGCGCGCCGTCGGCCAGCAGCGGCAGCAGGGCCTGGGTCAGGAAGAAGGGGCCTTTCAGATGGATGGCCATCATGGCGTCGAACTGCGCCGGCGTCGTCTCGGCGAAGGAGGCGTGGGCGCCGGTGCCGGCGTTGTTGATGAGGCCGTCCAGTGCCGTGGCGCCCCAGGCTGAGACGACCTCGCGCAGCTGGGCCGCGAAGCGGCCGAAGCTTGTGCTGTCGGCCACGTCCAGCGGCAGCGCGTGGGCGCGGCGGCCGAGGGCCTGGACCTGTGCGACCACGGCCTGGGCGGCGTCGGCCTGGTCGCGGTAGGTGATGAGCAGGTCATGGCCGTCGCGGGCCAGGGCCAGGGCCATGGCGGCGCCCAGGCCGCGGCTGGCGCCGGTGATGAGGGTGATGGGGGTGTTCATGAGTCGCTCCGTGAGGCGGTGAAAGGGGACGGAACGAAATTTATTGGCGCTTCTGGAATGGATAAAGTCGACGAAATCGAAATGACTGTGCTTCGAATGGCTGCCAATCTCGACCTCGCCGCCTTGCGCGTCTTCCTGCGCGTGGCCGAACTGGCCCACTTCAGCCGCGCCGCCGACGAACTGGCCTTGCCCAAGGGCCGGGTCAGCCAGATCGTGCGCGACCTGGAGGCCAGCCTGGGCACGCGGCTGCTGCAGCGCACGACGCGGCGCGTCAGCCTCACCTCGGACGGCGAGCTGCTGGCCGAACGCGCCCAGGCGCTGCTGGCCGACGCCGGCGAGATCGAGGCCTTGTTCCAGCAGGACCGCCAGCTCAGCGGCCGCTTGCGGGTGGACATGCCGGTGCGCCTGGCGCTGGACGCGGTGCTGCCGGCCCTGCCGGAATTCCTCGCGGCGCATCCGGGGCTGACGGTCGAGCTGAGCTGCACCGACCGCCGCGTCGACCTGGTCGAGGAGGGCTTCGACTGCGTGCTGCGCGTCGGCGCCGTGCACGATCCGCTGCTGGTGGCGCGGCCGCTCGGGCAGATGAGCATGGTCAACGTCGCCAGCCCCGCCTACCTGGCCGCGCAGGGCACACCGGCCACGCCGGAGGAACTGCTCAGCAGCGGCCATGTGCTGGTGCACTACAGCCAGACCTGGGCCGACCGCCGTCCGCGCTTCGACTGGGTGGACACCACCGGCCAGGAGCGCACGCTGACGCTGCCTTCGCGCGTGACCGTCAACAACACCGATGCCTACCAGGCCGCGGCCGTGGCTGGCGCGGGCATCGCGCAGTTCCCGCTGCAGGGGGTGAGGCAGCTGCTGGCGGAAGGTCGGCTGGTGCGCGTGCTCCAGGGTTTCGAGGCCGCGCCGCTGCCGGTGCGCCTGGTCATGAGCCAGCGCCGCCACACGCCGCGCCGGGTTCGCGTCTTCATGGACTGGCTGGCCAGTCGCCTGGCCGACCGGCTGGATGGCCAGGCGGACTAGATGTCGTTTCCCAGGAGGTTGTCCACCCGAGGACGTTGAAGATGGAGGTTC
>CBHWBD010000279.1:0-5896 GCA_966111775.1 uncultured Comamonadaceae bacterium | reverse complement strand
CGGCGATCTCGTAGCACTGCTGCTCCAGCAGCACCAGGCGCTGGCCGATCTCGTGGCTTTGCAGCTTGAGGCGCTCGGCGTCGATCAGCACGCCGTTGCGCTCGATGCGCGCCAGCAGTTCGGCCGTCGGCATCTCGATGTCGCGGTAGATGCGCGTCAGCCCCAAGTCGGCCTCGATCTGCGGCCACAACACGCTGTTCAGGTGCAGGCACATCTCCGAGTCTTCGCCCGAATAGGTCGTGGCCTTGGCCACGTCGACCTGGGCGAAGGGGATCTGGTGGGCGCCCTTGCCGCACAGGTCCTCGTAGCTCAGGCCCTTGCGGCCGAGGTGGCGCTCGGCCAGCGCCTCGAGGTTGTGGGTCTTGTGCGCCTCCAGCACATAGCTCTGCAGCAGGGTGTCGTGCTGGACGCCACGCAGGGTGATGCCGTGGTTGGTCAGCACATGCCAGTCGTATTTGAGGTTCTGGCCGATCTTCTTGGCCGACTCGTCCTCCAGCCAGGGCTTCAATCGCGCCAGCACCGCATCCAGCGGCAACTGCTCGGGTGCATCCGGGCCGCTGTGCGCCAGCGGGATGTAGGCCGCCTCGCCGGGCTTGTCGGCAAAGGAGATGCCGACGATGCGCGCGGCCATCGGGTCCAGCGAGTCGGTCTCCGTGTCCACGGCACACAGCGGCGCGGCATGCAGGCGCTGGATCCAGGCCTCGAGCTGCTCGGACGTGAGGATGGTTTCGTACTGGCGCGCGATGTCGGCCGCGCCGGCGGGCGGCTCGGGCTCGTCGAACAGGCCGGGGTTGGCCACCGGCGCCGCCTTGGGCTTGGCCACCACCGCCGTGCCTGTCAGTTCCTCCAGCCACTGCTTGAAGCCGTTGCGCGCATAGAACTCGCCCAGCGCCGTCTTTTCGGGTTCGCGGAAGGCCAGCTCCTCCAGTTCGGGCCAGCCCGGCACATGCTCGGCCAGCTCGCAGTCCAGCTTGACCGTGACCAGCTTGCGTCCCATGGGCAGCCAGTCCAGCGCGGCGCGCAGGTTCTCGCCGGCCTTGCCCTTGACGGTGGGCGCGGCGGCGATGACACCGTCCAGCGAACCATACTCGGCAATCCACTTGGCGGCCGTCTTGGGGCCGACGCCGGTCACGCCCGGCACGTTGTCCACCGTGTCGCCCATCAGCGTCAGGTAGTCGATGATGCGGTTGGGCGCCACGCCGAACTTCTCCAGCACGCCGGCCTCGTCCAGGCGCTCGTTGCTCATGGTGTTGATGAGTTCCACGTCCGGGTTGACGAGCTGGGCCAGGTCCTTGTCGCCGGTCGACACGATGACGCGGTGGCCCTGGGCCGCGCCAATGCGGCACAGGGTGCCGATGACGTCGTCCGCCTCGACGCCCGCCACCGTCAGCGTCGGCCAGCCCAGCAGCTTGACGACCTCGTGGATGGGCTCGATCTGGGCGCGCAGCTCCGGCGGCATGGGCGAGCGCTGGGCCTTGTACTCGGGATACCAGTCGTCGCGGAAGGTCTTGCCCGGCGCGTCGAACACGCAGACGGCGTGCTCGGCGCCGATGTCGCTCTGCAGCTTCTTCAGCATGGCCACCATGCCACGCACCGCCCCGGTGGGCTGGCCCTCGGGGCCGCGCAGATCGGGCATGGCGTGGAAGGCGCGGTAGAGGTAGCTGGAGCCGTCGACCAGCAGCAGGATGGGTTTACTCATGGCGACGGATTGTCCGGCAGCCTGCCACCTAGAATCGGCAGCATGTTGCGCCTTGCCGTACCCCTGCTGATCGCTGCCCTCGCCGGCGGCGCCCTCGCCGACCCACCGCCCGAACCCAAGGTCGAAAAGACCGTGGCCGAGGATGACCAGGTGCGCATCGAGGAGCTGAAGGTGCGCGGCGAGACCAAGAAGGTCACGGTCAAGAACAAGAACAGCAAGGCACCGGACTACGAAATCGTCGTCAACGATGCGGGCCGCGAATCGGCCGGCGGCACCGGCACGGGTCTGCCCAAGAGCGGCTCGGGCACACGGGTCTGGCGAGTCCTCAATTTCTGATCGCACGCGGCCCTCGGGTCGCTTTCTGGACCCATGGCCGTTTTCACCGAAGTCAGCCCAGCGCAGGCGCAAGCCCTGCTGGATCATCTCGCCCTCGGGCAGCTCGGCTCGCTGCGCGGCATCGGGGCGGGCATCGAGAACACCAACTACTTCGTCGACTGCACCCAGGACGACGGCCATCTGCACCGCTATGTGCTGACGCTGTTCGAGCGCCTGACCGCCGAGCAGCTGCCCTTCTACCTGCGGCTGATGCAGCACCTGGCCCAGCGCGGCGTGCCCGTGCCCGAGCCGCATGCCGATGCCAAGGGCGAGATCCTGTTCGAAGTCGCCGGCAAGCCGGCTGCCATCGTCGACCGACTGCATGGTGGCCACCAGCTGGCGCCCGACGCCTTCCATTGCAGCCAGGTCGGCGCCACGCTGGCCCGCATGCACCTGGCCGGCCGGGACTTCCCGCTCTACCAGCCCAATCTGCGTGGCCTGCCCTGGTGGCGCGAGGTGGCGCCGCGCCTGCTGCCCTTCCTGGATGCGGCCGAGACCGAGCTGCTGCAAAGCGAGCTGGCCTACCAGGAGCAGCTGGCGGCGTCGCCGCGCTATGCCGACCTCCTGAAACATCATTCAGGCCCCATCCACGCCGACCTGTTCCGCGACAACGTCATGTTCGAGCCCGGCGAGGGCCCGGGCCGCGAACGCCTGACCGGCTTCTTCGATTTCTATTTCGCCGGCTGCGACACCTGGCTGTTCGATCTCGCCGTCTGCCTGAACGACTGGTGCATCGACCTGACGGACGGGCGCCTCATCGAGGAGCGCGCCAGCGTCTTCGTCGCTGCCTACGAAAGCGTCCGGCCGCTGTCCGGCGCCGAGCACCGCCTGCTGCCCGCCCTGCTGCGCGCGGCGGCCCTGCGCTTCTGGCTGTCGCGCCTGTACGACCTGCACCTGCCGCGCGAGGCCAGCCTGCTCAAGGCCCACGATCCGCGCCACTTCGAGCGCGTGCTGCGCGAGCGTATCGCCAAGCCCTGGCATGCGCTGCGCGACGGAGCCGGCGAATGACCATGCAGTTGCATCTGCAGCAGGTGCCGGCGGGCAACGGCCGGCTGTGGATACGCCATGGCTTCAAGATCTTCCGCCGCCAGCCGCTGGCCTTCTCGGGCCTGCTCGGCCTGGCGCTGTTCGTCTCCATGCTGGTGGGCGCCCTGCCCTTCGTCGGCCCCATGCTGGGCCTGATGGGCATTCCCGTCTTCTCGCTGGGCTTCATGCTGGCCACGCATCTGGCGCTGCAACGCAAGCGGCCCGGCGTCGAGGTCTTCATCACCCCCTTCAAGCTGACGCGCGAACGGCGCCGCCATCAGCTCGTGCTGTGCACGGGCTTTGCGCTGGCCATGCTGCTCATCCTGCTGCTGGCCGACCAGATCGACGGCGAAGTCACGCGCGAGCTGATGGAGCTGATGAAGAAGGACGCCAATTCCGACGCCATCGCGACCATCGCGGCCGACCCGCGCCTGGTCTGGGGTTTCGCGACGCGCGCCATCGGCATGACCCTGCTGTCGGTGCCCTACTGGCATGCCCCGGCCCTGGTGCACTGGGGCGGGCAGAGCGCGGCCCAGGCGCTGTTCTCCAGCACGCTGGCCCTGTGGCGGAACAAGGGCGCCTTCGCCCTGAATGGCTTGCTGTGGGCGGGGCTGGCATTCGCCTGCAGCGGCGTCATCAGCATCGTCTTCGGCCTGCTCGGCCTGCTGCAGCTCGCGCCGCTCGCCTCCATCGCCTGCTTCCTGGTGCTGATGTCGGTGTTCTACGCCTCGCTGTATTTCAGCTTCGTCGACTGCTTCATGTTCGGCGCGCCGCAGAACCTGCTGGACGACAAGCAGGCCTGACGCCGCCGTCGGTGGACCGGGAGGTCCATCGCCACGCCGTGTCTTAACGCGGTTGACATGCAGGTTTCCTACATTGCGCGGCTCGTGCCGGGCCGGCGTGCGACCTCGCGCGAAGCCCGGCTGTGCAGTCTTCTTTCCTAGCAGTCGCCCCATGTCCGAATCCCTGAATCGCCGCCATGCCCTGAAGTACCTGAGCGCCCCGTTGATGCTTCCTATCGCTGGAACTGTGGGCGGCACTGCCGTCGCCAGCCTGCTGACCGGCTGCGGTGGCGGCAGCGATGACAACAACACGCCCATCGCCGGCTACGCTTCCGCCAGCTTCGTGGCCATGGCCGCGCCCAGCCTGGCCGCACCGGCCGACATGGCCAAGACCCTCGTCAACTCGACGCTGATGATCAAGTTCAGCGACGACAGCACCCAAGGCTTCTCGCTGGCCTACGCCCCCTTCTTCACCACCGGCGACCTGGTCTCCGACGGCAAGGGCGGCACCGTCCTGGCAGGAGGTTATGTCGACTTCGCCGGCAAGCCCATCATCGACACCACCGTCGCCGGCAAGGACCGCCAGTTCTTCAGCGACTCGCCCGACGGCACCTCGCTGCTCAAGCTGGACAACCCGACCGTCACGGGCCTGAAGGGCAATGCCGTCTTCGCCGTCGTGCAGTTCGAATACACGACCTGGGCCCAGGACGGCAAGACCGACATGTACGGCCGCCTGCCCTCGCCCATCGCCGTGCTGACGCTGGACCAGGACCCCGCCACCGGCCGTCTGTCGCTGGTCAAGTACCACAACGTCGACACCTCGCCCGCCATGGGCCTGTGGATCACCTGCGGCGCCAGCCTCTCGCCCTGGGGCACCCATCTGTCCAGCGAAGAGTACGAGCCCGACGCTTTCACCCTCGCCAGCAACGCGCAGTTCAAGGCCTACAGCAAGAACCTGTTCGGCGACGAGACCAAGGCCAACGCCTACCACTACGGCCACCTGCCCGAAGTGACCGTCAACCCCGACGGCACCGGCACTATCAAGAAGCACTACTGCCTGGGCCGCATCTCGCACGAGCTGATCCAGGTCATGCCCGACAACCGCACCGCCATCATGGGCGACGACGCGACCAACGGCGGCTTCTTCATGTTCGTCGCCGACAAGGAGAAGGACCTCTCCGCCGGCAGCCTCTACGTCGCCAAGTTCGGCGCCGGCTTTTCGCTGGACACAGCCGCCGCCGGAGCGCCCATCACCTGGATCAAGCTCGGCTCGGCCACCAGCGCCGAGATCAAGGCCCTGGCCGACACCCTGAAGGCCACGGACATCATGGACGTGTCCACGACCGACCCGGCGGATGCCACGTTCACCAAGATCTGGCTCAGCGGCAAGGTGCAGTGGGTGCGCGTCAAGGCCGGCATGGACAAGGCCGCCGCCTTCCTGGAGACGCATCGTTATGCAGCCCTCAAGGGTGGCTCGATGGCCTTCACCAAGATGGAAGGCACGACCGTCAATGTCAAGGACAAGGTCGCCTACTCGGCCCTGCAGAACATGCAGAGCTCCATGGTCAAGGGCAATGCGGCCTGGAACGCCGACTACAACATCGGCATTGACAAGGCGCTGAACGCCGGCGGCGTGCTGGCCCACACGCTGAGCAGCGGCCAGAAGGACAGCGCCGGCACCGCCATCAACAGCGACTGGGCGCCCTCCCTGACCAAGACCCTGCTGATCGGCGAAGACCTGGCCACGGCCGACGCCCTGGGCAATCTCGCCAACCCCGACAAGATCGGCGCGCCGGACAACCTGAAGTTCTCGGAGAAGCTGCGCACCCTCTTCATCGGCGAGGACAGCAGCTACCACGTCAACAACTTCATCTGGGCCTACAACGTCGACACCAAGCAGCTGAGCCGCATCGCCTCCATGCCCTCGGGCGCGGAAGCCACGGGCCTGGGCGTCGTCGACGACCTGAACGGCTGGACCTACATCACCAGCAACTTCCAGCACCCGGGCGACTGG
>CBHWBD010000278.1:0-5936 GCA_966111775.1 uncultured Comamonadaceae bacterium | reverse complement strand
GGGACTCCCGGCAATGCACCGATCGGGCACACACGTCGCAAAAGCAACGCATGATCCACCCATGCCCAATCCCCATCAGCTCCGCGGCGCCAGCCGCCTCGCCGTCGACGCCACCACCGGCGTGACGAACCTCGTCGAGGCCATGCATGCCGAAATCTCGCGGCTGCCGCTGACCAAGACACGTGAACGCACCTCCGGCATCACCGGCCTGGTCTACCGCAGCGTGCGCGGCGTGACGAAGCTGGTGGGCGGCGGCCTGGACCTGGCGCTGGCAGCGCTGACGCCGCTGCTGAGCCAGGCCGACAGCGACCACGCCAACGCCGCCCAGGCCGCTCTCAACGGCGTGCTGGGCGACTACCTCGAAGACAGCGCCAACCCGCTGGCCACGCCCATGAGCTTGAGGCCGCTGGTCGATGGCGCCAGCGGCCCGCCGCTGATCCTGCTCCACGGCCTGTGCATGAACGAGGCGCAGTGGCGGCGCCAGGCTGATGAGAAGGGCGCCGACTTCCCCACCGCCCTCGCGTCCATGGGCTACCAGCCCCTGGGCCTGCGCTACAACAGTGGCCGACCCATCTGGCGCAATGGCGCCGAGCTGGCCGCACTGCTCGACGACGTGCCCGGCCCGCTCACCCTGATCGGCCACAGCATGGGCGGCCTCGTCATCCGCAGCGCCATCGCCCAGGCCGGCCGACGCCGCTGGCGCAAGCGCCTGCATTGCCTCGTCACGCTGGGCACCCCGCACCAGGGTGCGCCGCTGGAGCGCGGCGGTCAGCAGGTCCAGCAGCTGCTGAACGTCAGCGCCTACTCGCGGCCACTCGCTCTGCTGGCCGCGCGGCGCAGCGCCGGCATCCGCGACCTGCGCCATGCCAGCCTGCTCGAAGCCGATGCCGGCAGGGCCAGCGCCTTGCCCCTGCCCGCAGACGTGGCCTGCTACGCCGTGGCGGCCACGACGTCGAAAAAGCCGAGCGGCTCGCCGGCCCGCTGGCTGGGCGACGGCCTGGTGCCAGTGGCCAGCGCCCTGGGCCAGCACCGCTCGCCAGCGCGCCGGCTGGAATTCACCGACACCGCACTCTTCACCGGCCTGGGCCACCTGGCCTTGCAGACCGATTCCGCCGTGCTGGAGCAGTTGCAGGAGTGGCTGCGCCCCCTCCCCTAAGCCGGCAAGGCAATACCAGTTGCAGCGCCCTCACAATGCCGCTCGCTGGCCAGCTACCCACCCCTTGCCGCCATGACGCTCTCTCCGATCAAGCCCCCGCCCCGGCCCCGCCCCGCGGCCCTGCTCGACCTGACGCCCGACTGGCTGCTCTGGCTGGCCGACAACCGGTTGTGGGACTGCGCGCCGGCCTCCATGCTGGACACCATGATCACAGCCGGCCAGGACACCGAGACCGCCGCAGCCGCCATAGCCCAGATCGACCAGGACCCGGTCTTCCAGGCCGCGCGCCGCCACCAGCAGATGCTGCGCAAGCTGGAATCGGTCTGCGGCAATCTGCAGAAGGTCTGGCAGCAGGACCCGGGCTATGCCGTCGTCGAGAAGCGCCGCGGCGTCGGCCGCGATGAGTTCCTGGAGAAATACGTCCACGGCTGCCGGCCGGTCGTGCTGACCGACATCGCCGAAGACTGGCCGGCCATGAAGCGCTGGTCGCCCGCCGACCTGAGCGCGCGCTTCGGCCATCTGGACGTCGACGTGCAGGTGGGCCGCAACACCGACACCCTGTTCGAGCAGAACAAGGAGAAGCTGCGCCAGCGCATGAAGGTGGCCGAGTTCGTCGACCTCGTCGTCAGCGGCGGCGCCACCAACGACCACTATCTGACGGCCAACGACGAGATGATGCGGCGGCCCGAATTCATGCCGCTGCTGCAGGACATCGGCCGCATGCCGCCCATCTGCGACCCGGCCCTGCTGCACACCGCGGCCTCCTTCTGGTTCGGCCCGGCCGGGACGCGCACGCCGCTGCATCACGACACGCTGATGCTCTTCCACACGCAAGTCGTCGGCCGCAAGCGCTGGCGCTTCGTGTCGCCGCTGCAGACACCGCTGCTCTACAACCGCATGGGCGTCTACAGCCCCATCGACCTCGACGCGCCCGACTTCGGCCGCTACCCGCGGCTGCGCGAGGCCGTCGTGCTGGAGACCGTGCTGGAACCCGGCGACACCCTCTTCCTGCCGCTGGGCTGGTGGCACCAGGTCGCGTCGCTGGAGATGAGCATGTCCTTCTCCTACACCAACTTCGACGCCGGCGTGCCCAACGAGTTCAAGTACGACAACCCCAGCATCGGCAACTGGTAGCCGCCGCGCTTGACCGCCGTCAAGGCCGGTCAGCCGCGCGGCGATCAGCATGGGCGCCATCACAGGAGCGCCCATGTCCGATCGCATCGCCGTCATCCAGGCCCATCCCGACCCCGCCGGCGGCCATCTCTGCCATGCCCTGGCCCGGGCCTATGCCGACGGGGCCCGCGAGGCCGGCCGCGAAGTCCGCTTCATCGACGTGGCCCAGCTGGACTTCCCGCTGCTGCGCTCGCAGAAGGATTGGAAAGAAGGCGAAGTGCCGGCCAGCCTGCGCCCGGCCCAGGACACCATCCGCTGGGCCGATCACCTGGTCTTCGTCTTCCCGTTGTGGCTGGGCGACATGCCCGCCCTGCTCAAGGGCTTCCTGGAGCAGATCGCAAGGCCCGGCTTCGCCTTCGACTATGTGGAGGGCAACCCGCTGGGCAAGAAGCTGCTGACCGGGCGCTCGGCCCGCATCATCGTCACCATGGGCATGCCGGCCGCCGTCTACCGCTGGATCTTCCGCGCCCATTCCCTGCGTTCGCTGGAGCGCAACATCCTGGGCTTCGTCGGCATCGCCCCCATCCACGAGACCCTGGTCGGCGGCGTCGACGGCCTCGGCGAGGCGGGCGTGCGGCGCTGGCTGGACGAGATGCAGGAGCTGGGGAAACGCGGTCAATGACCCGCCGCGTCATGTCGCCCGGTTGACGCCCGGGCCAGGCTCCGCCCCTCAGAATCGGTCGAAAGACCGATCAGGAGACAGCCATGCCCGAAAGCCATTACCGCATCTGCCCGCTCTGCGAGGCCTGCTGCGGCCTGGAAGTGAAGACCGAGGGGCCCAAGGTCATCAGCATCCGTGGCGCCGACACCGACGTCTTCAGCCATGGCTATCTCTGCCCCAAGGGCGTCAGCCTCAAGGACCTGCACGAAGACCCCGACCGCCTGCGCACGCCGCTGATCAAGCGCGACGGCCAATTCGTCGAGGCCACGTGGGACGAGGCCTTTGCCGAGATCGAGAAGCGCCTGCTGCCGATCTGGCGCGAGCAGGGGCCTGATTCGGTAGCCCTGACCATCGGCAACCCGGCAGCGCACAAGGTCAGCCTGCTGGCCTACACGCCGCGCCTGGTGCGGGCCCTGGGCACGCGCAACGCCTTCAGCGCCTCCACGCTGGACCAGATGCCCAAGCAGCTCAGCGCCGGTCTGATGTTCGGCCACTGGCTGAGCATCCCCCTGCCCGACATCGAGCGCTGCGACTACCTGCTCATCCTCGGCGGCAACCCGATGATCAGCAACGGCAGCCTGTGGACGGTGCCCGACTACCGCGGCAAGGCCAAGGCCCTGCGCGCCCGCGGCGGCCGCATCGTCGTCGTCGACCCGCGCCGCAGCGAAACGGCCGCGGCGGCCGACGAGCACCTGGCCATCCGCCCGGGTGGCGACGCCCTGCTGCTGGCCGGCATCGCCCACACGCTGTTCGCCGAGAACCTCGTCAAGCTGGGCAGGCTCGCCGACCACGTCAACGGCCTGGACGAAGCCCGCGCCGCCGTCGCGCCCTTCGCGCCCGAGGTCACCGCCGCCGGCTGCGGCATCCCGGCCGAAACCCAGCGCCGCATCGCCCGCGAACTGGCCGCCGCGCCGCATGCCGCCGTCTACGGCCGCATCGGCACCTGCACGACGCGCTTCGGCACCGTCAACTCCTGGCTCGTGGACCTCATCAATGTGCTGACCGGCAACCTCGACCGCGAAGGCGGCGCGATGTTCGCCAAGGCCGCCGCCTTCGCGCCCAACACCCAGGGCAAGCCCGGCAGCGGAAAAGGCATCACGACCGGGCGGCGCAAGAGCCGTGTGTCCGGCGCGCCCGAGGTCTTCGGCGAACTGCCCATCACCGTGATGGCCGAGGAGATGGAGACCGCCGGCGAGGGCCAGATCAAGGCCCTGATCAGCATCGCCAGCAACCCCGTGCTGTCGGCCCCCGGCGGCCCGCGCATCGCCCAGGCACTCGAAGGCCTGGACTTCATGCTCAGCATGGACATCTACGTCAACGAGACCAGCCGCCACGCCGACGTCATCCTGCCGGGTCTGTCGCCACTGGAAGACCTGCACTACGACGTCGCCTTCCCGCAGCTCAGCCACCGCAACCACGCACGCTTCTCGGGCCCGGTCTTCGACGCGCCCGCCGGCACGCCGCAGGAGTGGCAGACCATCCTGCGCCTGTGCGCTCTGCTCGAAGGCCGTGGCCTGGGCGTGGATGTGGCCCAGCTCGACGACGAGGCCATCGAGGCCGATGTACGCCGCTTTGCCGGTGACCAGACGCCGGCGGTGATGGCGGCCCTCAAGCCCTGGCGCGGCCCCGAGCGCCTCATCGACCTGCAGCTGCGCGTCGGCCCCTACGGCGACCAGTTCGGCCGCAAGCCCGACGGCATCAACCTGGCCAAGGTGAAGGCCGCCAGCACCGTCGAAGGCGGCGGCGTCGACCTCGGTGCGCTGCAGCCGCGCATCCCCGAGGTCCTGCGCACGCCCAGCGGCAAGATCGAGCTGGCACCGCCCTCGGTGCTGGCCGATCTCGCCACGGTGAAGGCCGAACCGGCGCCCGAGTTCAGCCTCATCGGCCGCCGCGACACGCGCTCGGGCAACAGCTGGATGCACAACCTGCCCGTGCTGGCCAAGGGGCCGGACCGCTGCACCCTGCTCGTGAACCCCGGCGACGCGGATCGCCTGGGTCTGGCCGAATTCGCCAAGGTCAAGAGCGCGGTGGGCGAGCTGATCGCCCGCGTCGAGCGCAGCGCCGACATGAGCCCTGGCGTCGTCAGCCTGCCGCATGGCTGGGGACACGACCTCGACGGCGTGCAACTCGGCGTGGCGCGCGAGCGGCCCGGCGTCAACATGAATGCGCTGCTGGACGACGCGGCGCGCGACCCGCTCAGCGGCAATGCGGTGCTGTCGGGCGTGGCGGTGGAGATCGCGCCAGCCTAGGACCTGTTGGTGCCACGGCAATGGGCCGCGCCGTGGCACCAACAGGTCCCGATTTGTGTCCCCTGTGACACAAAGCAACCACACGGCAGTAACTCACGAAACCCAGACTGGCGGCAGCGATAGCTCACGCCGCCCACCGAGGCAGAAGTCACGAGCCGCCCTCCGCGGCCCGTGCCAGCCGGAACCCCGGCGCCTAGACTGACCCTGTTTCACAACCCTGAGGGCAAGCCCGTCGAAAGGCGGGGACGCAAAGCCACCGGCCTAAAGCACTTGCATCGCGCAAGCGCCACGGCAGCGGGGCCGCCAAGACCGGCAGGTCTTGATCGGCGTGGCCCTCTGCTTTTGTACGAGAACCTGGCCATGCGCAGTACCCGCCACCTCTCCTGGACCCTCAGCCTGCTGACCCTTGCGGCCCTGACCGCCTGCGGAGGCGGCGCTGATGACGGCACCTCGGTCCAGAGCAGCGCAGCGGCCTCGGCCATCAGCCTCAGCGTCGATCTCGACGACGGCGTCGCCGCCAGTGCCGTCGCCCAACCCACTTTCCACACCGCCGCCGTCGACCTCGAAGAGCCCGACAACGGCGCCACGCCGCACCGCGCCCTGGCCCTGTCCAGCGTCGACACCAAGGGCCTGACGCGTGAGCGCCTGGACGAAGCCCGGCGCCCCCGCGCCCTTTCCGCCAGTGCCGGCGAGGCCG
>CBHWBD010000277.1:0-6012 GCA_966111775.1 uncultured Comamonadaceae bacterium | reverse complement strand
AGAGCATCCTGACCGAGGAGCGCATCCCGGCCACGGTGCGGGTCTGGTTCGCGCGGCTGCAGATGCCGGTGCTGCGCGTGGCCGTCAGTGAGCCCGACTTCTTCGCTGCCGCCGACCATCCGGCCCGCCGCCTCATCGACCGCATGGGCGCCTGCGTGATGGGCTTCAACGCCGCTCAGGCCAGCGGCCCCGGCGCCGAGCGAGCCAGCAACGATGCGCTGGAGCGCGAGATCAAGCGTGTCGTGCAGGTCGTCGAGGCCTACCCGGACACCGGCCGGCGTGTGTTCGCCACCGTGCTGACCGAATTCGAGAAGTTCCTCGACCACTATTTCGAGAACGAGAACCAGGCATCCAAGCGCGGCGTGTCGCTGGCCCAGCAGGTCGAGCAGCGCGAGACGCTGGCCATCCAGTACACCATCGAGCTGCGCAAGATGCTGTCTGAGGTGCCGGTGCAGGACGGCGTGCGCGATTTCCTGTTCCACGTCTGGGCCGACGTGCTGGCCGTCACGGCGGTGCGCTCCGGCGCCCAGGCGGACGTGACCAAGTCCATGAAGCGCGCCGCCGCCGACTTGATCTGGTCGGCCAGCGCCAAGTCCTCGCGCGAAGACCGTGCCGACGTCATCCGCCGCCTGCCGCCGCTGCTCAAGACGCTTCGCGACGGCATGAGCCACGCCGGCCTGGCCATCGACAAGCAGGACGAGCATGTTCGCTCGCTGAACAATGCGCTGGCTGCGGCCTTCACAGCCAAGACGGCTGCTATCCCGCGCGAACGCCTGGACGAGTTGATGGACCAGCTCGAAACGCTGGAAGCCATGCTGCCCGAGGACATCGAGGGCGGCGACAGCCATGTCGACGAGATGCTAGTGCGCGACCTGTCCGGCCACGAGTCCGATGGCATGGAAGTCGTCGCCGAGGGCGGCTCCGCGCCGACGCCGGCCATGGTTGCCTGGGCGCGCGAGCTGCAAGTGGGCGGCTGGTTCATGCTGGACTACCGCGGTCGCAACGAGCAGGTGCAGCTGGCCTGGCGCGGCCTGCGCAAGCAGCTGGCGCTGTTCGTCACGCCCAAGGGCCGCGGCGTGCTGTTCTCGCTGAACCGCATGGCGGCCTTCCTGCAGGCCGGCCTGCTGCTGCCGGCCCAGGACGAGGCACTGACCGTGCAGGCCACGCGCAAGGCGCTGGCCAAGCTGGATGCCGACCCCGATCAACTGCTGAAATAAGAAACGGCGCCTGGGGCGCCGTTGTCGTTGGGGGGCAGAGCGATCTCAGTGGATCAGCCGGTCTTCCGGCGCGACGAACAGCTCGTCCAGGATCAGCGCGTCGGGCTCCTCGCCCAGGCTCCAGAACACCATCAGCACGATGATCTTCAGGTCTTCCAGGTCCATGGGGGCGCCGGGAATGGCCATCGCACGGTCGATGACCATCTCGCGCATGGGGCCGGGCAATACGCCGGCGGACTCGAGGAAGCTGATGAAGCCGATGGAGGCTTCGCCCAGGTGCTCGATCTCGGCCGCCGAGTAGACGCGCAGGGCATGCTCGCTCTGCTCGCCCTGATAGGACTCGCCAGCGGCGGCCAGGCCTTCCAGCCAGTTCAGCGCCTCCTGGATCTCATCGTTCTCGAAGCCCACCGCGGTCAGCTTGCGCGTCAGTTGCGCCGCGTCGGGGCAGGCGTCCGGGCGCCAATAGGTCTCGTAGAGATAAACCAGGACATCGAACATCGTGAGGCGATGATAGCCCAGCGTTCCGGCCGGGCCTGCTGCGAATAACCCCCCGGATGGACCTCTGATATCCGGGGTTAAGCTCGCTATCCCTGCTTGCGGCGCTGGAAGAGCTGGCTTGCCAGGCGAGCCACCTCGCCGTGCAGTTCCAGCTCCAGCAAGGCCGCTTTCAGCTCGGCCGCCGGCCAGCCGCAGCGGGCCATCAGCGCATCCAGGCTGACCGGATCGAAGCCCATCGCGTCCAGCAGCGATTGCTGCTCGTGGGGCGTCTCGGCCGCCTCGATGTCGGCGGCGGCCGGCGCGCCCAGCGGCGGCAGTTCCTCCAGCACGTCCTCGGCCGACTCGACCAACTTGGCGCCCTGTCGGATCAGCGCATGGCAGCCGCGCGCCTGCGGCGAGTGGATGGAGCCGGGGATGGCGAACACCTCGCGGCCGGCCTCCACGGCCAGGCGGGCGGTGATCAGCGAGCCCGACTGCATGGCCGCCTCGACCACCAGGCAGCCCTGGGTCAGCCCGGCAATGATCCGGTTGCGGCGCAGGAAGTTGGCCCGCGTGATCGACGTGCTAAGTGAGTGTTCGCTGACAATGAGACCCCTGCCGGCCAGCAATCGGGCCGCGAGATCCGCGTTCCGGCGCGGGTAGACCTGGTCCAGTCCGGTGCCGACTACCGCAATGGTCAGGCCGCCGCTGTCCAGCGCGCCTTCGTGGGCCGCGGCGTCGATGCCCAGCGCCAGGCCGGACACGATGGTGTAGCCGGCGTGGGCCAGCGAGCGGGCGAAGGCGCGGGCGTTTTCGCCGCCCTGGGCCGTGGGGTTGCGGCTGCCGACGATGGCGATGGACGGCGTCGCCAGCAGCTCGCGCCGGCCCTGCAGCCACAGCAGCAGCGGCGGGTCGGCGGTGGCCAGCAGGCGCTGCGGGTAGTCGGCATCGCTCAGCACCAGCAGGTCGTGGCCCGGTTCGGCCAGCCAGGCCTCGGCCTTGGGAATCAAGTCCTCAAGGTGCTCGGGCGGCCGGTTGAAGGCCTCGCGCTGTTGGCCCGGCAAGGCCTGATCCAGCGCGGTCGGGGGCAGGTCGAACACGGCCTGCGGGCTGCCTGCCAGCGCCAGCAACCGCCGCGCGGCGCTTGGGTCGACGCTCTCGGTCAGCCGCAGCCAGGCCGCCAGTTCGACAGCATCCTGCATGTCAGCCCTTGGTGGGCCGGCGCAGAGCCGCCCGAAGCCAGCCCACACACGATGTGCGAGCAGGGCAATTTCCGCGCGCATCGCCGCCCCCTCGGGGGCGGGCGCCGGGCACAACACACCCGATGGACGTCCTGTGCCTGCCGACGAGCTCCGGCACCTGCCGCAGCACGGTTTGCAAGACCGACCAGACTCGCCCGCCTTCAGCGGTGCGCGACTGGGCGACGGGCGCCATCCTCAGGGTTGCGTGAACCGGTCGCCGGCCTTGACCGGCTCTTTGACCGAGATGATCAGCGCATAGGACACGCGCTCGTAGACCTCGAAGACGAACAGCACACCATGGCGCTCGTCGGGCAACTTGATGGCCTCGGGCTTGGCGCCCGTCTTGTCGACGATGGCCTCGCCGTCACGCCACAGCGCGAACACGTGGCCGCGCTCGACGCCGTCGCGCTTGCCGCGGTTGAGCGCGACGATCTGGTTCTGGCCGGCATTCAGCGCGTCGCCGTACAGGGCCGCGATCTGGCCTGCCATGGCTTTGTCGGGCGCATGCGGTACATAGCGCTCAAGGTTGCGCTGCGGCGCCGGCGCTAGGCGGTCGCCGATGCCGACTTCCTGCTTGATCTGACTGATCTGCAGCGTGGCCGGCACGATCTCGGTCTTGCCGTCGGTCCGCAGGCGGTTCTCGCCGGGGCGGATCAAGTCGGCCGTGCCGACGTACGGGGCCTCGTAGCCCAGGACCTCGTTGGTGGCCGGGTCGCGGGGCGCCCGCGGGCGGGGGGGGCGGCGGGCGGACGGCGCGCCCCCCCCCCCGCCGCGGGCGGCGGCCAGGTCACCTTTGCCCAGCAGCACATGGCCTTCCTGGGCGGCAACGATGCGGGGTGCCGTCGCCAGCGCATCGGTGTCGAAGACGGCCGTGTCGGTCAGGAAGGGCTGAATCAGCGCCAGCGGGATGGCCGGGATCGGATTGGCATCCAGGCCCGAGATGCGCATCTGCGGGCTCACCTTGATGGCATCGCCCGCGCCGTCGCCGCCCACGCGCTGGCCGAACTGCAGCCGGGCGCGGCCATCCGCCTTGACGAGGAACAGCACCTGCCCGGGGTAGATCAGGTGCGGGTTGCGGATCTGGTCGCGGTTCATGCCCCACAGCTCCGGCCAGCGCCAGGGGCTCTTCAGGAACAGCTTGGAGATGTCCCACAGCGTGTCGCCGGGGACCACGACGTGCTGGTCGGGCGCGTTGGGCGCCAGTTCGGACAGCGGTACACCGTTGGTGGCGACTTGGTCGGCCACGCGGCGTTGTTCCTGGGTGACGGGCAGCTTGCTGGTCTGTGCCCAGGCCGAGGTCGTCGCGAGGGTCAGGCAGGCCGCAAGGACTGTGAGGTGGGCGGGGCGTGCAGCGAGCATCAAACGCAGTCTCCGAAGGGATTGCCGGATCGGCGAAAATCCGGGTGATTCTGCCCGCATTCAACCCGGGCGGCCCGCGCTTGCGAGTGCTTACATGGCTCGCGCCGTGGCCGCCGGCCCACACCTCATGGCCCAACTTCACATCCTCCGCTACCCCGACCCGCGCCTGCACACCGTCGCCAAGCCCGTGGCCGCGGTCGACGAACGCATCCGCCAACTCGTCGACGACATGCTCGAGACCATGTACGCCGCCGATGGCGTGGGCCTGGCCGCAACCCAGGTGGACGTGCATGAACGCGTCATCGTCATCGACACCTCGCAGGACCGCGACACGCCACGCGTGCTCATCAACCCCGAGCTGGTCAAGGTCAGCGATGCCTGGGTCGACGGCGAGGAAGGCTGCCTGTCGGTGCCGCAGATCTACGACAAGGTGCCGCGCCATGCCCAGGTCACCGTGCGCGCGACCAACCGCGACGGCGAGGCCTACGAGTTCGACGCCGAGGGCCTGCTGGCCGTCTGCGTGCAGCACGAGATGGACCACCTGATGGGCAAGGTCTTCGTCGAGTACCTCAGCCCGCTCAAGCGCGACCGCATCAAGACCAAGATGATCAAGAAGACGCGCGAGGACGAGGCCGAGGCCAAGAAGCGCAATCAGCGCTTCTGATCGGCGCCGCGCCATGAGGGTCGTCTTTGCCGGCACGCCGGAGTTTGCCGCCGTCGCACTGGACGCGCTGCTGCACGCCGGCTTCACGGTGCCCCTGGTGCTGACCCAGCCCGACCGCCCGGCCGGGCGCGGCATGAAGCTGCAAGCCTCGGCCGTCAAGCAGCGCGCCGTCGCGGCCGGCATTGCCGTCGCCCAGCCGCAGGGCCTGAAGCTGGACGGCAAGTACGCCGTCGACGCTGCTGCCGCGCGCGAGGCGCTGCTGGCGGCCGAGGCTGACGTGATGGTCGTGGCCGCCTATGGCCTGATCCTGCCGCAGTGGGTGCTGGACACGCCGCGTCGTGGTTGCCTGAACATCCACGCGTCGCTGCTGCCGCGCTGGCGCGGCGCGGCACCCATCCACCGTGCCATCGAGGCTGGCGACGCCCGGACCGGCATCACCATCATGCAGATGGACGCGGGCCTGGACACGGGTGACATGCTGCTGGTCGGCCACGAAACCATTCGCGCGAATGACACGACGGCGACGCTGCACGACCGGCTCGCCGAGATGGGCGGGCGGTTGATCGTCGACGCGCTTCAGGCCGCAGGCCTGCAGGCGACACCTCAGCCCGCCGAGGGCGTCACCTACGCCCACAAGATCGAGAAGGCAGAGAGCGTCATCGATTGGCGCCAGCCTGCTGCCACCATCGAGCGCCGCCTGCGCGCCTTCGACCCGTTTCCCGGCGGTGTCGCGACGCTGGACGGCGAGGCGGTCAAGGTCTGGCGCGCCGAGGTGGCGGGCGGCCGTGGCGAGCCGGGCGAGGTCATCGCCGAGGGCCTGGTCGTCGCGTGCGGCGAGGGCGCGCTGCGGCTGACCGAACTGCAGCGGGCCGGCGGCAAGCGCGGGCCGGCCGCAGCCTTCTTGCAGGCCCGCCCCGTTGTGGTCGGCGAGCGCTTCGACGCTTGAAACCCTGGCAGCGTGGCACCATGTGCCGCTCACCTGTCACTTCCGAAAGCCGCTGAAATGTTCAACCTCGTGAAGACCGCCATCCTGATGGCCGCCATCACGGCGCTG
>CBHWBD010000276.1:0-6045 GCA_966111775.1 uncultured Comamonadaceae bacterium | reverse complement strand
ATCAGGAGAGGTGGCAGAGTGGTCGAATGTACCTGACTCGAAATCAGGCGTACGGTATCCCCGTACCGTGGGTTCGAATCCCACCCTCTCCGCCAAGACAAGCCCACCGGCCACCCGGTGGGCTTTTTCTTTGGGCGCTCAGCGTTGCTGCTGGAGTTGAGCGCTGACCGTCACGGCTTGCGCGCTCTTGTTCGTCCACATTCAGCAATGCGCCGGCTCGGCGTCGAAGGCCTGCAGGCCCTGGGCCCGTTCGGCCTGTTCCAGCCGCGCCGGGTAGACGACGTCCTTGCCCTGGTGGACATGGATGTTGAAGGGCAGGGGCGCCGTGGCCTCGAAGGACCATTGCACGCGACTGCCGCGAGGCAGCTTGCCGCAAACCTCGAGGAGCTCCTTGGGCGCCAGCGTCGCCGTGTGCGCGAACTGGCCCTCGGGCGACCAGGCGATGTCCACCACTTGAGCCGCGGCCATGGCGGAGCCGGTGGTGGCGGCAAGCAGGGTGATCAGTGTCATCTTCATGGTGTTCCCTTCAGTGTCCGTGATGACCCTGCGGCTTGCGGACTTGCACGTCGACACTGGCCGGCTGCGGCGCAGCACCCGGCGCCACCGATGCGGGCGGCGCATCGCCGACCTCGCGCGCCAGCGTGCCCGCCGGATGCTGGAACCAGCCTGGATCGCCGTAGTCCCCGCGCTTGAGCCCGCGCCTGACCTTGAGCGTGCTGAACATGCCGCCCATGGCGATGGCGCCGAAGGGACCTTCGCCCGCCATCATGGGCGCGGTGTTTTCCGGCCCGGGCATGCTCATCTCCGTCATCTCGTGCATGCCGCTGTGGCCCATGGCCATATAGCCGGGCACGAGCTTGCGGATCTTGTCCTCCAGGTCGCTGGCATCCACGCCCAGCATGGTCGGCACGTTGTGGCCCATGGCGTTCATCGTGTGATGGGCCTTGTGGCAGTGGAAGGCCCAGTCGCCTTCCTCGTCGGCGACGAACTCGAGCTGGCGCATCTGGCCGACGGCGATGTCGGTCGTCACCTCGGGCCAGCGCGCCGTGCGCGGCACCGGGCCGCCATCGGTGCCGGTGACCGTGAACTCATGGCCGTGGATGTGCATGGGGTGGTTGGTCATCGTCAGGTTGCCGACGCGGATGCGCACCCGGTCGCCCTGGCGCGCCACCAGCGGCGCGATGCCCGGGAAGATGCGGCTGTTCCAGCTCCACAGGTTGAAGTCGAGCATGGTCATGACCTTGGGTGTCGCGCTGCCGGGCTCGATGTCATAGGCGTTCAGCAGGAAGGCGTAGTCGCGGTCGACCTCGTCGATGTGCGGGTGTTTGGCCTTCGGGTGCGTGATCCACAGCCCCATCATGCCCATCGCCATCTGCACCATCTCGTCGGCATGCGGGTGGTACATGAAGGTGCCGGGGCGGCGGGCGATGAACTCATAGACCCAGGTCTTGCCGGGCGGAATGGCCGGCTGGGTCAGGCCGCTCACGCCGTCCATGCCGTTGGGCAGGCGCTGGCCGTGCCAGTGCATGCTGGTGGCTTCGGGCAGGCGGTTGGTCACGTAGATGCGTACGCGATCGCCTTCGACGACTTCGATGGTCGGGCCGGGACTCTGGCCGTTGTAGCCCCACAGCCGCGCGGTGAAGCCCGGTGCCATCTCGCGCACGACGGGTTCGGCGACGAGGTGGAACTCCTTGACGCCGGCATTCATGCGCCAGGGCGCCGTCCAGCCGTTCAGCGTGACGACGGGGTTGTAGGGCCGGCCAGTGGGCGGCACGAGGGGCGCCTGGGTGTCGGCCGAGGTCTGGATGACGGGCTCGGGCAGGGCCGCGAGAGCCACGGTGGACACCGCGGCCAGCGAACTGCCGGCGAGGAGGGAGCGTCGATTGAGCATGGATCGGTCCTCGGGATTCAGTGGGCTGCCGCGGCGGCGGGCGCCGTGGCGGCGGCCTGCGGCAATGCGGGTGTGACGCGGCCGACGAGGGCCTGGTCGAGGTCGGCCTGGGCGATCCAGAAGTCGCGCAGTGCCTCCTGTCCGGCCGCGACGGTGGCGACCTGGTCGCGTGCATCGGCGAGCAGCTCGAAGACGCCGATCAGCATGGCGTTGTAGCGCAGCAGCTGTTCGCTCGAGACGCGCTTTGCCAGGGGCAGCAGCTCGTCGCGATGCTGGCGCGCCATGTCGAAGGCGCTGCGGTAGAGGCCATAGGCTTCGCGGGCCTCGGAGCGGGCCTGGATGGCCGTGTCGGCCGCGACATGCGCGGCTTCGCGAGCCAGAGCTTCGGCCTTGGTTTGCTGTCCGGAGCCGAACAGCGGCAGCTCCAGCGCCACCTCCCAGCCGCGCTGTGTGGGCTGTTCGTTGGAGCTGTTGCGCACCGTGCCCAGCTCCATCATGGAGACCCAGCGTGTCGTACGGGCGAGGTCGAGCTGACGCGCAGACTGCTCCAGGGCCAGGCGCGCAGCCTGCACGTCCAGGCGCTGGTTCAGGGCCTGGGTCTCGACATCGCCCACTTCACGCGGGGTGGCCGGCAGCTCGGGCAGATGCTCGGGCAGGCGCAGCGCACTGCCGTTCTCCAGGCTGAGCAGACGCACAAGGCGTTCGCGTGCCGCCAGACATTGCGCCTGCGCGCGTGCGAGGGCCAGCCGCGCCTCGGCCTCGAAGCCCTGCTCGCGGGCGCGAGCCAGGGCGTTGAAGTTGCCGACGGCTTGCATGCGCTTGGCCAGTTCGGCGCCAGCCTCGGCGGCTTCCAGCACCTGGCGGCGATAGGCCAGGGCCTCGTCGGCGGCGACGGCGCGCACCCAGGCGCGGCGGGTGTCCGCGGCCAGGGCCAGCACGTCGGCGGCGGCCTGGGCCTGCTCGGCCTGCAGGCGGCGCTGCTCGGCGCTGCGCACCAGGGGTAGGGTCAGCAGCCGGGCGAGGTCGACATGCCAGCCGCGCTCCAGCTCGACCTCGCTGCCGCGCGTCAGGCGGCTGAAGCGAAAGCCCGGGTTGGGCAGGCGGCCGGCCTCGGCCACTTCGGCGGCGGTGACACCCAGGCGTGCAAGCCGGGCCTGCAGCGCGCGGTTGTTCTGAAGAGCCAGCTGCACGGCGGCATCGGTCGTCAGCGGCTCGCGCAGGCGGGCGGCGATGTCGTCGGCCGAGGGCTGGGTGGTGGAAAGCGGCTGCCGGCTCAGCTGCGCGACGGGCGCGACGGCGTCGGGCGGCGTGCTGGCGCAGCCCACAAGCGCGGCCGCCAGCAGGGTGAGCCCGCAAACGCGGGCTGAAATCAGGATGGGCATGCAAGGCCTCTCGGGCGGTGCAGGAAGAAAACACCCGCCGCGCGGCATGGCGGCGGGAACAGCGACAAGGAGAGGCTAGGCCCTGGGAGGCGGGTCGGGCAGGGGCGGCACGATGCCGGCCCAGGCTTCAGCCAGCGCATCGGCCACGCGCGTGGCGGGCGCAGGCACGGCTGCATCGAGTGCCAGCACCGGTGGCGGCGCCGCGGTCAGGCAGCAGGGCGCGCAGAGCTTGCAAGGCTTGGCCGCGTGATCGTGGACATCGCCGCCGTGCTGGGCGTGGTGCTCATGGCCGGCATGCTGCTCTTGTGCGGGCTGCGGCATCGGCTCGCAGCCCAGCTGTCCAGCCGCCAGCAGGCTGCGCAGCGGCAGCAGCACAAGCAGCAGGCAGAGGACGAGGCGATGCATGGCCGGCACTGTACTACCCGTGCTGCTGGCGCCAACTGCGCGGGGACAAGCCGTCATGCCGCTGGGCGAACAGCCGGCTCAGCGCCGAGGCGTTGGCGTAGCCGAGTTCCGCGGCCAGGGTCTTCAACGGCTTGCCGGCGCGCAGCTCGGCGCGGGCAATGGCCAGGCGCCAGTCGGCCAGGTAGTCGGCCGGCGTCCGGCCCAGGGCGTCGCGGAAGGCCTCGGCAAAGCGGCTGCGCGACATGCCGGCCTCTTGCGCCATGCCAGCCAGGCTCCACGGCTCGCCGGGGCGGGCATGCAGGGCCGTCAGCGCGCGGGCCAGGCGCGGGTCGGCCAGGCCGCGCATCAGGCCCAGTGGGAGGGCGGCGTCCTGCTGGTCCAGCATCCAGCGCAGCAGTTGCAGCAGCAGCACCTCGAAGAGCCGGTCCGCCAGCAGGCGCTGGCCACAGCGCACCCGCTCGGCTTCACCGAACAGCAGGCCCAGCGTGGCGGCAATGCCCTCCACCTGCTCCAGCGGCAGCACGACCAGCGGCGGCAGGGCCTGCACGAGGGGATGGCCGGCCTCGAAATCCAGCGTCGCGCAGACGAAGTCCGAGCCCTCGGTCGGCGCGTTGTGGAAATCGTGCGCCAGCGGTCGGGGATAGAAGACCAGGCTGGGTTCGCGCACCCAGAGGCGCTCGACCAGGCCGGTCGTGCCGGCATGCCGCACCTCCATCTCGCCGTTGCGCATCACATGCAGAAAGCCGCGGCTGGGCTGGGCGTCGAAATGGGTCACGCCACACAGCGGCCCGGCATGGAAGAGGCTGGCACGCACGCGAAAGCGCTCGAACAGCGGGCTCAGTCGATCCAGTGGTGGGGTTGGGTTCACGGGACGATTGGGTTGATTTGATGGATTGAATGATACCTATCAACCCGAGTTGACCGCGACAGTGGAGGCCTTCCTCCACTGCAACCGAAAGGTGTATTCCATGAACGCCCGAGTCCCCCTCGTCTCCGCCACCGACACCCCTGCCGCCAGCCGCGCGACCCTGGATGCCGTCCACGGCGCCTTTGGTGCCACGCCGAACATGTTCCGCGCCGTCGCCAATTCGCCGGCCGCGCTGCAGGCCTTGTGGTCCTTCTTCGGTGCCCTGGGCGGCGGCAGCATCCCGGTCAAGCTGGGCGAGCAGATCGCCGTTGCCGTGGCCGACCGCAACGCTTGTGAGTACTGCCTGGCCGCGCACACGGCCCTGGGCCGCAAGGCCGGCGCCACGCCAGCCGAGATGAGCGCCGCCCAGGCCGGCGAAGCCGCCGACCCGGCGACGGCCGCGGCCCTGCGTTTCGCGCTGAAGCTGGTCGAGCAGCGCGGCCAGGTCGGCGATGCCGATGTCGCAGCTCTGCGCGCCGCCGGCTTTGGCGATGCCCAGATCGTCGAGATCCTGGCCCATGTGGCGCTGAACCTGTTCACCAACTATGTGAACGTCGCCTTCGCCGTGCCGGTGGATTTCCCCGGCGTGAAGCTGCGCGCAGCGGCCTGATCGGGAGGCGATGATGGCGCCCATGAAGACCGCTCTCGCCCTGCGCCATCTCGCCTTCGAAGACCTCGGCCTCATCGAGCCGCTGCTGGAGATGCGCGGCTTCGAGGTCCGCTATCACGAGGCCGGTGTCGACGACTTCGCGGTCGTCGACCTCGACGCCGTCGATCTGCTCGTCGTGCTCGGCGGGCCGATCAGCGTCGAGGACGAGGAGCGCTTTCCCTGGCTGATCGACGAGGTCGCGTTGATCCGCCAGCGCCTGGACTCGCAGCGGCCGCTGCTCGGCATCTGCCTGGGCTCCCAGCTGATGGCGCGGGCGCTTGGCGCCCGGGTCAAGCCCATGGGCGTCAAGGAGATTGGCTTTGCGCCGCTGCGCTTGACGGCGGCGGGGCAGGGCACGGCCTTGGCGGAGCTGGGCAGCCAGCCCGTGCTTCACTGGCACGGCGATCAGTTCGAGTTGCCGGTCGGCATGGCCCCGCTGGCCGCCACGGCCCTCTGTCCGCACCAGGCCTTCGCGCCTCATGCCAAGGCCCTGGGCCTGCAGTTCCACCCGGAAGTCGATCCGGTCCGCTTCGAGCAATGGCTGATCGGCCATATCGACGAGCTGGAACACGCCGGCATCGCGCCACGCGAGCTGCGCGCCGCGATGGCGAGCGAGGCGGAAGGCTTGAAAGCCGCCCTCGGGCGGCTGATGCAGCGCTGGTTAGACCAGACCCTGCTTTGAGGCCAGCACGGCCGCTTCGGCGCGGCTGGACACATTGAGCTTCTTGTAGATGGACTTGATGTGGTCGTTGACGGTGAACCACTTGATGCCCATCAGGTTCGCGATCTCCTTGATCGTGAAGCCCTTGCT
>CBHWBD010000275.1:0-6098 GCA_966111775.1 uncultured Comamonadaceae bacterium | reverse complement strand
AGTACGGCGGCGCCGACCTCGGCGTGGCCGGCCGCGACGTGCTGCACGAGCAGGCCCTGGCCCAGGGCGGCTCGCACGGCCTCTACCAGCCGCTGGACCTGAAGATCGCCCGCTGCCGCATGAGCGTGGCCACGCGCGCCGATTTCGACTACGCCGCTGCGGTCAAGCAGGGCTCGCGCATCCGCGTCGCCACCAAATACACCGAGATCGCCCGCCAGCACTTCGCCGACAAGGGCGTGCACGTCGACCTCATCAAGCTCTATGGCTCCATGGAGCTGGCGCCGCTGACGGGTTTGGCCGAGGCCATCGTCGACCTGGTCTCCACCGGCGGCACCCTGCGCGCCAACAAGCTGGTCGAGGTCGAGCAGATCATGGACATCTCCTCCCGCCTCGTCGTCAACCAGGCCGCGCTGAAGTTGAAGCGCGACCAACTGCGCCCCCTCATCGACGCCTTCGCCTCGGCCATCGCATGACCCTCATCCGCCAACTCTCGACCGCCGCCGCCGACTTCGCTGCCGAGTTCGAGCGCCTGCGCCACTGGTCGGCGGAGACCGATGCGGCCATCGAGGGCCGCGTCGCAGAGATCCTGGCCGATGTGCAAAAGCGCGGCGATGCCGCCGTGCTGGACTACACCGCCCGCTTCGACCGCGTGAACGCCGACAGCGTTGCTGCGCTGGAGATCGCCCAGGCCGAACTGCAGGCCGCGCTCGCCTCCATCACGGCCGAGCAGCGCGAAGCCCTGCAGGCCGCAGCCAGGCGGGTCCGCGCCTATCACGAGCGCCAGCTGCAGGCCTGCGGCCTGTCCTGGAGCTATAGCGACGAGGACGGCAATCTGCTGGGCCAGAAGGTCACGCCCATGGACCGCGTGGGCATCTACGTGCCCGGCGGCAAGGCGGCCTATCCGAGCAGCGTGCTGATGAACGCCATCCCGGCCCATGTGGCCGGCGTGCAGGAAATCATCATGGTGGTGCCCACGCCCGACGGCGTGCGCAACCCGCTGGTGCTGGCCGCTGCGGCCGTTGCCGGCGTGCATCGCGTCTTCACCGTCGGCGGCGCCCAGGCCGTGGCTGCGCTGGCTTACGGCACGGCCACCATCCCGCGGGTCGACAAGATCACCGGCCCGGGCAATGCCTATGTGGCCTCGGCCAAGAAGCATGTCTTCGGCCAGGTCGGCATCGACATGATCGCCGGCCCCAGCGAGATCCTCGTCATCGCCGACGGCACGACGCCGCCGGACTGGGTGGCCATGGACCTGTTCAGCCAGGCCGAACACGACGAACTGGCCCAGAGCATCCTGCTCAGCCCCGATGCCGCCTTCCTCGACGCCGTGCGCGCCAGCATGGAGCGCCTGCTGCCTTCGCTGCCGCGCGAGGCGGTCATCCGCGCTTCGCTCCAAGGCCGCGGCGCACTGATCCTGACGCGCTCGATGGAAGAGGCCTGCGAGATCAGCAATGCCATCGCGCCCGAGCACCTGGAAATCAGCGCCGCCGAGCCGCAGCGCTGGGAGCCCCTGCTGCGCCATGCCGGCGCCATCTTCATGGGGGCCTACACGAGCGAGTCCCTCGGCGACTACTGCGCCGGCCCCAACCACGTGCTGCCCACGGCGAGCACGGCACGCTTCTCGTCGCCGCTGGGCGTCTACGACTTCCAGAAGCGCAGCAGCCTCATCGAGGTCAGCGAGAAGGGGGCTCAGGAACTGGGCCGCATCGCCAGCGTGCTGGCGCACGGCGAGGGTCTGCAGGCCCACGCGCGCGCGGCGGAACTCCGGTTGAAGTGACTCTCAGGCCGCGTCTACGGGCGCGGTCTTGAACGGACTGCGCTCCGGCGGCTCGTCGTGCTCGGCCGTCTTGGTCAGGGCCGTCGTGATCCAGTTCAGCGCCGACACGCGGTGGCGCACCGCGCAGCTCAGTGGCTCGGGCTTGCAGCCCATCTTGGCCTTGGGCTCCAGCGCCGTGCGGCCCAGGCTCAGGCGCGTGGAGCCGAAGGCGATGGCGTCCTGCACCGTCGACTGCAGCAGCGTCAGATAGATGGGCGCATCGGCATTGGCCGGCCGGTCGTAGCCGACGTAATAGCCCAGCGTCGTCGCGCCATCGTTGACGCTGGTGACGAAGCCCAGCCAGCGGCCGTCGGCGGCCTCGACGACGCGGCAGCGGAAGCGGTCACCCAGGGCCGCCGCCATGGCCGGCAGATAGCCCGGCGTCAGCGTCGCCATCCTCAGCCCTTGCGCGTTGTGCACCTGGCCATAGAGGCCATGCAGTTCGTCGGCGCGTGCCGCCATCTCCTCCGCCGTCGCCAGCCTCAGGGTCAGTCCCGCGCTGGCGCAGTCCTTGATCAACTTCTTGGCGGCGCTGCGGTAGCCCGAGGTCATGCTGGCGAGGTAGTCGTCCCAGCTGCGCCATTCGGGCCTGAGCGTCAGCACCATGTCGGGCTCGGTCTCGACGCTGCGATAGCCCAGCAGGCGCAGGGCCGGCGGCACATCGGTCATGGCCATGCCGAGATCCTTGATCAGCGCGAAGTCGGACTGGCCGTCCAGCTTGTCGGCGCGGCGCAGGCGGTAGATGGCTTCGCAGACGCCATGCCAGAGCTGGCCCTCGTCCTCGTGCGGTGCCAGCGCCATGGCGCGGGCACCCCAGACCAGCAGATTGCCGCAGACCAGCAGATGTTCCTTGAGCCCGGCCATGGGCGCATCGACCAGCTTCTTCTTGCTGCCGGGCTTGCGCAGCTGGGCGCCGCCGACGGCGACGCGTTGCAGCAGCAGGGCCGCCACCGGTTGGCCCTCGGCATAGGCCATGGCGTAGCGCGGCTCGAGGTTGTCCGGCGCATGCTGCTCCAGCACGCGCAGATAGTCGCGTGACAGGAAGATGGTTTGAGCCGCCAACTGATCCCAGTGAACCGGGTTCAGGAAATCCACGCGATCGGCCAGCACCAGTTGCAGGCCCGAACTGCTGCGCCGCGCGACCCGCCTCGCCTTGATGTCCTGCAGAGCCTGGACCGGGTTGACCGTCTGGGGCTTGAGCTTGCCGACGGCCCGGCCGGTGCGCTTGAGCTTGGCGACGGCGGCTTGCAGGGGCTTCTTGACGAGGGGTGGTGTGGGCATCGAGGCGATCAGCGTGGAGAAGAACAAAGGCTAACCCATGCCGGTGGAGCGGGGCGGCCGATTCCGCTACGCTGGCGTGATGCCCATTCGTCGCCGCGATCTCATCCTGTCCTCGGCCGCCGTTCCTCTGGCTGCCGCCCATGGCGCACCGCGGCGCCTGCGCATTCCCCATGTCTCGCCCAAGGCCGAGATGGAACGCAGCTATGCCGCCGTGCTGCTGGAGCAGGCCCTGGCCGCGGCGGGCATGCCGGTCATCCTCGATGCCACTTCGGAGCTGATCCCGCAGAACCGGGCGCTGCAGGAGCTGGGACGCAAGCGCCGCCTGGACGTGCTCTGGACCATGACCTCGGTCGAGCGGGAGCAGCAGGCCCAGCCCATCCGCGTGCCCATCTTCAAGGGCCTGTACGGCTGGCGCCTGCTGCTGGCGTCGGCCGACGTGGCCTCGCGCATGAGCACGGTGCAGACGCTGGGCGAGCTGCGCCAGTTCTCCATGGTGCAGGGCCTGGAGTGGCCCGACACCGGCATCCTGCAGGCCAACGGCCTGAACGTCATCGTCTCGCCCAGCTATGACGCGATGTTCAAGCAATTGCGCCTGGGCCGGGCCGACGCCTTCCCGCGCTCGGTGGAGGAGATCTGGTGGGAGGTGGAGCGTTACGGCCAGGGCCTGGCCGTCGTGCCCAATATCTGCTTGCACTACCCGGCCGCCGTCTACTACTTCGTCGCCTATGAGGAGCCCGAACTGGCGGCCGCCATCGAACTGGGCCTCAAGCACCTGCGCGCCAGCGGTGCCTTCGACAGCCTCTTCATGAAGTACCACGGCGAAGACCTGGCCCGCGCCAAGCTCGGCGCGCGGCGCATCATCGAACTGCGCAACCCGCTGCTGCCGACGCAGACGCCGCTGGACAAGCCCGATCTCTGGTACAGGCCGTGAAATAAAGCCCCTCGCCCAAGGAGTACCTTGGTCGGTCCCCCGAGGGGACGGCGATGCTTGCGACATCGAGCCGCAAGCACATCGCCAACGCGGGCCGGCTAGGGAGCGGCCCGGCGCTCGGCCCGCAGGAGCAGGTGATGTTTCCGTCACACGAAGTTCGTGAATCACGAACTTCGTGTAATCTTCGGCCCATGAAGAACGTCACCGTGTCCATGGACGACGCCGTGGCCGAATGGGCCCGGCTGGAGGCCGCGCGCCGCAACACCAGCGTCTCGCGCCTGCTCGGCGAGCTGCTGGCCGAGAAGATGCTGCACGACGACGCCTATGAGCGGGCCCAGCAGGACTGGCTGCACCGCGAGCGTTCCTGGGCCTCGGACGGCAACCCCTACCCGGGCAGACAGGTGCTGGGATGACAGCCCCCGTCTTCGTCGACACCTCCGTGCTGCTCTTCAGCGAGGACGGCGCCCGCCCGGCCGAACGCGAACAGGTGCTGGCCTGGCTGCGCCAGCTCTGGGCCACGCGCAGCGGCCGTGTCTCCGTCCAGGTGCTGAACGACTTCTACCTGCAGGCCACGCGCCAGATCAGCCCGCCCATGCCACAGGGCGATGTGCGCGCCGAGGTGCGCCGCTACCAGCACTGGCGGCCTTGGGGCGTGGACCAGGCGACGGTCGAATCCGCCTGGTCGCTGGAAAGCCGCTTCGGCCTGCCCTTCGCCGACGCCCTGGTCGTCGCCAGCGCCAAGGCCCAGGGCTGCACCCGTTTGCTCAGCCTCGCCCTGCCGCACGACACCGTCTACGACAGCGTGCAGGTCCTCAACCCTCTCGTCGTCACCGCGCCATGACCGCAGCACTCGATCAAGCCCTCGCCCAGATCCGCCCCGACGTGCGCGCGGCCCATGCCTACGTGGTGCAACCCAGTGCCGGCGTGATCAAGCTGGACGCGATGGAGAACCCCTACCGCCTGCCAGCCGAGCTGCAACGGGCCCTGGGCGAGCGTCTGGCCGCCGTCGCGTTGAACCGCTACCCGGCCGAGCGCACGGCGCTGCTGGGCCGCGCCCTGGCCCGCCACGCCGGCGTGGGCGACGAGGTCGGCGTGACCCTGGGCAACGGTTCGGACGAGCTGATAGCCCTGCTGACCATCGCCGTCGCCAAGCCTGGTGCGACCGTGCTGGCACCGCTGCCCGGCTTCGTCATGTACGAGGCGCTGGCGCGCCAGCAGCAGCTCGAGTTCGTCGGCGTGCCGCTGCGGGCCGACGATTTCGAGCTGGACGAGGCTGCCATGCTGGCTGCCATCGAGAAACACCAGCCGGCCCTGATCTACCTGGCCTATCCGAACAACCCCACCGCCACACTGTGGGACGCGGCCGTCATCGAGCGGATTGCAAAGGCGGCGCCGGGCCTGGTGGTCATGGACGAGGCTTATCAACCCTTTGCCAGCGCCGACAGCCTGGCACTGATGGCCCGCCAGAAGAATGTGCTGGTCATGCGCACCATGAGCAAGTTCGGCCTGGCCGGCGTGCGCATCGGCTATCTGCTCGGCGCGCCCGAGCTGGTCGACCAGATCGAGAAGCTGCGACCACCCTACAACATCAGCGTGCTGAACGCCGAAGCCGCCCTGTTCGCGCTGGAGCATGCCGACGTCTACGCCGCCCAGGCGGCCGAACTGCGCCAGCAGCGCGAGCGCCTGTTCATGGCCTTGCAGGCCCTGCCCGGCATCAGCCCCTGGCCCAGCCAGGGCAATATGATTCTGGCCAGGGTGCAGGATGCGGCCGCCACCTTCGCGGCGCTCAAGGCGCGGGGCGTGCTGATCAAGAACGTCTCCGCCATGCATCCGCTGCTCGCGAACTGTGTGCGCATCACGGTCGGAACGCCCGACGAAAACACCCGCCTGCTGGCCGAACTCACGAGCTGCCTGTCATGACCACCGAACGCATCGCCGAAGTCACCCGCAACACCCGCGAGACGCGCATCACGGTGCGCATCAACCTCGACGGCAGCGGCCAATCCAAGCTGCAGACCGGCATCGGCTTCTTCGACCACATGCTGGACCAGATCGCCCGCCACGGCCTGA
>CBHWBD010000274.1:0-6223 GCA_966111775.1 uncultured Comamonadaceae bacterium | reverse complement strand
TGTGGGTGGGCTGGTTCGGCTTCAACGCCGGCTCCGCGCTGGAAGCCAACGGCTTCGCCGCCCTGGCCTTCATCAACACCTTCGCCGCCACGGCTGCCGCCGTGCTGGCCTGGTGCGTGGGTGAAGCCCTGCTCAAGGGCAAGGCCTCCATGCTGGGTGCTGCCTCGGGTGCCGTCGCCGGCCTCGTGGCCATCACGCCCGCCGCCGGCAACGTCGGCATCGGTGGTGGCCTGGTCATCGGCATCGTCGCCGGCTTCGCCTGCCTGTGGGGTGTGACGGGCCTGAAGAAGCTGCTGGGCAAGGACGATTCGCTGGACGTCTTCGGCGTGCACGGCGTCGGCGGCATCGTCGGTGCCCTGCTGACCGGTGTGTTCAACAGCCCGGCCCTGGGCGGCCCGAGCACCGTGGCCGATTGGGTCACGGCCGGCATGACCACCCCCGAGGCCTATTCCATCGCCAGCCAGTTCATCGTCCAGGCCAAGGCCGTCGGCGTGACCATCGTCTGGTCGGGCATCGTCTCCCTGGTGGCCTACAAGCTGGTGGACATGACCATCGGCCTGCGCGTCACCGAAGAGGAAGAGCGCGAAGGCCTGGACATCTCGTCGCATGGCGAGACCGCCTATCACAAGTGATCCACTGCTGAGGCAGTCACGAAGCCGCCCTCCGGGGCGGCTTTTTTTCGTGCCTATGATTTGCGCAAAGACGACGCAGGGGGCGCGATGAAGAAGAGGCTTCACGGCCTGGCCTTGGGGGGCTGGGCCCTGCTGGCCGGCATGCAGGCCGTGGCTGGCGAGGCTGACCTGGACTGGCTCAAGAGCACGCCGGAACCGGTCGTGGCGGCCGCGCCGGCGTCGCCCGCCAGCCTCAAGCTCGGTGCCAATGAGCAGATCAAGGCCTGGGCGGTGTCGCCGCTGGCCCCGGTGGTGGCCGTGGTGGTCAGCGAAGGCGCCCGCCAGCGGCTCATCAGCTGGGATGTCCGCGAGCCCGACCAGGCCCAGGAGCTGCCGCTGCCAGCCGACGTCGACGTCTCCGGGCTGGCCTTCCACCCCGAGCAGCCTGAGCTTTTCCTCAGCGCGCGCCGCGGCACGGTCTGGCAGTTGCTGGGGCAGCGCTTCCCCGGCTCGAAGTGGGCGCCGTCGCTTCTCGCGACCAGCAAGCAGCCTCTCGCCGACGTGCTGGTGGTGCCGCGCCGCTTCACCTCGGCGATGGAGGGCGGGTCGGTGGGCTATCGCCTCTATTTTTCGGTGCAGACCGAAGCCGGCATGGCGGTGCAGACGGTGCGCGAGGACGGCCGTGGCCTGTACACGATGTTCGCCACGCCCAGGGCCCTGCAGGTGCTGGGCCCCTCCAGCTTTCTCGGCGGCCTGGAGGAGGGCACCGAGGTGTTCCAGGGCCAGGGGGCGGCGCGTCCCGTGGCGGCCCATCCCGGCGGTGGCGAACTGGCCCTGCAGGACGACAAGGGCTGTTTCCAGATCCTGCGCCATGTCGGCGACAACTGGCGCTGGCGCGGCGAGGGCGCGACCTTGCGTGACGACCTCGCCTGCGTCGGCGAGGTGGACTACCTGCCCAACGGTCTGGGCTGGCTGCACTGGGCGGCCGGCGTCGATGGCGTCAACCTCGGCCTCAGGCATTACGGCGCGCGCTTCATCGCAACGGAGCAGCGCTTCACTGCGCGGCCGCGGCCGACGTCCGATGGGCGCGGCCTGGTCGGACCGGTGGCGGGGCCGGCCGGCGTCGAGCTGCGCTATGTGCCCATCGCGCTGCCACTGGCCGACGTCGTCAATGCCGAGGCCTTCACCCGCGACCGTCAGGCCCTGGCGACGCTGCTGCAGCACGAGGGGCTGCTGAAGCCGGGCGTCATGCCGCAGATGCACAGCCTCTACGACGTCGAGCGCTATGTCGACACCCAGGACCGTGCGCCGCTGCCCTATCTGATCACCACCGACCTGTTCTGGGAGCTGTTCTCGTCGGCCTTCGAGAGCATGTTGACGGTCAGCGAGGACCAGTCGGCCATTCCTGCCTTCTGGCGCATGGTGGCCGAGGTGCAGCGCCATCTGGCCGCCACGCCGAACAAGGAGGCCGAGCTGGTGGCCGCCTTCGACGCGCTGGCCGCGCTGCGCGCCGGCCGGGTGAAGCATCCCGAGGTGGCGCTGATCGAGGCCGGGCAGGCGCGGCCGTCGACCGTGTTCGGGGATCCCAAGCGCCGCCCCGTGCTGCTGGACTTCGGTGGCATGGCGCCGCGCGGCTTCTACACGCGCTCCGAGGCGGCCAGCCGCTATTTCCAGGCCATGCGCTATCTGACGTCGGCGCCCTTCAGCGAGCGCAGCCTGGCGGCGTTCAAGGGCATGCCGCCGGCGGTGCAGCAGGCGGCCCAGGAATGGATCCGCTGCTACCGGCCCTTCATCGCGGCGGCCCGCGCGCCGCTCGTCTGGCAGGACGGCGCCCCGCTGGCCAGCTATGCGCGCAGGCCCGTGCTCGAGGCCAAGCTGTTCCCGCTGGCCTGGGGCCTGGACAACGAGGTGTTCGACCGGGTCGTCTTGCACGCCGATGCACCGTCGGACGAGCAGGTCAACCGCATGCTGCCCTCGGGCCTGGACCTGGCCGTCGTCATGGGCAGCGACCTCGCGTTGAAGCTGCTGGAGCCGGAGATCCGGGCGCAGCCCAACTACCGCCAGCAATTGCAGCGCCTGCGCTCCTACGCCCTGGCCAAGCGCGACACGCCCGAACTGAAGGACGGCCTGTATCACGCCTGGCTGCAGGCCCTCGGCGTGCAGTGGGCGAACAAGCCGAGCTTCCCTGGCAGCCCGAGGTCCGACGGCCTGTGGGCGGCCAAGCGCCTGCAGACGGGGCTGGCGTCGTGGGCGACGCTGCGCCACAGCACCCTGCTCGTGAACGACCAGGCCGGCGCCGAGGGCGGCGAGGGCGGGCCGACCTTCGAGTTCATGATCCAGCGCCCGCCACGCGGCTATGTCGAACCCGACGCGCCGACCTTCAAGGCCATCGCCGGCCTGTTCGACCGGGCCGCCCAGGCCTTCGACGGCATCGCCCTGAACTGGAAGACGCCCGCTGCGCGCCAGCTGCGCGAGGGCTACAAGCAGCGCCTCGTCGACTCCCGCGACCTCGTGCTGCGCTTCGAGGCCATGGCGCGCAAGCAGGCCGCCGGCAAGCTGCTCGACGACGAGGAGTACGCCCTCATCATGCAGGTCGGCGGTGCCGTGGAGCACAACTTCCTGGTCTTCAAGAGCGCCCAGAGCAAGCGCGGCAGCGAGGCCGAGCCCTATGGCCTGGTCGTGCCCGAAGACGTGCCCAAGGTGGCCGACGTCGCGAACGGCCCCAGCGGTCGGCTGCTGGTGGCCGTCGGCGAGCCGCTGGAGTGGCAGCAGGTCGTGCCCTTCCATGGCCGGCGCCAGATCGTCAAGGGGGCGGCCTATTCCTATTACGAGTTCGCCAGCGGTGGCGTGCTGACCGACGAGGAGTGGCGCAAGCGGGTGACCACGCAGGCGCGACCGGACTGGTTGAAGCCCTATCTGCTGCCGTCGGCCGGCCCGGCGCAGCCGATGTCGACGACGCCGCGTTGACCATGCGCGCCTGGCTGCTCGGGGCCCTGATGCTGGCGAGCGCCGTGCGGGCCGAGCCAGCTCTCGTGATGACGGGCGACGTGCTGTTGTCGCGACGCGTGGGGGAGGAGCTGGCGCACAAGGGGCCGGCGGCATGGCGCCGCCTTTTCGACGCGGGCGATGTCGTCGTCGGCAATCTCGAGGGCGCCGTGGGGCCGGTATCGGACTGCGTGCGCCCCACCCTGTGCTTCTCCATCGAGGCCGCCCATCTCGACCTGGCGCGCCGGGCCGGCTTCACGGCCCTGGGCCTGGAGAACAACCATGCGGCCGATCTGGGCCCGCCAGGTCGGCAGAGGACGCGACAGGCCGTCGCCGCGGCCGGCCTGCTGGGCCTGAGCCTTGACGACGGTCCGAGCTTCCTGCAGGTGGGCGAGCACCGCGTCGGCATCGTCAGCTTCTCGCGCGTGGCCGATGCGGCCGGCGGCTTCGCGCCGCTGGACATCGCGCTCGAGCAGAAGCTGGACACGGCGCGCGCGCTGAGCGACGCCAGCATCGCCTACGTCCACTGGGGCACGGAGCTGCAGGACTGGCCCGACGAGGTGCAGTTCCGCGAGGCCCAGACGCTGATGGCGCAGGGGGCCGACGTGGTGGTGGGCCATCACCCCCATGTCGTGCAGGCGCCGGCCTGCGTCGACGGGCGGCCGGTGTTCTTCTCGCTGGGCAATCACGTGTTCGACCAGAAATACCCCATCACGCGCCAGGGCCTGCTGGCCCGCTGCGAATGGGGCGAGGCCGGGCTGGCTTGCGAAGGGCGGGCCTCGCGCACGCCGGACGGCACCTCCTTTCCCCAGGCCGCCGCGCAGCCGCCCGTGAGGCCGGCCTGCAGCGTGCCGACGCGGCCCGGCCTGGTGTTCGACGGCGTGCAGCTGCGAGCCCAGCCCTCGGGCATCGGCGTGGCAGAGGGCATCCGCCTCGAGCTGTGGTCGCAGGGGCGGCGCCTGAAGGTCGAGGCCGCGCGGGTCATCCGGCGCATCGCCAGCATCCGGCTTGCGCCCGGCTTGCCACCCTCCCTGCTGGTGCTGGAGGACCATGCCTCCGACCTCGACGGTCGCGTGGCGCCGCGGCCCTATGTCTATGCGGTGCGCGCGTCGGGCCTGCTGGCGCAGTGGCGCGGTACGGCACTGGCCTATCCGCTGATCGACGCCGTCGTGCTGCCGGGCGAAGGCGGCGACCTGCTCTGCGCCCTGCATGCCGACCAGTCCTTCCTGGGCGGTGCCGGCTCGACCAGCCGGCGCACCCTCGCCTATCGCTGGTCGGGCTTCGGCTTCGGCGCGGCCCGGTCGCCGCAGGAGCAGCAGCGCTGCGCCGAGCGCTATGCCGGCGTGAGTTCCTGACCCGCCCCGGTCGTCTTTCACGCCGGGCCGCCCTGACCGCCCGTTATGCTGGCCCGTCATGGATGTGATCACCCTCCTCGGGGCGGTGCTGGTCAATGCGCTGCTGATGAGCCTGGCGCTGGCCGTCGGCGTGGGCCTGCGCACCCGCAGTGGCCTGCAGGCCTGGCAGTTCATGCTGCTGGGCCAGGCGGCCGGCTTTGCCCTGCTGATCGGTGCCACCCTGGCCGTGCCGCGCCTGCTGGCGACGCTGGGCGTCATGGCGTTGAGCGGGTCGGCGTCCGCCACGGTCATCACGGCCTGCCGTTTTCTCGGCCTGACGGCGAGGCGCGGCTGGCTGTGGGGCGCACCGCTGGGCCTGGGCGTCGTGCATGCCCTGGTCTTCAGCGACCTGGGTGTCGCCACCGGCCTGACCAACCTGACCATAGGTGCCCAGATCATCTGGGCCAGCGTCGTGCTGCTGCGCGGTGCCGGTGGTGTGCGCTGGCGCTGGCTGTGCGGCGGCGCCGCCCTGGCCAATGGCGTCATGACGCTGGCGCGCGGCTGCCTGGTGCTGGGCTGGCCCGAGATCTACCCGCGCTTCCTGACGCCCAACCCGCTCAACATCGGTTCGATGATGCTGCTCAACGCCAGCCTGGTGCTGGGCACCATGGGTTTCCTGCTGGCCCACCGCGACGCGGCGGAGCAGGCCCTGGTGAAGCTGGCCTCGCTGGACACGCTGACCGGCCTGCTGAACCGCCGTGAGTGGATGAGCCGGGCGGCGGCGACCCTGGGCGCCGCGGGCCCCGCCAGCGTGCTGATGATGCTGGACCTGGACCACTTCAAGCGCATCAACGATGAGCGCGGCCATCCGGTCGGCGACGAGGTGCTCAAGCTGGCCGGCGAGGTGCTGCGCGGCGAGCTGCGCGCCAGCGACCTGGTGGGCCGCTACGGCGGCGAGGAGTTCTGCCTGCTGGTGCGCCAGTGCGACGCCGAGGCCTTCGGCCGCCTGGACAGCCGCCTGCACCAGGCCATGCGGCGGCGTTGCGAGGCCAGCCTGGGTTTCGTCGTCGACTTCAGTGCTGGCGCGGTGCGCATCGAGGCGGGCGAAACCCTGTCCGCCGCCATCAAGCGGGCCGACGACCAGCTCTACCGCGCCAAGCATGCCGGGCGCGGCCAGACCTGCTGCGCCGACGGCGTCTTGTGATCCCGCCGGGCGCCCCCAAGTGGGACGCCCTTCCCGAGTTTGAGATCATTCGGCCATGGTTCCCCATCTGATCACCGCCCTGAACGGCC
>CBHWBD010000273.1:0-6235 GCA_966111775.1 uncultured Comamonadaceae bacterium | reverse complement strand
GAAGAGGGCGGCCTGACCTGGCTGGTGCGCGCCCGCGAACTGGACCCGACGATCAAGCGGCGCAAAGGCAAAAACGGAGATGAGTGGGACGAGGCCCTGATCATCCAGCGCCTGATGCCGGCCGATGCACTGCGCGTGCGCGGCCGCCACAACGCCGCCAACGCGCTGGCCGCGCTGGCACTCGCGACGGCGGCAGGCTGCGAGCTGGCGCCCATGCTGCATGGCCTGCGCGAATACCGCGGCGAGCCGCATCGCGTCGAGCCCGTGGGCAGCATCGACGGCGTCGAGTTCTACGACGATTCCAAGGGCACCAATGTCGGCGCCACCGTCGCGGCGATCAGCGGCCTGGGTGCCGACCGCGCCCCCGCCAAGCTGGTGCTCATCCTGGGCGGCGACGGCAAGGGCCAGGACTTTGCGCCGCTGGCCGATGGCGTGGCTCGCCATGCCCGCGCCGTCGCGCTGATCGGCCGCGATGCGCCGCAGATCGAGGCGGTGCTGCTGAACACCGGCGTGCTGATGCAGCGCCACGACACGCTCGAGGCCGCCACCGCCTGGTGCCTGCAGCAGGCCCAGAGCGGCGACAGCGTGCTGCTGTCGCCCGCCTGCGCCAGCCTGGACATGTTCAGGAACTACGCCCACCGCGCCGAGGTCTTCGTCGCGACGGTGCAGCAGCTGGCCGATGAGCGGGGTGTCGCGCTGTGAACGCCGTGTTGGGAGGTTTCACTGCCAAGCTGCAGTCCTTCTGGAAGCGCGATGGCGAAGACGCCAGCGTGCCGGTGCGCGACTGGGTGTCCACGTCCGCCGGCCGTCCGACCCAGCTGCAGGGCTTCGACATCACCATGGTCTGGGTCGTGCTCGCGCTGATGGCCTTCGGCCTGCTGATGGTCTATTCGGCCTCCATCGCGCTGCCGGACAACCCGCGTTTTGCCAAATACCTGCCGACCCACTTCCTGACCCGCCATATGGTGGCCATCGGCTTTGCGCTGATCGCCGGGCTGATCACCGTGCAGATTCCGGTGTCGCTGTGGGAGCGTTACGCGCCCTGGGTTTTCGTCGCGGCCCTGGTGCTGCTGGTCGCCGTGCTCATCCCGGGCGTCGGCAAGGTCGTCTACGGCGCGCGACGCTGGATCCCGCTCGGGGTCATGAACTTCCAGCCCTCGGAGCTGGCCAAGTTCGGCATCGCACTGTATGCGGCCAACTACATGATGCGCAAGATGGACGCCCGGGAGAACTTCTTCCAGGCCGTCACGCCCATGGCCATCTCGCTGGCCTTCGTGGGCCTGCTGCTGCTGGCCGAGCCCGACATGGGGGCCTTCATGGTCATCGCGGCCATCGCGATGGGCATCCTCTTCCTCGGCGGCGTCAACGGCCGCATGTTCCTGCTGATCACGCTGGTGCTGGTGGGCGCTTTCACGCTGATGATCACCTTCAGCGAGTTCCGCCGCGAGCGCATCTTTGCCTACCTCAACCCCTGGGACGACAAGTACGCCCAGGGCAAGGCCTACCAGCTGACCCACAGCCTGATCGCCTTCGGCCGCGGCGAGTGGCTGGGCCAGGGCCTGGGCAGCAGCGTCGAGAAGCTGCACTACCTGCCCGAGGCCCACACCGACTTCCTGCTCGCCGTCATCGGCGAGGAACTGGGCTTTGCAGGCGTTGCCGTGGTGATCCTCGCCTTCTTCTGGCTGACCCGCCGCTGCTTCCTGATCGGCCGCCAGGCCATCGCGCTGGACCGCGTGTTCGCCGGCCTCTATGCGCAAGGCATCGGCATCTGGATGGGCGGCCAGGCCTTCATCAACATGGGCGTGAATCTGGGCGCTCTGCCGACCAAGGGGCTGACGCTGCCGCTGCTGAGCTTTGGTGGTTCGGCGATCTTGATGAACTGCGTGGCGTTGGCGGTCGTGCTTCGCATTGACCTTGAGAACCGGCAAATGATGCGTGGGGGTCGGTCATGAACCCATTCAAACAAAGCCACAGAGGCACAGAGACACAGAGAGGGCGTCATCTGGCCTCCTCTGTGTCTCTGTGCCTCTGTGGCTGTGCTCTTGATAGGAGGCGCAAGCCATGACGCGCCACCTCGTCGTGATGGCCGCCGGCACGGGCGGCCACGTCATTCCCGGTCTCGCCGTGGCCGAAGAAATGCAGCGCCGCGGCTGGACGGTGTCGTGGATAGGCACGCCGCAGGGCATGGAGAACCGCCTGGTGCCGGCGCGCGGCATCGAGATCGACGCGCTGCCCTTCGCCGGACTGCGAGGCAAGGGCCTGGGCCACATGCTGCGCGGCATCGTCGGCTTCTTCAAGTCGCTGGGCCAGGCCAGGCGTGTCTACGACAAGCGCCGCGCGACGGCGGTGCTGGGCATGGGCGGCTATGTCTGCGTGCCGGCCGGCATGACGGCGGCTCTGAGCGGCCGGCCGCTGATGCTGGTGAATGCCGATGCGGCGATGCTGAAGAGCAATCTCGCCCTGAAACCTTTTGCGCGCCGGATTGCATTCGGCTTCGACGGTGCGGCGGCGGCTTCGACGTCGGGCGCCGTCGTCAGCGGCAATCCGGTGCGCGCCGAGATCGAGGCACTGCCGGCGCCGGCCGAGCGCTTTGCCGACCGCACGGGCCCGTTGCGCCTGCTGGTGCTGGGCGGCTCGCTCGGCGCGCGCGCGTTGAACCAGACTCTGCCGCAGGCGCTTGCGCTGTGGCCCGAGGACCAGCGCCCACAGGTGCTGCACCAGTCCGGCCAGGACCACCTCGGTGCCGTCTGGCAGGCCTACACCGACGCCGGCCTGTCGGCTGAGGTGCGGCCTTTCATCGACGACATGGCCGCGGCCCTGGCCTGGGCCGATGTCGTCGTCTGCCGCGCCGGCGCCATCACGGTCAGCGAACTCTGCGCGGCCGGTTGCGCCGCGGTGTTGGTGCCGCTGGTGGTCAGCACCACCTCGCACCAGCGCGACAACGCCGTCTTCATGGCACAGCACGGCGCGGCCATCCATCTGCCGCAGACCGAATTGACGCCGGCCAAGCTGCACGAGTTGGTGAGCGGCCTGGACCGCGGCGCGCTGCTGGCCATGGGGGAGAAGGCACGCTCGCTGGCCCGCCCCCGCGCTGCCGCGCGCGTGGCCGACGAAATCGAAGGAATGTTGAAGTGAAGCACGCGGTTCAACGACTGCATTTCGTGGGCATCGGCGGCGCCGGCATGAGCGGCATCGCCGAGATCCTGCACAACCTGGGCTTCCAGGTCAGTGGCTCCGACGCGGCCGAGAGCGCCACGACAGAACGCCTGCGCTCGCTGGGCCTGCGCGTCGAGATCGGTCACTCCGCCCCCCATATCGGCGACGCGCAAGCCCTGGTCACCAGCACCGCCGTGGCCGCCGACAACCCCGAGGTCGTCGCCGCCCGTGCTCGCCAGGTGCCGGTGGTGCCGCGTGCCGTCATGCTGGCCGAGTTGATGCGCCTGCGCCGCGGCATCGCCATCGCCGGCACGCATGGCAAGACGACGACGACGTCCCTCGTCACCGCCATCCTCGTCGAAGCCGGCCTGGACCCGACCTTCGTCATCGGCGGCAAGCTCAATGCCGCCGGCGCCAACTCGCGCCTGGGCCGGGGCGAGTTCATCGTCGTCGAGGCCGACGAGAGCGACGCCTCCTTCCTGAAGCTCAGCCCGGTGCTGTCCGTCGTCACCAACATCGACGAGGACCACATGGACACCTATGGCCACTCGGTCGAGAAGCTGCACGCGGCCTTCGTCGAGTTCCTGCACCGCATGCCCTTCTACGGCGCGGCGGTCGTCTGTGCCGACGACCCCGGCGTGCGAGCCATCATCGGCCGCATCGAGCGCCCCGTCGTCAGCTACGGCCTGTCCGAAGGCGTCAGCGTGCGCGCCGTCAACGTGCAAGCCCTGGCCGGTGCGCAGATGCGCTTCACCTGCCAGCGCGAAGAAGCCGACGATCTCGAGGTGCTGTTGAACCTGGCCGGCGAACACAATGTGCGCAACGCGCTCGCGGCCATCGCCATCGCGATGGAACTGGACTGCCCGGACGAAGCCATCCAGAAGGCACTGGCGAATTTCTCAGGCGTGGGACGCCGCTTCGAGAAGCACGGCGAATGGCCGGCGGCCGACGGCGGCCGCTTCGCCCTGGTCGACGACTATGGCCATCACCCCGTCGAGATGGCCGCCGTGCTGGCCGCCGCACGCGGCGCCTACCCCGGCCACCGCCTGGTGCTGGCCTTCCAGCCGCATCGCTACACGCGCACGCGGGACTGCTTTGCCGACTTCGTTCGCGTGATGAAGGGCGCCGACGTGGTGCTGCTGACCGAGGTCTATTCGGCGGGCGAGGCGCCCATCGAAGGTGCGACGGGCAAGGCACTCGCCCAGGCCGTGGGCACGCCCAACTTCGTCGCCGCCGTGGCCGACATGCCCGCCGCTCTCGCGGCACTGACGCGTGATGGCGACGTCGTCATCGGCATGGGCGCAGGTTCCATGAGCAGCCTGCCCAGCCGCGTCGCGAAACATTTCCAAGGAGGCGCAGCATGAAGCCGCCTATCGACCTGAACATCGACGCCAGAAGTCTCGGCCGTGTTGCCGTGCTGTTCGGCGGCCACAGCGCCGAGCGGCCGGTGTCGCTGATGAGCGGCAATGGCGTGCTGGCCGCGCTGCAGGCCATCGGCGTCGACGCCCACGCTTTCGACCCCGCCGAGCGCCCGCTGCAGGCGCTGAAGGACGAGGGCTTCGATCGCGCCTTCATCGCCCTGCACGGCCGCGGTGGCGAAGACGGCACCATCCAGGGCGCCCTCGAATGGCTGGGCGTGCCCTACACGGGCTCCGGCGTGACGGCTTCCGGCGTCGCGATGGACAAGACCATGACCAAGCGCCTGTGGGCCAACGAAGGCCTGCCGACGCCGCAATACCTGGCCCTGTCGCGCGCCGAGCTGACGCGCGAGCGCATCCGCACGATTCCCGATGTGCTGGGCCTGCCCGTCGTCGTCAAGCCGCCGCACGAAGGTTCGAGCATCGGCATCACCAAGGCCGCCGGCTACTCGGACATGCAAGGCGCCGTGGATTTGGCCCTGGGCTTCGACGACGAACTGCTGTTCGAGCAATGCATCGAAGGCCCCGAGCTGACCTGCGCCGTGCTCGGTGAAGGCGATGGCGCCGTCGCGCTGCCCGTCATCGAGATCCGCGCCGAGGCCGGCAACTACGACTTCGCGAACAAGTACGAGACCGACACGACGCAGTACGTCTTCGGCTCGCTGTCCGCCGCGCTCGAAGCCGAGATCCGGCAACTGGTGTTGCACGCCTACCGCCTGCTTGGCTGCCGCGGCTGGGGCCGCGCCGACCTGATGCTGCGCAAGTCAGACATGAAGCCCTTCCTGCTGGAGATGAACACCAGCCCGGGCATGACTTCGCACTCCCTGGTACCCAAGGCCGCGCAGGCCGTGGGCGTGGACTACCCGCATCTCTGCCTGTGGCTGCTGTCGCAGGCACGCCTTGACCGCGCTTGATCTGATGAATTCCGCCGCCGCCACCGCCGCGCTGCCGTCCGACGTCCGCCTGATGAATGCGGTGTCGGCGTTGCTCGTGGCTGCGCTGGTGGCGACGGCGGCTTGGGGGCTGATCCGCTGGGTGGTGCGCCTCCCGGCGTTCAACTTCCGCGCCATCCAGGTCGAGGGCGATGTCAGCCGCAACAGCGTCGCTTCGTTGCGCGCCAATGCGCTGCCGCGCCTGCACGGCTCCTTCCTCAGCATGAACCTGAAGGACGGCCGCGCCGCTTTCGAGGCCGTGCCCTGGGTGAGGCATGCGCAGCTGACCCGTGTGTGGCCGATGCGCCTCAAGGTCAATCTCGAGGAGCACCGTGCCGCGGCTTACTGGGAAGCGCGTACCGACGGTGCCGACTCCGCCACCGAAGCCGCGGCAGAGCGCGCCCTGGTCAACAGCTTCGGCGAAGTCTTCCAGGCCAATCTCGGCGACGTCGAAGACGAAGACCTTCCGGTGCTCGCCGGCCCCTCGAGCAGCGCGGGCGCCATGCTGCAGATGTGGCGCGCGCTGTCGCCCGCCGCCGAAAAACTGGGCGAGAGCATCGACCGACTGGACCTGTCGGGCCGCGGCTCCTGGCGCGCCAGCTTCGGCAGCGGCGCCGTCATTGAGTTGGGCCGTGGCAGCGAGGCCGAAGTCGTCGAGCGTTTCGGCCGCTTCGCCCAATCCATCACGCAGGTCACGGCGACCTACCGCAGCCCGCTGCTGTCCGCCGA
>CBHWBD010000272.1:0-6256 GCA_966111775.1 uncultured Comamonadaceae bacterium | reverse complement strand
CGGCGCAGTGCGATTGCGTGGACCGCGTCCCTGGGCGCGCCCATCGTGTTGATGCACGGTCGCCAGGACTGGCGCGTGGCCGTCGAAGGCAGCCTGGCCTTCGACGCGGCCCTCGACAAGGCCGGTGTCGAGCACCGTCTGGTGATCTACGAGCGCGACGAGCACCAGCTCGCCTTCCACTGGCCCGGGTGGCTGGCCGAGGCGGCCGCCTGGTTCCGTGCCCACGGCGCCTTCGAGCCCGCGGAGCAGGGTCCCTTGATCACCTCAGGCCCGCGTTGATCCTCGCGAGTGCCGCCGCGCCGGGGCAGAGTGCTGCTTCACCCAGGCTGTTCAGCGCCTGCGCCGCCGTGCGCTGGGCCGCATGCCAGTCCCTGGCCGCCGGGTCGACGTAGAGCAGGCCGGTGGCGATCTCGCCGGCGGCGGCACGCAGCTGCATGGCGTTCATGGCGCCCAGACGGTCGGTGGGGTCGTAGTCGGGCGCCACCTTGCGCAGCCGCAGCGTCGTGCCGTCGGCCTGCGGCACATCGATGACGTCGGGTGAACCGGTGGCGACCTGCTGCTCGGCCAGGGCTATGAAGTCGATGCGGTTCAAGGCCTCGTTGTGGGCGCGGACATGGTCGTAGCTGCGCGTCGAGCCGGCATGGTTGTTGAAGGCCACGCAGGGGCTGATGACGTCGATGAGGGCCGCGCCGCCGTGGCGGATGGCGCCCTCGATCAGCGGCACGAGCTGCTCCTTGTCGCCCGAGAAGCTGCGCGCCACATAGGTGGCGCCGAGCTGCAGGGCCAGGCCTGCCAGGTCAATGGCGGCGTCGTTGTTGGTGGCGCCCTTCTTGGCCACCGAGCCCTTGTCGGCCGTGGCGCTGAACTGGCCCTTGGTGAGGCCGTAGACGCCGTTGTTCTCGACGATATAGACCATGCACACGCCGCGCCGCATGGCATGGGCGAACTGGCCCAGGCCGATGGAAGCCGAGTCGCCGTCGCCCGACACGCCCAGATAGAGCAGTGCGCGGTTGGCGAGGTAGGCGCCGGTCAGCACGCTGGGCATGCGGCCGTGCACGGTGTTGAAGCCGTGGCTGGCGCCCAGGAAGTAGTCGGGCGTCTTGCTGGAGCAGCCGATGCCGCTGAGCTTGGCGACGCGGTGGGGCTCGATGTCGAGCTGCCAGCAGGCCTGCACGATGGCACCGGAGATGGAGTCGTGGCCGCAGCCGGCGCACAGCGTCGAGACCTTGCCCTCGTAGTCACGGCGCGTGTAGCCGACCTTGTTCTTCGTGAGGCTGGGGTGGTGCAGCTTGGGTTTCGCCAGGTAGGTCATGCAGCGCTCCTCGGCGCCGTGGCGAGCGCGTGGACATGGCGCGTGATCGCGTCGGTGATGAAGCGGGCCGTGATGGGCGTGCCGTCGAAATGCAGCACCTTGATGAGCTGCGCCGGCGCCACCTCCAGCTCGTTGACCAGCAGGCGGCGCATCTGCGCGTCGCGGTTCTGCTCGACGACGAAGACGGCGTCGTGGGCCTCGATGAACTCGGCCACGCTGGGCGCGAAGGGGTAGGCGCGCAGCCGCATCGCGTCGATGTGGATGCCAGCCTCGGACAGCGCGGCCAGGGCCTCGTCCATGGCCGGCGCCGTCGAGCCGAAGTAGAGGACGCCCAGGCGCGTCTTCTGCGACGCAGCCCGCACCAGTGGCTGGGGCGCGATCAATGCAGCCGTCGCGAACTTGGCGCGCAGTCGTTCGACGTTGCGGATGTAGTCCTCGCCGCGCTCGGAGTAGATGGCCTGTTCGTTGCGCGTCGTGCCGCGCGTGAAGTAGGCGCCCTTGCTGGCATGCGTGCCCGGCAGCGTGCGCCAGGGGATGCCGTCGCCGTCGACGTCCTTGTAGCGGGCGAATTCCTTGCCGGCATCGAGCTGTTCGGCCGTCATGACCTTGCCGCGGTCGTAGCGGCGTTCATCGTCCCACTCGAGCGGCGCGCACAGCCGCTGGTTCATGCCGATGTCGAGATCGCTCATCAGGAAGACCGGCGTCTGCAGGCGCTCGGCCAGATCCAGCGCGTCGGCAGCGAACTCGAAGCATTCGCGCGGGTCCTCGGGCAGCAGCAGCACATGCTGGGTGTCGCCATGCGAGGCGTAGGCACTGGACAGCAGGTCGGCCTGCTGGGTGCGCGTGGGCATGCCGGTGCTGGGGCCACCGCGCTGCACGTCGATGACGACGAAGGGAATCTCGGCGAAATAGGCCAGGCCGAGGAACTCGGTCATCAGCGACACGCCGGGGCCGGAGGTGGCCGTGAAGGCGCGTGCGCCGTTCCAGCCCGCGCCGGTGATGATGCCGATGGAGGCGATCTCGTCCTCGGCCTGCACGATGGCATAGCGCTTCTCGCCGGTCTCGGGGTCGGTGCGGAACTTCACCGCGTATTTCTCGAAGGCCTCGGCCACCGACGACGACGGCGTGATGGGGTACCAGGCGCAGACGGTGGCACCGCCGTAGACGCAGCCCAGCGCCGTCGCCGCATTGCCTTCCAGGAAGATCTTGTCGCCCACGGCATCGGCGCGCTTCACGGCCAGTCCGAAGGGCTGGACGGACAGATGGTCGCGCGCGAATTCGCGGCCGGCGTGCAGGGCGCGCACATTGGAGTCCAGCAGTCTCTCCTTGCCCTTGTACTGCTCGGCGAACAACTTCTCGATGACGGCCGCCTCGATGCCCATCAGCTCGCTGAGCGCCCCGAGCACGAGGATGTTCTTGAACAGCGTGCGCTCGCGCGGCACGTCGTAGGTGGCGTTGCAGATGGCCGTGGCCGGCATGCCGATGACGTGGATGTCGGCGCGGAAAGCGCTCGGCGGCATGGGCTTGGTGCTGTCGTAGAAGAGATAGCCGCCGGGCTGGATCTCGGCCAGGTCCTGGGCCCAGGTCTGCGGGTTCATGGCCACCATCAGGTCGACGCCACCGCGCCGGCCCAGCCAGCCGGCCTCGCAGACGCGCACCTCGTACCAGGTCGGCAGGCCCTGGATATTGCTCGGGAAGATGTTGCGCGGGCTGACCGGCACGCCCATGCGCAGGATGGCGCGCGCGAACAGTTCGTTGGCCGAGGCCGAGCCCGAGCCGTTGACGTTGGCGAACTTGACGACGAAGTCGTTGACGGCTTCGATCCGGCTCATGCGGCAACCTCCTTGCGGGTGGCATGGTCGCGGCAGGACGCGCCCGCCTTCGCCGTCACCAGCATGAACTTCTGCATGTCCCAGGCCCCCGTCGGACAGCGCTCGGCGCACAGGCCGCAGTGCAGGCAGACGTCCTCGTCCTTGGCCATCACGCGACCGGTCTTCAGCCCGCCCTCGACATAGATGTCCTGCATCAAGTTCAGGGCCGGCGCCTTGAGCCTCCCGCGCAGGTCGTCGCCATCCTCGGTGAAGGTGATGCAGTCCATCGGGCAGATGTCCACGCAGGCATCGCACTCGATGCAGAGCTTGGGCGCGAACACCGTCTGCACATCGCAGTTCAGGCAGCGCTGGGCCTCCTTGAAGGCCGTCGCCGCGTCGAAGCCCAGCTCGACCTCGACCTTGATGCTGGCCAGGGCCTTCTCGGCCGCGGCCCAGGGCACCTTGCTGCGCAGGTCCAGCGTGATGGCGTTGTCATAGCTCCACTCGTGGATGCCCATCTTCTGGGACACAAGGTTGACGTGCGGCGGCGGGCGCTGCGTGACCGGCTCGCCGTGCAGCAGGCGATCGATGCTGACGGCCGCCTCATGGCCATGGGCCACGGCGGTGATGATGTTCTTCGGGCCGAAGGCCGCGTCGCCGCCGAAGAAGACGTGAGGCAGCGTGGACTGGAAGCTCTGCGGGTCCAGCACCGGCAGGCCATGCTCGTTGAAAGCAATGCCCGCATCGCGCTCTATCCACGGGAAGCTGTTCTCCTGGCCGACGGCGATCAGCACCTCGTCGCAAGGGATGACGACCTCTTCGCCGGTCTGCGCCTTCTTGAAACGCATGCCGGTCAGCCGGCCGTCGACATGCTCGAAGGCCAGCGGCACATGGAAGTCGAGGATGGGAATGCCTTCGTGCTCGGCGTCTTCCTTTTCCCAGGGCGAGGCCTTCATCTGTGCATAGCCGCTGCGCACGGCGACGGTGACGGACGAGGCTCCCAACCGCCGCGCCGAGCGGCAGCAGTCCATGGCCGTGTTGCCGCCGCCCAGCACGATGACGCGCGGGTTCACGGCCGTCACATGACCGAAGCTGACGCTGGACAGCCAGTCGATGCCGATGTGGATGCTCTCGGCGGCCTCCTGCCGGCCGGGCAACTGCAGGTCGCGCCCGCGCGGCGCACCGCAGCCAACGAAGACGGCGTCCCAGCCTTCGCCCAGCAGCGCCTTCATCGAGGCTATGCGCTGCCCCGAGCGCCACTCGACGCCCAGGCCGAGGATGTAGCCGCACTCCTCGTCGATGACGCGTTCCGGCAGCCGGAAGCGCGGGATCTGGGTGCGGATGAAGCCGCCGGGCTTGGCCTCGCCGTCAAACACCGTGACGGCATAGCCCTCCAGTGCCAGGTCGCGCGCCACCGCCAGCGAGGCCGGCCCCGCGCCCACGCAGGCCACGCGCTTGCCGTTCTTCGCGGCGGGCTTGGGCAGCATGGCGCGGAACTCGTCGGTCTTGCTGTCCGCCGCCACGCGCTTCAGGCGACAGATGGCGACGGGCTCCGGCTTGGCCGCCTGCTTCTCCTCCACGCGGCCGCGCCGGCAGGCGGGCTCGCAGGGCCGGTCGCAGGTTCTGCCCAGCACGCCGGGGAAGACATTGCTGACCCAGTTGACCCAGTAGGCCTCGTCATGTCGCCCCTGGGCGATGAGGCGGATGTATTCGGGCACCGGCGTGTGCGCCGGGCAGGCCCATTGGCAATCGACGACCTTGTGGAAATAGGCCGGATCCGAGATGTCGGTCCGCTGCACGGTGTCTCCTCCGTGGTGCGCTTTGTCGGGCCAGTCTAGGCCGACGGCCGATCACCCGGCTCTGTGGAAACCCTTTGCGGGCCGCGGGACTTGTTTCAGGCCGTGGCTCGGCGGCGCAGCCGCCAGGGACCGAGATAGACCGCAACGACGGTCACGGCCCAGCAGATCCATCCCGTCCACAGGGTGTGGCTGGGATAGTGGGCGCCGCGCACCATCTGACCCACCCCGTAGACCGCGCCCAGGCCCACGCAGGCCAGCAGCCAGGCCTTGGCCGCTCGCGGATAGGCGCGCGCCAGCGCCCAGCCGCCGGCCAGATAGGCAAAGGCCGCGCTGGCATGGCCAGAGGGGAAGCAATGCCCGCCGCCGCCGTCCTGGACGCCCAGCACCCAGTGCGAGATGTAGTGGGCCTTGCCACCGAACTCCGCCAGGTCCCAGGGGCAGCTCGTCAGGCTGAAGCGCTTCATCAGCGAGATGACGGCCAGGCAGACCAGGGTCGTCGCCAGCCACCAGCGCCGTTCGCGCCTGCTCAACGCCGGCAGCAGCCGGGGGGCCAGGTTGAGCACGACGATGAAGCCCATGGCCAGATAGGAGACGAGGCGCCCGCCTTCGTGGATCAGCACCCGCGTGACCCAGACCTCGCGCAGCGCGAACCCGCTGACGTCGCCCACCTGGCGCATCGCCCAGAGGTCCAGGCGGCTGACATCCCAGGCCAGCAGCGCCAGCAAGGTCAGGCCCAGGGCCAGGGCGGCGGCGCGCGGGGAAGGGGCGAGAGGCTCGATGGACATGGGCGCGCATTGTTGGGGAGATTCGGGGGGCCGTCTTGCTGCCGACCGGCCGCTTTCCGCCGTGACGGGCGTAAGTCACGCCACGGACGGGCCTTGTCTACACTGGCTGGATGAGTTCTCCCGTCTTTGCCGCCGAGCGCGCCGTGTGCATCGGCCGTCAGGCGCTCGAGGTCGAGGCCCGCGCCCTGGCCGAGCTGGCGCCCCGCCTGGGCGACGCTTTCGCGGCCGCGGTGCAGCTGATGCTGGGCTGCCGCGGCCGTGTCGCCGTCATGGGCATGGGCAAGAGCGGCCATGTCGGCCGCAAGATCGCCGCCACCCTGGCCTCCACCGGCACGCCTGCCCTCTTCGTCCACCCCGCCGAGGCCGCCCACGGCGACCTGGGCATGGTCACCCCCAGCGACGTCGTGCTGGCCCTGTCCAATTCCGGCGAGAGCGACGAGCTCAATGCCATCCTGCCCGTGCTCAAGCGCTTGGGCGTGCCCATCGTCGCCATGACCGGCCGCGCCGCCTCCAGCCTGGCTGCGCATGCCGACGTGGTGCTCGACAGCG
>CBHWBD010000271.1:0-6300 GCA_966111775.1 uncultured Comamonadaceae bacterium | reverse complement strand
GGGCGTAGTCCTCGGCGCGGTACAGGGCCAGGGCCCAGAAGTGCGGCGGCGTCCACAGGAAGATGATGAGGCAGAGCAGCCAGGCCTCGAAGCCCACGTCGCCGCGCATGGCGGCCCAGCCCAGCACCGGCGGCATGGCCCCCGAGGCGCCGCCGATGACGATGTTCTGCGGTGTCGTCGGCTTGAGGATGACGGTGTAGATGACGGCATAGCCGACGAAGGTGGCGAAGGTCAGCCACATCGTCAGCAGGTTGACGTAGAGGCCCAGGATGGCCATGCCGATGCCGCACAGCAGGGCCGAGAAGGCCAGGGTCTGCGGGCGGCTCAGTTCGCCCTTGGCGGTGGCGCGCCAGGCGGTGCGCTTCATGCGCGCGTCGATGCCGTCCTCGATGAGGCAGTTGAAAGCCGCGGCCGCGCCGGCGACCAGCCAGATGCCGGCGACGGCGGCCAACATGGTCAGGGCCTGCGGCAGGTCGGGCAGGCCGGGCACGGCCAGGGCCATGCCGATGGCGGCGCAGAACACGATGAGCTGGACAACGCGCGGCTTGGTCAGCTGGTAGAACTGCTGCCAGCGCGGGCTGTGCACCAGGGCGCTGGCGGTGGACGTGGAAGCCATGATCAGGATCCGATGCGCTTCATGCGCGCGAGCAAAGTGGTGAGCAGGGCCAACAGCATGGCGGCGCCTGCAGTGTGGGCCAGGGCCGCGACGATGGGCCAGTCGAGCACGACGTTGGACAGGCCCGAGGCCAACTGCCAGCCTGCGGCGGCAAGCAGCCAGCGTGTCCAGGCCGGCGCCGGACGGCGCAGCGCCCAGGCCAGCCCGATGATGGTCGAGAAGACGAAGGCGGCGCCGATGCGGTGGGCCATGTGGATGGCGGCCAGCGCCTCGAAGCCGAGATAGCCCCCGTCGGCACGCTGGCCCAGTTCGCGCCAGAGCTGGAAGCCCTGGGCGAAGTCCAGATGCGGCCACCACTGGCCGCCATGGCAGGTGGGGAACTCGTCACAGGCCAGCACGGCGTAGTTGGTGCTGACCCAGCCGCCGAGCGCGACCTGCATCAAGGCCAGCAGCAGCACGATGACCACGCCGGCACGCAGCGCGCGGGAAGCTTTGATGGGCTGGGGCTCGTAGGCTTCGCGCTGCCAGGCCAGCAGCATCAGCAGGCCCAGGCCGAACAGCAGGTGCAGGGTGACGATGGCCGGGAAGAGCTTCATGGTGACCGTCAGCGCCCCGAAAGCGCCCTGCACGCAGACCCACAAAAGAGTCAGCGTCGGCAGCCAGGGCGACGGGGCTGCCTCCCCGTCATGGCGCTTGAGCCGCCAGCTCAGCACGGTCATGACGAGGATGAGCAAGCCCACGCCGCTGGCGAGATAGCGATGGACCATCTCGATCCAGGCCTTGCCATGCGTGACCGGGCCGGTGGGCATGGCCGTCTGCGCCGCCTGGATGTGCTCGTGCGCACCCACGGGGCTGGCGGCGCTGTAGCAGCCGGGCCAGTCGGGGCAACCCAGGCCGGAGTCGGTCAGGCGGGTGAAGGCGCCGAAGACGATGAGGTCGAAGGTCAGGAACAGGGTCAGCAGCGTCAGCGCGCGCAGGCGACCGGCGGGCGTGCTGGCACGCGAACGCTGGCGCCACCAGATCAGCGGGCCGAGGGCCACCGCGCCGCCGATGGCGGCGACCTGGCCCAGGGGCAGCAGCAACTCGTTCATCGACCCGCCGTATCCCAGCTCGCGCTGGCACGCAGCAGCTTGTCGAGGTCCGCCTTGAGCTTCTTGGGCTCGGGCTCGGCGGGGGCGCGCTCCATCCAGCGGTTCATCGGGTCGATGACATAGAAATGGTCGGCCAGCACCTTGCCGGCGGCCGGCTTCAGCCAGGCCTCCAAGCGGTCCTGGGGCACGCGCAGCACGGTGACCTCGGCCCCCTTCTGGCTGACGGCCGCCATGACCTCGGCGCGCGGCGTGCCGTTGTCGGGGATCAACCAGAGCTTGTCGACGCGGGCGCGTTCCTTGCCCAGCATCTCGCGCAACTGGCGCTGCACATACAGCTGGCGCTCGCAGGCGGCCGTGCAATTCGAGCCCTGCACGATGGTGAGCAGCCATTGGCCGCGCAGCGACGCGGCCGCGACCGGCCGGCCCTGCAGATCGGTCAGCGGCAGATCGGCGGGCATGTCGACGGCCGGCGCGATCAGCTCGCCATAGGCCGAGCCGGCAGGCTTGACGACATAGAAGGTGAAATAGGACGCCACGACCGGCGCGGCGCACATGGCCATCACCAGCAGCATCTTCCAGCGGCCGGAGCTCTGGCGCGTTGCCGTGCGCGGATCGGGCAGGCTGTGCACCGCAAAGCTCAGCGGTTCAGGGCTGCTGCCGGCGGAGGCGGGGACGGATGAGTTGGAACCAGACATAGAGACCGACGATCAGCGCGCAGAGCGCGAACCATTGAAAGGCATAGCCATAGTGTTTCTGCAGACCGAGGTCGGGCGCCGGCCAGTGGCGCAGCAGCGTGTCGTCGGATGCATCCGCCGCCGTCTGCACGACGGTCAGCGGCAGCAGCTTCAGGCCGGACTCGACGGCGAAGGCCGCAGGATCGAGATTTTGCCGGATAGCTCCGGCCGAACCCGCACCGAGCTCATAAAGCCGCGAGGGCGAGGCCGCCAGCCGCCCTTCGACCGTGACCTCGCCCGTGGGCGTCGCCAGTGGCAGCAGCTGGGTGCGGTCCAGCTGGTTGCGCGGTGCCCAGCCGCGCTGCACCAGGATGACTTCGTCGCGACCCGCCAAACGCAGCGGCGTGACGACGAAGAAGCCGGTGTGGCCGTCCATGGGCCGGTTGTCCAGCCAGACCGTGCGCTCGGCCAGCCAGCTGCCGCGCAGGGCCACGCGGCGGTGCAGCTGCCCTGCCCCATCCAGCTGGGCATTGGCGAGAGCGGGCTTGCCGGCCTCGGCCTCGATGGCGGCCTGCAGCGCGATCTTCTGCGCAGCACGGTCCAGCTGCCAAAGGCCCAGGCGCGCCGTCAGCGCTGCCCCCAACAGCGCCGCCAGCAGCACCAGCCAGCGCCTGCCGGTCATGCGAACCCCCGCGGCGGATAATTCGACACCATGAAATTCGTGATCCTGATCGCCTTCATAGCCATCCTCGGTGCGCTCGCTGCAGCCGGCTTCTTCATGCTGCGCAAGGGCGGCAACAAGAAGAGCCCCAACATGGCCCGGGCACTGGCGGTGCGGGTCGCCGTGTCGGTGACGCTCTTCCTCGTCATCCTGCTGAGCTGGAAGATGGGCTGGATACAGCCGACCGGCCTGCCGATCAAATCCTAGCCTGCATGAAAAAAGCGCCGCGACTGCGGCGCTTTCTCTTTGGGCGACCGTCAGGTCACATCCAGTAGACGACGATGTACAGGCCCAGCCAGACCACGTCGACGAAGTGCCAGTACCAGGCGGCGCCTTCGAAGCCGAAGTGGCGCTCGGGCGTGAAGTGGCCCTTCATCAGGCGGATGGTGATGAACAGCAGCATCAGGGCGCCCACGCAGACGTGGAAGCCGTGGAAGCCGGTCAGCATGAAGAAGGTCGAGCCGTAGATGCCGGAGTTCAGCTTGAGGTTGAGCTCGGTGTAGGCGTGGTGGTATTCGTAGGCCTGGAAGCCGACGAAGGTCATGCCCAGCAGCACGGTGATCCACATCCAGGCGATGGTCTTGGCGCGGTTGCCGGCGATCAGCGCGTGGTGGGCGATGGTCAGCGTGACGCCCGAGGTCAGCAGCAGGGCCGTGTTGATCGTCGGGATGGGCCAGGGGCCCATGGTGCTGAAGGCCTCGACGGTACCGGCAGGCGCAGCGGTGAAGCCGGCCGCGGTGCTCGGCCAGATGGCCTTGAAGTCGGGCCACAGCAGCGCATTCTCCAGGCTGCCCAGCGAAGGCACCGAGAAGACGCGAGCCCAGTACAGGGCGCCGAAGAAGGCGGCGAAGAACATCACCTCCGAGAAGATGAACCAGCCCATGCTCCAGCGGAAGGAGACGTCGATGCGGTCGCTGTAGAGGCCGCCCTCGCTCTCGCCGATGGCGTCACGGAACCAGGCCTGCAGCACGAAGGCCCAGAAGGCCAGGCCGCCGAACAGCGAGTACATGCCCCAGCCATGGCCGTTGATCCACTGCGAAGCGCCGAGGATGACGAAGAACAGGCCGGTGGCGGCCATCACCGGATGCCGCGAGGGCGCCGGGACGAAGTAGTACGGGGTCTTGCCCGGGGTAGTCGCTGCCGACATATTGTTCTCCTCGTTCTGAACCTTGTTGCGACGCAGGCCCTCAGGCCCCCGCCACGCCACTGCTGATGACCCAGCGGACCAGCAGCACCAGCACCAATACAAACAGGGCGGCACCGAGCACGCCCGCGATCAGCACATGCACCGGGTTGAGCTTGGCCATGTCGTTCTCATGGTCCCGGCCCCGGCGCACGCCGAAAAAACTCCAGGCCACGGCCGAGATCGTCTGGGCGAAGGAGGCCTTGCGGCCCACCGCTTCCTTCAGATCCTGGCCCGGCTTCTCGCTCACAGCGCGGCTCCGGATTTCGGGGCCTCACCGAGCTTGACCCCGCCCTTGCCCGCCACCTCGAAGAAGGTGTAGGACAGGGTGATGGTCTTCACATCCTTGGGCAGCTTGGGGTCGATGACGAACACGACCGGCCACTGCTTGCTCTCGCCCGGCTTCAACGTGTATTCGTTGAAGCAGAAGCATTCCAGCTTGTTGAAATGCGCGCTGGCCTGCATGGGCGCATAGCTCGGGATGGCTTGCGCGGCCATGGTGCGGTCCTGCACGTTCTTGAATTCGTACATGACCTGGGTCAGCTCGCCCGGGTGCACCGTCAGGTGGCGCACCGCCGGCTTGAAGTCCCAGGGGCCGCGCGCATTGGTGTCGAACTCGACCGTGATCTCGCGGCTGAAGTCGATCTGGCCGTTGCCGTTGGCGACGCCCTTCTCGGCCAGCAGCGTCTGCTTCTCGGCCAGCGACAGCACGTTGATGCCGAGCGCGTTGCAGATGGCCTTGTAGAGCGGGACCATCGCATAGCCGAAGCCGAACATGAGTGCCACGACAACCGCCAGCTTCACGAAGAGCTGACGGTTGTCGCGGTGGAGAGCGGCCAGGAAGCGCATGTCAGTGGGTCAGCATCACCATCTTGGCGACGAAGCCGACGCCGAAGACCAACGCGATCGACAGCAGGATCAATGCCAGACGGCGGTTGGCCTTGCGCTGTTCAGGCGTCATGACGATCAGCCGTGGACGATCTTGGTGGCCGAAGCGTTCAGCTTGGGCGGCTCTTCGAAGGTGTGGAAGGGGGCCGGCGACGGCACTTCCCACTCCAGGCCTTCAGCGGCTTCCCAGGGCTTCTGCGCAGCCTTCTCGCCCTTGCCGCGCATCATCGGCACGACGACGAACAGGAAGAAGTAGACCTGCATGAAGCCGAAGCCGAAGGCGCCGATGGAGGCGACCATGTTGAAGTCGGTGAACTGCATGGGGTAGTCGGCATAGCGACGCGGCATGCCGGCCAGACCCAGGAAGTGCATCGGGAAGAAGGTCACGTTGAACGCGATCAGCGAGCCCCAGAAGTGGATCTTGCCGCGGGTCTCGGAGTACATGACACCGGTCCACTTCGGGCCCCAGTAGTACACGCCGGCGAACAGCGCGTACAGCGAGCCGGCCACCAGCACGTAGTGGAAGTGGGCCACGACGTAGTAGGTGTCCTGCAGCTGGATGTCGACCGGCGCCATGGCCAGGATCAGGCCGGTGAAGCCGCCCATCGTGAACACGAAGATGAAGCCGACGGCGAACAGCATCGGCGTCTCGAAGGTCATCGAGCCGCGCCACATCGTCGCCAGCCAGTTGAAGATCTTCACGCCCGTGGGCACGGCGATCAGCATGGTCGCGTACATGAAGAACAGCTGGCCCGTCACCGGCATGCCGGTGGCGAACATGTGGTGGGCCCACACGATGAAGGACAGGATGGCGATGGAGGCCGTCGCATACACCATGGAGGCGTAGCCGAACAGGCGCTTGCGGGCGAAGGCCGGCACGATCTGGCTGATGATGCCGAAGGCCGGCAAGATCATGATGTAGACCTCGGGGTGGCCGAAGAACCAGAAGATGTGCTGGTACATGACCGGGTCGCCGCCGCCGGCCGGGTTGAAGAAGGCGGTGCCGAAGTGGCGGTCGGTCAGCGTCATCGTGATGGCGCCGGCCAGCACGGGCATGACGGCGATCAGCAGATAGGCGGTGATCAGCCAGGTCCAGGCGAACATCGGCATCTTCATCAGCGTCATGC
>CBHWBD010000270.1:0-6321 GCA_966111775.1 uncultured Comamonadaceae bacterium | reverse complement strand
CCCTCGACTTCCAGATGCGCGCAGGGCAGGCCTGCGGCAATGAAATCGCGCACTTGTTGCGGGGTCGGGTCGGCCATGACGGGTCCTTCTGGAAAACCCGTGATTCTAGGAACGTATCTTGTAACCCCTCTTCAGCAGCGACAAAGCTAGGCCCGCCGTCACCGCGAAGCTGACTCCGACCACGCCCAGACTCAGCCACGGCGACACATCGCTGACCCCGAAGAAGCCGCGGCGGAAGCCGTCGATCATGTAGAAGAAGGGATTCAGGTGGCTTAGCCCCAACCAGAAGCCCGGCAGGGAGTGCACCGACTAGAAGACCCCCGACAGGAAGGTCATCGGCATGATGATGAAGTTCTGGAAGGCGGCCAGCTGGTCGAACTTCTCGGCCCACAGGCCGGCGATCAGGCCGAGGGTCCCCATCAGGCCGGCGCCCAGCACCGTGAAGGTCAGCACCCACAGGATGTTGTCCAGGCCCGGCGGCGCGAACCAGGCCGTCACCAGCAGCACGCCGGTGCCGACGGCCAAGCCGCGCACGACGGCCGCGCCCACATAGGCGACGAACCAGGCCGAGGGTGACAGCGGCGTCAGCAGCAGGAAGATCAGGTTGCCGGTGATCTTGCTCTGGATCAGGCTGGACGAGCTGTTGGCGAAGGCGTTCTGCAGCACGCTCATCATCACCAGGCCGGGGATGAGGAACTGCGTGTAGCCGACGCTGTCATAGACCTTCACATGGTCTTCCAGCGTGTGGCCGAACACGAGCAGATACATGACGGCCGTCAGCACCGGCGCCGCGACGGTCTGGAAGGCGACCTTCCAGAAGCGCAGCACTTCCTTCTTGAACAGGGTGGAGGCGCCGTTCATGCCTGCTCTCCCTGCTGCATGATTTCCAGAAAGACGTCTTCGAGGTCGGCGCGGCCGATCTCCAGGTCTTCAACGGGGACACCCGCCGCACGCAGCGTAGCCAGCGTGGCTTCCACCTCAGTGGCGTCGTGCGCCGTCACCTGGACGATGCGGCCCGTCACGCGGGCCCGTTCAGCAATATCAGGCGGCAAAGGCACGTCCGTCTTGAAGCGCAGCATGGTGTGGGCCGTGCCGGCCAGCAGTTGCGAGGTGCGGTCCAGCGCGACGAGGCGGCCGGCCTTGAGCATGCCGATGCGCTGGCACAGCGCCTCGGCTTCTTCGAGATAGTGGGTGGTCAGCAGCACCGTGTGGCCTTCCTTGTTGAGGCGGGCGATGAACTGCCACAGGGTCTGACGCAGCTCCACGTCGACGCCGGCCGTGGGCTCGTCCAGCACGATGACGGGCGGGCGGTGCACCAGGGCCTGCGCCACCAGCACGCGGCGCTTCATGCCGCCGGACAGCTGGCGCATGTTGGCGTTGGCCTTGTCGGCCAGGCCCAGGTTGCTCAGCAGCTCGTCGATCCAGTCGTCGTTGCCGTGCACACCGAAATAGCCGCTCTGGATGCGCAGGGATTCGCGCACGCTGAAGAAGGGGTCGAACACCAGCTCCTGTGGCACCACGCCCAGGGCCTTGCGGGCGGCGGCGTAGTCGTCCACCACGTCGTGGCCCATGACGCGCACCCGGCCTTCGGTGGCCTTGGCCAGGCCGGCCAGCACGCTGATCAACGTCGTCTTGCCGGCGCCGTTGGGGCCGAGCAGGCCGAAGAATTCACCGCAGTGGATGTCGAAGCTGACGCCTCCCAGCGCCTTGACCTGACCTCCCCGGTAGGTTTTCTTGACGTTCTCGAAGGAGATGGCGGGAGGGGAGGAGGTCGGGCTGGACATAAGCGCACGATTCTAAAAGTCGGCCCTATTTCGGTGCCGATCACTGCCAGAATGACCCGCGATGCCCACGCCCAAACGCCCCCGCCGCACCGCCGAGCGCATCCTGGAGGTCACGCTGGACCTCTTCAATGCCTTTGGTGAGCCCAATGTGTCGACGACGCTGATCTCGGCCGAACTGAAGATCAGCCCGGGCAATCTCTACTACCACTACCCGGCCAAGGACGAGCTGGTCAACGCCCTGTTCGGCCGCTACGAGGCCGAGCTCAGCGAGCTGCTGGCCGCGGCCGACAACGTGCGCAATGTGGAAGACGCCTGGCTGTTCTTCCACATGCTGTTCGAGCTGATCTGGAAGCACCGCTTCCTCTACCGCGACCTGAACGACCTGCTGTTCAAGAACCGCCGCCTCGAGACCCATTTCCAGGCCCTGCTCGCCGCCAAGGAGCAGGCCATGCGCCATGTGCTGTCGGGCCTGCACCTGGGCGGCGCTCTGAAGATGGAGCTGCGCGAGGCCGCGCCGACGGCCAATGCCATGGTGGTGGTGGTGAGCTATTGGCTGAGCTACGAATACGTGCGCGACCCGCGCCATGCGCTGGAGCCCGACCGGGCCGGCGCCGCCCTGATGCGCGGCGCCTTCCACGCCCTTTCCCTGCTGCTACCCTACCTCGAGCCTGCTTCCAAGGATCACCTGTTCAAGCTCGCCGGCAACTACCAATAGGAGACAACCGCCATGGCCAAGTGGACCGCCTTTCCCTACGACAACAGCGCTTTCGTCTACACGCCGGCCACGCTGAAGAAGCACTGGGCCCGCCTGCATGCCGGCGATGCCGAGCCCTTCCCGAAGGACGCCGACGTCGTGCAGGCCTGGATCCATTTCCACGCGGGCGAGTTCCAGGCCGCGTACGACGCCGGCCTGGCCGCGGGCGGCGCGGGCATCACGGTGGCCAACAAGGCCCAGGGCATCTACGCCAACTACCTCGAGAAGAAGGAGAAGGTGAAGCTGGAGATGTTCCTGGAGATCTCCGAGCGTGCCGAAGCCCAGCAGGCAGAGGACGCCAAGAACCCGAATGCCTGGTACTGGCAGGCCTACGCCCTGGGCCGCTACGGCCAGGGCATCAGCGTGGCCAAGGCGCTGGCTCAGGGCCTGGGTACCAAGGTCAAGAACGCGCTGGAGACCACCATCAAGCTGGCGCCCAAGCATGCCGACGCCCATATCGCGCTGGGCGCCTTCCATGCCGAGGTCATCGACAAGGTCGGCAAGCTGCTGGGCCGCACCCAGGGCGCCGACACGGCCACCGGGCTGAAGATGTTCGAGCAGGCCATCAAGCTCAATCCCACCAGCGCCATCGCCATGATCGAGCGCGCCAACGGCCTGGTCATGCTGGAGGGCGACAAGCGCATGAAGGAGGCCGAAAAGCTGTACGCCGACGCCGCCGCCTGCGAGGCGATGGACGCGATGGAGCTGCTCGACATCGAGCTCGCCAAGGAAGAACTGGACGAGTAAACGCGTACTAGTTCACGGAGCGAAGGCCGGGTCGTGAATTCCGTCACGACCCCGTCTCCCGCGCCCCGGGGGTGCAAGTCCAGGCATGGCGGCGTAAGCTTCGTCCTCATCACTCACCCCCCACACGAGACCGCGCCATGAAGTTCCTGATCCCCGCTTTCGCCGTTGTGACCGTCTTCGCTGCACAAGCCGCCAACAACGCCACGCCTGAGCAAGCCGAACTGCGCGCCGAGTGCGCCAAGAGCTACACGGACACCAGCAGCGTCGCCACGCCGGTCGCCTCCAACGAATACCAGTTCGTCTACGCCAACGGCAAGTACAAGGGTGAAGCCAAGCCGGGCAAGCTGCTGGCCTGCACCGAGCAGCAGTACGCCGCCTACCTGGACAAGGCCGACCCGGCCAAGGTGATGGCCGCCTACCCGACCGCCGCCGGCCGTCCCACCGCCGCCAAGAAGAAGGCCGAGCCTTTCCGCCTGTGATGCGTCTCTGATCGTTCAGACACATCGACAAACAAGGCGCTCTCCGGAGCGCCTTTTGTTTTTGGCCGCCGACCGTCACCAGGCCGGGAAGCTGGTCACGGCGTCCTCGGCCCCCAAGCCCTGAGCCCACACGGGCCTCCCTCAGAACTGCGTAGCTTCCCGCCGGTTGGCGTGGAGACGCGTTGGCGCGCTGCCTAAGGTTGCTGCACCGGCACAAGCCGGGGCGACTCCTGAACCCGGGCGCCGCAGCACTACCTCAGGGAGGTCCCATGAAGACCCAGCTCCTTTTCCTTGCCCTCGTCTGCAGCCAGCTGCTCGCCGCCTGCGCCACGCCGGCTGATCTGGCGGATCCCGACAAGCTGCTGGCCGCCGAGCCGACCGCCGCCGGTCCGCAATCGTTGACGCGCCAGCAGGTCATCGCCGAACTCGAGCGCGCGCGCCAGGCCGGCGACATGGACTATGCGAACTCGGAAGCAAGCCTCTACACGCCGCGCCGCTGAACCCGCCGGCAGGCTTCGCCAACAATTCACAGGGGCGCCACGAGCGCCCTTTTTCCTGCCCCGCCGACACGTGCATTTGCGGCCACATCGGCGTAACCTTTCGTCACTGCCCCTGGCAGTACGGAGGTCAGCCATGAGAACCCTCGCAGCCGCAATTGCCGCTCTGGTGTCCACCCTCCCCGCCTTTGCCAGCACGCCTGCCGATTTCGCCCAGGCCACGCTGCGCGAAGGGTGCGCACAGAGCTACGCCAGCCACAGCGCCTACTACCCGCCCGGCAGTCCGGGTCCCGCCTACAGCGGGGAACGCTACAAGGGCGACAACCGCTACTACAACGACGCCAAGCCCTGCGACGAAGCGCAGTACGCCGTCTACCTCGAGAAGGCCGATCCGGCCACGGTGATGATGGCCTACCCGACCGCGGCAGGAAAGAAGGCCAAGAAGCCTGCAGCCACGGCGTCGGCGCCGAAGAAGTAGCCCCTCGTCCGCGGCTTGTCAGGCCGCGTCCTGGCCCCAGGGCATCATCAGCGCCAGCATCAGGAGTTTTTCGAACTCCGGTGCGAAGTTGGCGATGATGGCCTCGGGGTCGGGACACAGCCCCGTGTCGGTGATGAGACCGAACTGCACCCGACCGGCATAGGTCAGGATGCTCACGCCCATGCCGATGTCGCCCGACTGCGGCACCCAGAACATCACCTTCTCGACCGTCGAGCCGCAGAACTGCAGGGCCTTGGCCGGGCCCGGCACATTGGTCATGACGGCCGTCGCCTTCTTGGCGAACAGGTTCAGCATGGCGTGCTGCACCGGCTTGATCAGCAGGCCGGCCACCGACAGCAGGCCGAAGGCCATCACCGGCTGGAAGCTGCCCTTGAGTTCGCTCATGCGCGCCCGCACCGCGAACAGGCGCTCGACGGGATTGGCGATGCCGATGGGCAGCACCAGCGGCACCAGGCCGAAGCGGTTGCCCAGTTGCCAGGCCTGCTCCAGCGGGCGCAGGTTGACCGGCACCATGGCGCGGATCTCCTTGCCGTCGGGGTCCTCGCCCTTGTCGGCAAGGTAGCGCCCGATGGCGCCGGCCGCGCAGGCCAGCAGCACGTCGTTGATGGAGGCACCCAGGGCCTTGCCGACGGCCTTGACCTCGTCGAGGGCCAGGCTGTCGTCCCAGGCCACCGTCTTGGTCGTGCCGGGCTTGCCCTTGAGCCTGGTGGGTGAGTCGTCGGGCATCAGCGCGAAGGCGGCCACGTCGGACACGGCCTGGTAGCCCATGCGGGCCATCTCCAGCGAGGAGTCCATCGGCGTGTCACCGCGCATGGCCAGGTCCATGCCCTTGGCCATGCCCTTGCCCGTCATGCCGATGGCCTTGACGGTCAGATTGCTCATCGGTCGCAGGAAGGCGTCGAGCAGCCAGTCGGATTCCTCGGGTTCCTTGGGCGCACGCTTGGGCGGCGCCTTGCCGCCGTCGGTGATGGACAGCATGACGGCGATCAGCGCGATGCCGTCGGCGATGCAATGGTGGATGCGCGCGATCAGCGCGCTGGTGCCGTCGCCCATGTCCTCGATGAGCTGGAACTGCCACAGCGGATGGGCCGGGTCCAGCGGCTGGGAGCAGAGCTCGCCGACGCGCTCGCGCAGCACCTCGTCACGGCTCTGGCCGCGCAGCGGCAGCGGCAGTTCGGAGACGACATGGCGGGCGATGTCGAAGTCCTTGTCCGTCACCCACTGGGCGCCAAGCAGCGCGTCCTCGACGACCTTCTGCCGGAAGCGCGGGTATTGCAGCAGCCGCTCGGCCACGCGCTCGCGCAATGCCTTCAGCGTGATGCCGGGGCGGATGGACCAGACCCCGACGATCATCATCAGGTTGGCCTCGGTGTCCATGCGCAGCCAGGCGGTATCCACCTTGGACATGCGTTCGCTGCTGGGGGCCATGCGTCTCCTCGGAATCGTTATGGGCGGGCCTAAACTCGGCGGCCCGTCGTTCGATTGTGACCAAGTCGAACCCCTCGAATCAGCCTGGAGAACCCCGTGAGCCTGAAAGACCAATTCGAAGCCGCCGTCGCCG
>CBHWBD010000269.1:0-6340 GCA_966111775.1 uncultured Comamonadaceae bacterium | reverse complement strand
CCCACCGGCGGCGAGATCACGCTGAACGGCAAGCGCATCGACGGCCAGGAGAGCTACACCATCGCCCGCCAGGGTCTGGCCCACTCGCCCGAAGGCCGGCGCGTCTTCGCCACCATGACGGTCACCGACAACCTGCGCCTGGGCGCTTTCCCGCGCTACACCGGCGCGCGGCCCAAGGGCGACGTCGAGGCCGACCTCGAGAAGGCCATGGAGCTGTTCCCGCGCCTGAAGGAGAGGCGCATGCAACTGGCCGGCACGCTGTCCGGCGGCGAGCAGCAGATGCTGGCCATGGCCCGCGCCACCATGCTCAACCCCGAGGTCGTGCTGCTGGACGAACCCTCCATGGGCCTGGCGCCCATCCTGGTGGAAGAGGTCTTCCGCATCATCGAGAGCCTCAAGGCGCGCGGCGTGACCATGCTGCTGGTCGAGCAGTTCGCCGCCGCCGCGCTCAAGGTGGCCGACTACGGCTATGTGCTGGAGAACGGTCGCATCGCCGTGCATGGTCCGGCGGACAAGCTGCGCAACGACCCCGCCGTGCAGGCCGCCTATCTGGGCGGCGGGCATTGACGTGGAGAGGCCCGGTTATCGCCTCAGCTTCGCCGGCGAGGACATCGACACCGTCGCTGCCCATGCCTTCCTGACGAAGGCGTACTGGAGCGAAGGCATCCCGCTGGCCACCGTGCAGCGCGCGATCGCGAACTCGCTTTGCATCGCCCTGCATGCCGACACGCAAGGCCAGGTCGGCTTCGCCCGCGTCGTCACCGACCGCACCACCTTTGCCTATCTCTGCGACGTCTACATCCTTGAAGCCCACAGGGGGCAGGGTCTTGCCGATTGGATGGTTCAATCCCTGCTCGCCCATCCCGATCTGCAAGGCCTGCGCCGCTTCATGCTGTTCACGAAAGATGCCCATCCGCTCTATGCGCGCCACGGCTTCAAGGCCCTGGCGACGCCGGATCGTGGCATGGAGGTCGTGAGGCCGGGCCTCTACCTCCAGCCATGACCCAGATCCGCCGCTTTGCCCAAGTCGATGTCTTCACCGCCCGGCCCCTGAAGGGCAATCCGCTGGCTGTCGTCGTGGACGGCGAGGGCCTGAGCGACGCCGAGATGCAGGCTTTCGCGAACTGGACCAATCTCAGCGAAACCACCTTCCTGCTGCCGCCGACGGATGCCGCCGCCGACTACCGCGTGCGCATCTTCACGACGGCGCGCGAGCTGCCCTTTGCCGGTCACCCGACGCTGGGCAGCTGCCACGCCTGGCTGGCGGCCGGCGGCAAGCCCAAGGGCGAAACCGTCGTGCAGCAATGCGGCGTGGGCCTGGTGGCCGTGCGCCGCGACGGCGAGCGCCTGGCCTTCGCGGCGCCGCCACTGCTGCGCAGCGGGCCGCTCGATGAGGCCAAGCTCAGCCAGATCCGCGCCGGCCTGGGCCTGCGGCCCGAAGACATCGTCGCGCACCAATGGGTGGACAACGGCCCCGGCTGGTGCGCCGTGATGCTTCCCTCCGCCGAGCAGGTGCTGGCCCTGAAGCCGGACTGGTCGCGCATGGCCGGGTTGGAACTGGGCGTCGTCGGCCCGCACAAGGTCGGCGTCGTCGCCTCGCGGGCAGACGAGCCGCAGTTCGAGGTGCGGGCCTTCATTTCCAGCGACGGCGTGCCGGAGGACCCGGTCACCGGCAGCCTGAATGCGGGTCTGGCGCAATGGCTGATCGGCGCCGGCCTGGCGCCCGATGCCTATGTGGTGGCCCAGGGGACGGCCCTGGGGCGCGCCGGTCGCGTGCATGTGCAGCGCGGAGGCGATGTCATCTGGATCGGCGGCGATGTGACGCCGGTCGTGCAAGGGCAGGTGACGCTGTGAGCATGGAACTCGACCACCTCGTCGTCGGCGCGGCGACGTTGGAAGAGGGCGTCGCCTGGTGCGAACGCGTGCTCGGCGTGACGCCCGGCTCCGGCGGCAGGCATGCGCTGATGAGCACGCACAACCGCCTGCTCAATATCAGCGGCCCCCAGCATCCGCGGGTCTATCTGGAGATCATCGCCATCGACCCCGACGCGCCGCCGCCCGGCCGCGCGCGCTGGTTCGATCTCGATCAGCCCACGCTGCGTGAAGCTCTGGCCCAGGGGCCGGGGCTGATCCATTGGGTGTCGCGCGTGCCGAATCTCGATGCGGCCCTGGCCAACTGGCGCGGCGAGGGCGTCGATGCCGGCCAAGCCATCGAGGCTTCGCGCGGCCATCTGCGCTGGCGCATCGCCCTGCGCGAGGATGGCCGTCGCCTGCGCCGCGAGGCCCTGCCGGTGCTGATCGAATGGGGCGAGGCGCATCCAACCGACGGCATGGCCGAGTCGGGCGTGCAACTGCTGGGCTACGAGGTGCGGGATGGCTTCAAGGCGCGCCTGTCCACGCCACGCGGCGAGGTCGAGCTGGAGGTGATGGCCTGATGCAAACCGAGGATCTGTTCCGCGAGGACGCGACGCTGCTGAGCTGCGACGCGACCGTCATCGCCCAGGGCGAGGGTGGCGTGCTGCTGGACCGCACCGTCTGCTATCCGGTCGGTGGCGGCCAGGCCGGTGACACCGGCTGGCTGATGGCCGGCGAGCAGCGTTGGCGTGTGACGGACACGCGCAAAAGCAAGGAACACCCGGCAGCCATCGTCCATCTGATCGAAGGCGAGGCGCTGCCGCCCGCTGGCACGGCTGTTCGGGTCGAGGTCGATGCCGGGCGCCGCATGGCGCATCGGCGCTTCCACACCGCCACGCATCTGCTGTGTGCGCTGCTGCCCTATCCGGTCGACGGCTGCTCCATCACCGAGACCTATGCGCGGCTGGACTTCCACACCGACGAGCCCTTCGACAAGGAGGCCATCCAGGCGGGCCTGGACCGGCTGGTGGCGGAGTCGCATCCGGTCGGCCATCGCTGGATCAGCGAGGAGGAGCTGGACGCCAATCCCGGGCTGGTGCGCTCCATGAGCGTGCAGCCGCCGCGCGGCTTGGGTCGAGTGCGGGTGCTGGAAGTTCAAGGCGTCGATCTGCAGCCTTGCGGGGGTACGCATGTGAGCAACACGGCCGAGATTGGCGCGATCGTCGTGACCAAGATTGAGAAGAAATCAGCCAAGACCCGCCGCGTGGTCTTGGGATTTGCGGCCTGAGTTCGCTGGCTAAACTGCGGCGCCTATGGCCGGTCCAGACATCCAGCTCGTCACACCCGAATCTCCTGAGGACTGGCAGGAGGCGCGACTCGTCCTGCAGGACTACGCCAACAGCCTCGATGTCGATCTGGCTTTCCAGGGTTTCGAGGAAGAACTGGCCGGCCTGCCCGGCGTCTACGCGCCGCCCGGCGGCCTGCTGCTGCTGGCCACCGTCGACGGCTCAGTAGCCGGCAGCGGCGCCTTCCGGCCGCTGCTGGACGCCGACTACCCCAACGCCTGTGAGATGAAGCGCCTTTATGTGCGCCCGGCCTTCCGCCGCTTCGGCCTGGGGCGCATCCTGGCCCAGGCGCTGATGGACCGTGCCACCGAGGCTGGCTACTCGTCCATGCTGCTCGACACGCTGGACGACATGGAAGCCGCGCGCGGCCTCTACGAAAGCCTGGGCTTCGTCGAGGTGCCGCCTTTCTATTTCAATCCCATCCCCGGCGCCCACTATCTGAAGGCCGAGCTGGGCGCTTTTCGCCCGAGTTACTTCGGATAACCGCCTAGAGTGCCGGCATGGCACTCGAACACGACCTCCAGCCCCTGGGCGCGCACCGCTGCCTGCTGGGCGAATCACCGCTCTGGCATCCCACGGAACAGGTTCTCTATGCGGTCGACATCCCCGGCCGCCAGGTGCTGCGCTGGCGCGCGGGCGTCGACACGCCCGATGTCTGGCCGCAGGATGCCGAACCCGGCTGCATCGCCGCTCGCGCCAGCGGTGGCCTGCTGGTCGCACGTCGTGATGGCCTTTGGTCGCTGGACACGACGACCGGTGCGCAGGCCCTGGTCGCCGCGCCGCCCTATGACCCGGCGCGGTTGCGTTTCAACGACGGCAAGGTCGACCCGGCGGGGCGGCTGTGGATCGGCAGCATCTCGGACGCGCGTGAGCCCGAGGCGGCGCTCTACCGCTTCGACGGCACGGCCTTCGCCGCCCAGGTGCCCGGCCTGACGACGTCCAACGGCCTGGCCTGGAGCCCCGACGGTCGCCGCGTGCATTGGTCGGACACCAAGGCCCACCGCATCTACGTCGCAGACTTCGATGTGGCGACCGGCGCCTTGTCCAATCCGCGCGTCTTTGCCGAGTTCAAGCCACGCACGCCGGGTGAAACCTATGGCGGTCGCCCCGATGGCGCGGCCATGGACGCCGACGGTTGCTACTGGTCGGCCATGTTCGAAGGCGGCTGCGTGCTGTGCATCGCGCCGACCGGCGAAGTGCTGCAGCGCATCGACCTGCCGGCGACCTGCCCGACCATGCCCACCTTCGGCGGCCCCGACGGGCGCACCCTCTTCATCACGACGGCCCGGGAAAAGCGCCCCGCCGACGAACTGGAACGCGAGCCGCTGGCCGGTGCCGTGCTGCAGCTGCACGTCGACGTGCCGGGCTTGCCCGCAACCCTGACAGGCGCCTGAACGGGGCCTGAATCCTGGCCCCGCGAGGGGGCGTATTTACCCCGGTGTAACTAGTCACCTATAATGAGTGGCTTTGTTGGATGGCGCCTGTGCGTCATCCCGGTGCAATCGGCCCCCGGTAGTTTTGGAGGCCGAGCCGCCCACCCCAGGACCTGGCGCCATGACCGAGAACGGCCCCCGAAAGACCTGGCCCCCCGCTGTTTCGACGGCCGGCGGCTGGGACGACGATCAAGAGGAGCCGCCCGTCAAGGCCCTGAGCCCCGAGGAGGCGGCGGCGCTGAAGTCCGCGTTGCCGATGCTGTCGCCCTGGCGTGTGCTGGGATGGCAGCTGATGGCAGGTCTGCTGTGCGTGGCCGTGATCCGGCTGTGGACGGCGTCCGGCGTGGCCATGGCCTCGGCGCTCTACGGCGCTCTGGCGGTGGTGGTGCCGAACATGCTGCTGGCGCGGGGCATGACGAAGCGCGTGGATTCTGCGGTCGGAGCGGCTGCCGGGTTCATGGGTTGGGAATTTTTGAAAATCGGTGCATCGATCGCGATGCTGGTGCTGGCGCCAAAGGTGGTGCCGGGCCTGAGTTGGCCAGCCCTGCTGGTCACCCTCGCGGTGTGCATCAAAGTGAACTGGCTGGCGCTCGCGTGGCACAGCCGCAGACAGAACTGACGAGGCAGAAAGAAACATGGCAGCAGAAGGCCACGAAACAGCCGCCCCGAGCGCCGGTGAATACATCATTCACCATTTGCACCACGCGCAAAGCGGCACCCAGAAGGGCATCGTCGACTTCTCGGTCGTCAACCTCGACTCCCTGTTCTTCAGCGTGCTGATGGGCGTCATCGGCTGCTTCTTCCTGTGGCGCGCGGCGAAGGCCGCTACGTCGGGCGTTCCCGGTCGTTTTCAAGCGGCCGTCGAAATCCTCGTCGAAATCGTCGCCGACCAGGCCAAGGGCATCGTGCACAACGCCAACAGCCGCAAGCTGGTGGCTCCGCTGGCCCTGACCGTCTTCGTCTGGATCTTCCTGATGAATGCGATGGACCTGCTGCCCGTGGACCTGCTGCCCTGGGCCTACCAGACCCTCACCGGTGACCACCACGCCTATCTGCGCGTCGTGCCCACCGCCGACCTGTCCATGACCATGGGCCTGTCCCTGGGCGTGCTGATCACCTGCCTCATCTACAACGTGAAGATGAAGGGCGCTGGCGGCTGGGCCCACGAGCTGGTGTCGGCCCCCTTTGGCGACAAGGTCTGGCTCTACCCGATCAATTTCGCCATGCAGATGGTCGAGTTCCTCGCCAAGACCATCTCGCACGGCATGCGGTTGTTCGGCAATATGTATGCCGGCGAGCTGATCTTCCTGCTGATCGCCCTGATGGGCGGCGCCTACGCCAGCATGGGTCCGGTGGGCTACGGTCTGTTGGCCCTGGGTCACGTGATTGCCGGCTTCGTCTGGGCCGCCTTCCACCTGATCATCATCACGCTGCAGGCCTTCGTGTTCATGATGCTGGCCCTGGTCTACATCGGCCAGGCCCACGACGCCCACTGAGCGTCCCCAGTTTCCCCAAGCAGTTTTTTCCCCTCAACCCTTTTCTCTAGTCCCTTCAAGGAGTCATCGTGGAAGTCATTAGCTTTGTTGCCCTCGCCGCTGGTCTGATCATTGGTCTGGGCGCCTTCGGTGCTTGTATCGGTATCGGCATCATGGGCAGCAAGTACCTTGAGTCCGCCGCTCGTCAGCCCGAGCTGATGAACGAACTGCA
>CBHWBD010000268.1:0-6418 GCA_966111775.1 uncultured Comamonadaceae bacterium | reverse complement strand
GACGTCGCCTTCCTGCAGTACACCGGCGGCACCACCGGCGTGTCCAAGGGCGCCACGCTGCTGCACCGGAACATCGTCGCCAACATCCTGCAGGTCGAGGCCTGGTTCCAGCCCATGCTGGCCAAGCTGCCCGACCAGAACATGCAGTTCACCAATGTCTGTGCGCTGCCGCTGTATCACATCTTCGCGCTGACGGCCTGCTTCATGCTGGGCGCGCGTATGGGCCACCTCAACATCCTGGTGCCCAACCCACGCGACATCCCCGGCTTCATCGACACCCTGCGCGGCCACAAGATCCACATCTTCCCGGCCGTCAACACGCTGTTCAACGCGCTGGCCGCCGAGCCCGGCTTCTCGCGCCTGGACTTCTCCGAGCTGGTCATCTCCAACGGCGGCGGCATGGCCGTGCAGCAGGCCACGGCCGAGAAATGGCTCAAGGTCACCGGTTGCCCGGTCGTCGAAGGCTACGGTCTGTCCGAGACCTCGCCGGCCGCCACCATCAACCCGCTGGACCAGCGCGCCTTCAACGGCAGCATCGGCCTGCCGATCTCGTCGACCGAGATCGCCATCCGCGACGACGACGGCAACGACGTCGCCATCGGCGAGCGCGGCGAGATCTGCATCCGTGGTCCCCAGGTCATGGCCGGCTACTGGAAACGCCCGGACGAGACCGCCAACGTCATGTGCGCCGACGGCTACTTCAAGACCGGCGACATCGGCATCATGGACGAGCGCGGCTATGTGCGCATCGTCGACCGCAAGAAGGACATGATCCTGGTCAGCGGCTTCAACGTCTACCCGACCGAGATCGAGCAGGTCGTCAACATGCACCCCGGCGTGCTGGAGTGCGCCGCCATCGGCGTGCCCGACGCCAAGTCCGGCGAGGCGGTCAAGCTCTTCGTCGTCAAGAGCGACCCGGCCCTGGCCGAGGAAGACCTGGCCAGCTACTGCGCCCAGCAGATGACGGCCTACAAGCGGCCCAAGTTCATCGAGTTCCGCGACGAGCTGCCCAAGAGCAACGTCGGCAAGATCCTGCGCCGCGAGCTGCGCACGGCGACCGCCTGAAGCGGCCGCCGGCGGGCGTCAGAACGGGTTGTTCTTCGCGCGGCCCAGGAAGGATCGACCCAGGTCCAGCTGAGCCGTCGGGCCCAGCAGCGTGTCGCCGGCCCACATCCACTGCGTCGCACTGGCGTCGGCCACCAGGGTGTCGGTCGTGCAGTCCTGCGGCGCGACGTCGGTGCGGCAGGCCGCATCGGTCACATTGGTGAAGCTGGCGATGCTGGGGAAGCGCACGCGCTGCTGCACGTATTCGTCGGTCAGCACCAGGCCGACGAGACGGCCGTCGTTCAGCAGATTCAGGCGCAGGCTCGTGTTGAAAGCCGAGCTGAGGTCGTTCAGGAAGACGGCACGGTCGATGTCGGTCAGCTGCTGCTTTTCCTTCTGGCCGAAAGGCGACAGGCCGACGTCGAAGATGGTGCTGATGACCACGCGACCGTTTGCATTGGCGATGCGGTTGGCCTGGTCGGCCAGCAGCTTGCCGCGCGCCTTGGCTTCGTTGATCAGCGAGTCACGGCTCTGGGCCGGGAACTGGCGATACAGCTCGAGGATGTCGTTGACGCCCACCATGATGGCCACGATGTCCTTGGGACCGAAACGGTCGTTGGACAGGTGCAGGTCGATCTTGTCGCGCACATCGGCCACCTTGTTGCCCGCCGCTGCATACAAGATGCCCTGGGGCAGGGCCACGAAGTCGGTGTTGCACTGCGGGTAGACGAAGCCGAAGCCGCTGGCCAGGGTCTGGCTCCAGACCGGGCTGATCTTGCAGTCCACCAGCTTGGTGTCGGCATTCAACCCGTTGATCGTGTACTTCTTGCCACTCTGCAGGATGGTGCCGCTCTCGTCGCCGAAGGTGATGATCCGGGTCGGGGCAAAAGGATCGATCTGCGACGTGCCGCCGCCGCAGCCGGCGATCAGCGCGGCCGCTGCAACCGTGGCCAGGGCCAGGCCGCGCTTCAATTTCTGGGAGACAACACGTTGCATGACGATCAACTCAGGGACAAAACTCAATCAGTGAAGGCGGCGGCGGCCCGGCTGAGCCGGTCCCGCACACCATCCCAGGCGGGGTCGCGCGGTGGCGACTCGACCCAGATCTCACGGGCGCCGGCCGCATCGAGGGCCCGCAACACCGCAAACAGTTCGTGGGCCGCTGCCGCCGGGTCGGCCGGCAGGGCCTGCCAACGCCAGGCCGGCAATTGGTCGCGTGAATATACCGCCACCCCTTCCAGGCCCCCGCTGGCGGCCGCTGTGGCTGAAAGTAAAGCCAGCTGCTCGGCATCCAGCAGGCGCACGCGGGCCGTCGGCGCGTAATGGGCGGCCAGGGTGCCCGAAGCCTTGGGCGCAGCGGCATCGGCCTCGGCCAGCGGCTCGCCCAGGGCAGCTTCGATGCGCGCGCGGCTGATCAGCCCGGGGCGCAGCAGGACCGCGCGCCCACGGCTGCAGTCGACGATGCTGGATTCGATGCCCACCTCGCAGGCGCCCCCGTCCAGCACCATCAGCTCGGGGCCGAATTCCTCGACGACGTGCCGGGCCAGCGTCGGGCTGACCCGGCCGAAGCGGTTGGCACTGGGCGCAGCCAGGCCCTGCACGCCCAGTTCGCGGGCTGCCGCCAGCACGGCACGGGCGACCGGGTGGGCCGGCGCGCGCACGGCAATCGTCGCCTGGCCACCGGCCGCACCCGTGGCCACACCCGGCTTGCGCGGCACGATGACCGTCAGCGGCCCCGGCCAGAAGGCGTCCATCAACCGGCGCGCCAGGGCCGGCAGGTGGTCGGCGAAGGGCTCGGCCCCGGCCGCGTCCAGCACATGGACGATCAGCGGGTGGTCGCTCGGCCGGCCCTTGGCGGCAAAGATCTTGGCCACCGCGCTGTCCTGGTCGGCCCGCGCCGCCAGCCCGTAGACGGTCTCGGTCGGCAGGCCCAGCAGTTCGCCCGCCGCCAGGCGCCGGGCGGCGGCCTGGATGGCTTCGGGATCGTTGCCGGGCAGCAGCAGCATCAGAAGTCGGTCGGCAGGCCGAGGATGGCCGCGGCCTGGAGGGCCACGGCATGGGCCGCCTCGGCCGTCTCGGCCGTGATGTTCAGATGGCCCATCTTGCGGCCATGGCGGGCCTCGGCCTTGCCGTAGAGGTGCAGATGCGCGCCCGGCAGGGCCAGCACGCGCTCCCAGGCCGGGGGCGTCGGACCGCCGTCGGCGTTGAACCACAGGTCGCCCAGCAGGTTCAGCATGACGGAGGCCGAATGCTGGCGCGGCTCGGGCAGGGGCAGGCCGGCGAGCGTCCTCACCTGCAGCTCGAACTGGGACACATCGGCGCCGTTCATGGTCCAGTGGCCCGAGTTGTGCGGGCGCGGCGCCATCTCGTTGACGACCAGGCGACCGTCCTGCAACCAGAAGAACTCGATGCAGAGCACGCCGACATAGCCCAGCGCCTGGGCCACCTGGCGGGCGGCGGCGACAGCCAGCTTCTCGACCTCGGCCGGCACGTCGGGCGCCGGTACCTCGGTGACGGCCAGGATGCCGCCGCGGTGCAGGTTCTGCTGGACCGGGAAATTGACGATCTGGCCGTCGGCGCCGCGTGCCACCAGCACGCTCAGCTCGAACTTCAGCGGCAGCAGCTGCTCCAGCACGCAGGGCACGCGCTTGAGATCGTCCCAGGCCCGGGCCAGCTCGGCCGCGGTCGACACCCGCACCTGGCCCTTGCCGTCATAGCCCATGCGGCTGGTCTTCAGGATGCCGGGCAACAGCTTGGGATCGACGGCCGCCAGCTCGATGTCGTTGGTGATGACGGCATGCGGGGCGCAGGGCACGCCGGCGGCCTCGAAATGGGCCTTCTCGACGGCCCGGTCCTGGCAGACGGCGACGGCCGCCGCCGCGGGCGCGACGATGCGCATGCCGGCCAGGGTCTCCAGGGCCACGGCCGGCACGTTCTCGAACTCGGTCGTGATGGCGTCGCAGTCGCGCGCCAGCTGGGCGAGACCGAAGGAATCGAGGTAGTCGGCCTTCACATGCTTGTCGGCCACCGCGCCGGCGGGGCTGATCGCATCCGGATCCAGCACGATGCAGCGGTAGCCCAGGGCCTGGGCAGCCTGCACGAACATGCGGCCGAGCTGGCCGCCACCGAGGACGCCGAGGGTCGCGGTGCCCGGAAGCAATGCCGGCGAACTTGAGGCACCCTTCGCGCTGCGCGCCGTCCCGCCAAGCGGGAGCTGATCCCCTTCGGGCGGCCGTGCGGGGATCAACGCAGCTCCTCGCTCATGGCCTGGGCCACCGCCGTCTGCCTGGCGCGGAAGGCATCCAGCTTGGCCAGCAGGGCAGCGTTGCCCGTGGCCAGCATGGCCACCGCGAACAGCGCCGCATTCGCCGCGCCGGCATTGCCGATGGCGAAGGTGGCGACCGGAATGCCCTTGGGCATCTGCACGATGGAGTGCAGGGAATCGACGCCCTGCAGATGGCGACTGGCGACCGGCACGCCCAGCACCGGCACCGTGGTCTTGGCGGCCAGCATGCCCGGCAGATGGGCGGCACCGCCGGCGCCGGCGATGATGGCCTTCAGCCCGCGGCCCGAAGCCGCCTCGGCGTAGGCGAACATCTCGTCGGGCATGCGGTGGGCCGACACGACCCGTGCCTCGAAGGCGACACCGAACTCGGTCAGAATCTCGGCCGCCAGCTTCATCGTCTCCCAGTCGCTGCTGGAGCCCATGACGATGCCGATGACGGCGTCCGGGTTCGTAGGGGCTGGGGTCTGCAAGGCGCGCTCCGAGGCTCAAAAGAGCCTTGAATTGTAGGTGGCACGCCTTCAACTGCTTCTCGCCATGATCGACATCACCCTCCAGAACTTCGAAGCCGAACTCATCCTCGCCTCCCAGACCCAGCCCGTGCTGCTGGACATCTGGGCGCCCTGGTGCGGTCCCTGCCGCACCCTCGGCCCCGTCCTGGAGAAGCTGGAAACCGCCTACGCGGGCCGCTTCACGCTGGCCAAGCTCAACAGCGACGAGGTGCCCGAGATCGCCTCGCAGCTGAGCCAGATGTTCGGCGTGCGCTCCATCCCCTTCTGCGTGATGTTCGCCGGCGGCCAGCCGGTGGACGGCTTCGTCGGCGCCCTGCCCGAGGCCCAGATCCGCGAATTCCTGGACAAGCATGTGCCGCCCGGCGAGGTGCTGGAAGCCGAAACCGACCTGGCAGAGGCCGAGGGCCTGATGGCCGACGGCGACCTCGAATCCGCCCTGGCCAAGCTGGCCCACGCCGTGCAGACCGATCCGTCCAACGACGCGGCTCGCTTCGACTACGTGAAGGCCCTGCTGGAGCTGGGCCTGCTGGGCGACGCCCAGACGGCCTTCGCGCCGGTGGCCGCCAAGGCTGCCGACACGCTGGTGCCCGCCCCGCGCCTGGCGGCCCTGGCCACCTGGCTGGCCGCCTTCGAGGCCTCGGCCGGCGCCGACCCGGCGGCCCTGCAGGCGGCGGTCGCGGCCAACAAGCGCGATTTCGACGCCCGCTTCACGCTGGCCCAGACGCACCTGGCCGGCCAGCGCTTCACCGAGGCCATGGACGAGCTGCTGGAAATCATCATGCGCGACAAGGCCTGGAACGGCGAAGCCGCGCGCAAGACCTATGTGGCCATCCTGGAGCTGCTGGCCAAGCCGGCCCCCAAGCCGGCGACCGAGGCCAAGAGCGGCACGCTGGAGATCGCCGGCAAGGCGGCGGTCGTGCACAGCGACCCGCTGATCGACAGCTATCGGCGCAAGCTGTCGATGGCGTTGTTCTGAACTAGTGGTTGGCGCGGCTGTTGCGGATGTCGCGCAGCTTCACGCACTCGGGGTCGTTCTGGTAGATCGGCTTCTCGCACTGGCGGTCGATGCACCAGGCGCGCGCGAACAGCACGCGGCCACCGCAGGCCTCGTTGGCCGTCTTCGGCGGCGGCGGTTCGCCCGCCGGCGTGGCTGACGCCGGCGCCGGCTTGGGAGGGCTGGCCGTCGTGGTGGCCGTCGTCGCCGGTTCGGGGGCGGCAACCACCGGGCTGCGCGGCACCGGGCGAACTTCGCCGGCCTTCTCCGTCGTCATGGGCTTGAGCGCGGGATCGCGGCGCATCGCGGCCGAGGCCGGCGGCGGGCGCACGACGGCACTCGCCGGTGCCGGCGCCGGCTTGACCTGAACCGGCACGGGCACGGGCGCCTGCACCAGGCTGGGCTGGCTGGCGGGCACGCTGGCCGGCGCGGCCACGGGTTCGACCGGCGCGGGCGCGGGAGCAGGTGTCGGGGCGGGAACGGGGGCGGCCACCGACGCGGCCGGCTCGGGCTGGACGACTTCGGGCGCCGCCGGCTTGCCGCCGCGCAACTGCATGACGAACAGGCCCAGCAGCACCGCGGCCA
>CBHWBD010000267.1:0-6460 GCA_966111775.1 uncultured Comamonadaceae bacterium | reverse complement strand
ACCGCATCATTGCCGTGGCCGACAGCGCCCGGCTGCTGGCGCCGCTGACCGTCGGCCTGCTGCCGGGCCAGGACGTGCTGACCGTGCCGTCGCTGGCCACCAAGCTCGAAGTCATGATGCGCGGCCTGGGCTGCGGCTCCCTGCCGGTGCCCATCGTGCGCCGCCACATCGAGGCCGGCCGCCTGGTGCGCAAGACCACCTACGAGGGCCGACGCACCGGCAAGATGCACTACGCCTGGCGCGACGCCGGCCATGCGCCGGGCAAGGCCCTGGCCTGGTGGCTGGACAAGCTGCGCAACGAGACCACGCGCAAGGCCCTGCTGGAACAGCACGAAGGCCTGCTGCTCTAACAGAGGCTATGAACACGCCCCTCACGCCCGCTCATCCCGCCGCAACGCCGCCACTCGGCGTTGCAAATGCTCGCCGGAGCACGAGCTACGGCGGCGCTTTGCGCCTTGATTGGCGGCGTTGCGACGGTCTGCTCGGCCGCGCAGGGCGTGCCCATAGCCTCTGATGACCTACCGAGGCCGATTTGCGCCCTCCCCCACGGGCCCGCTGCACGCCGGCTCGCTGGTCGCGGCCCTGGCCAGCTGGCTGGACGCCCGTGCCCAGGGCGGCCAGTGGCTGCTGCGCATCGAGGACGTCGACGGCCCGCGCTGCCCGCCGGGCATGGACGAGGTCATCCTCGGCCAGCTCGCCGCGCTGGGTTTGATGCCGGATGAGCCGCCCAACTGGCAATCGCGCCGCGGCGAGCTCTACCAGGCCGCGCTGGACCGGCTGATCGCGTCCGGCCAGGCCTATGGCTGCGCCTGCACCCGCGCCGAGATCGCCGCCGCGGCCGGCCCCCGGCCCAAGCATGGCGAGCTGGTCTATCCCGGCACCTGCCGCCACGGCACGAACGGTCGCCCCGTGCGCGCCTGGCGGTATCAAGTCCAGGGCCGCGTCGACTGGCAGGACCGCCGCCTGGGCTCACAGTCGCAGGACCTGGAGGCCGAGGTCGGTGACTTCGTCTTGAAGCGCGCCGACGGCCTCTGGGCCTACCAGCTCGCCGTCGTCGTCGACGACGCCGAACAGGGCATCACCGACATCGTGCGCGGCGAGGACCTGGCCGACAACACGCCGCGCCAGATCGCGCTGCAACGGGCCCTGGGCCTGCCCACGCCGCGCTATCTGCACACGCCTCTGGTGCTGGCGGCCGATGGGCACAAGCTGTCCAAGCAGAACGGGGCAGCGGCTATCGATCTCGGCGACCCGGCGGCACGTTTGCGGGAAGCTGCGGCACACCTGGGCCTTGCGCCCCTGCAGACGCCAGCGACGGATTGCCGCCCACCGGGCGACGTGCTCGCCGAGGCAGTCGCGCTGTGGCGCTCGACGCGCCTCCCACTCACTCCGTAGGCGCGAGCTTCGTCAGTCAGGTGGTGCTGCGCATCCTGCGCAAATAGGGCGCGCTGCGCGCGATGGCCAGCAGAAGGATGAAGGACGGCACCGTCAGTTCCAGCCCCATCGCCAACCCGACGAGCATGTCGGCGAAGAACGGCAGCAGGGACTTGAGATAGACGTCCTCGGTCCTGCCGTCGGGCCTGCGCAGGATGCACACGACCGTGTTGAGCTGCTTTCTGCCGACGAGGGTGAACTCCTGGTAAGTCATGCCGCGGGCTGCGGCGTGCTTGCCGCACACGGGAGCGACGACGGTGCGCTCGACAGCCAACATCAATCCCAGGGCGCAAAGCGTGCCCAGCAAGGCACACGCGATCGCATTGATCCATCCGCGGCGCCCCTGCCAGATGGGCAGGACGATGGGCGCGCTGGGCAGAGGTGGCATGTGGCGTACCGGTCGGGTGGGCAGCCATTATTGCGGCGCCCACCGACTCGCTTCGCGCGGCCACCGCGTTCATGACCGCTGGTTTCGGTTGGCTCGGACTGCGCAGCGACAATGCCTGCATTCCCCCCCATCTTGAAGGACACCCCATGAACACCACGCCCTCCGGCCTGCAGTTTGAAGACACCGTCGAAGGCGACGGCAAGCAGGCGTCGGCCGGCCATGACGTCACCGTCCACTACACGGGCTGGCTCTGGGTCGACGGCGCCAAGACCACCAAGTTCGACTCCAGCAAGGATCGCGGCGACCCGTTCGAGTTCGAACTCGGCGCCGGCATGGTCATCAAGGGCTGGGACGAGGGCGTGCAGAGCATGAAGATCGGCGGCAAGCGCACGCTGATCATCCCGGCCGGCCTCGGCTACGGCGCGCGCGGTGCCGGCGGCGTCATCCCGCCCAACGCGACGCTGTGCTTCGAGGTCGAGTTGCTCGGCGTCGCCGGCGGCCCCGAGCCCATTGAGCTCAATCTGCACACCACCTCCACCGGCCTGCAGTACGAGGACCGCGTCGTCGGCGAAGGTGCCGAAGCCGCCAAGGGCCAGCGCGTGTCGGTGCACTACACCGGCTGGCTGTTCAAGGACGGCATGAAGGGCAAGAAGTTCGACTCCAGCAAGGACCGCGGCCAGCCCTTCAAGTTCCGCCTCGGCGGCGGCGAAGTCATTGCCGGCTGGGACGAGGGCGTGCAGGGCATGAAGGTCGGCGGCACGCGCATGCTGGTGCTGCCGCCCGAACTCGGCTACGGCGCCCATGGTGCCGGTGGCGTCATCCCGCCGAACGCCACCCTGCTGTTCGAGGTCGACCTGCTCGCGGTTTGACCGTCCTCAAATCAGGGGACGGCGGCGCTGCTGACAAGCGCCTGTCATTCGCAGATGCTTTGATCCAGTTCGTTCACGCACCCAGATCACACCATGTCGATTGACCAGCGCCGCTTCCCCCGGGTCGAGTTCTTCCTGGTTCCTGACCAGCACGAGCAACTGCCGGTCTGGGTCATCAAGCCCGAAGGCCTGTCCGAGGCGCGCGGCGGCGTCGTCGTCAACCTCAGCGAGGCCGGGCTGCAGATCCTGGCCGCTGCCGAGCCGCCGCTGGACGCCCAGCACTACGAGCTGCGCCTGCTGCTCGGCGAGGACGAGGGCGTGCCCCTGTTCAGCGCCGACGTGCGCCGCGTCTGGACCCGGCCGCTGAGCCGCATCGTGCAGCTCTGCGGCTTCGAGTTCGAGACGGCCAACTCCCAGGCCGAGGAATTCCTGCTCGCCCAGACGGCGCAGATCACGGCACGCAAATGGGTGCGCTGCGTGCTCGTCGAGCGCATGACGGCGCTGGCCTGAAGCCTCCTCAACTCTGCTGAGGCCGGCCGGCGGCAAGCCTTCCCACGGCGGCCGCGGGCCGCAACACTCGCGTTGCCCGAACCGCCTCAGGAGAATCCGCCATGCGTCCCATCGTCACTCAAGCCTTGCTGGCCGCCCTGGCGCTGGCCCTGCCCTGCACGGGCTTCGCCTGGGGCGACCAGGGCCACGAAGTCGTCGCCTCGCTGGCCTACAAGCGTCTCACGCCCAAGGCCCGCAAGGCCGTCGATGCACTGCTCGCCCAGGACAAGGACAAGCTGACCGCGCCCGATTTCGTCAGCCGCGCCACCTGGGCCGACAAGTTCCGCGACTCCGACCGCAACACGCCCCAGAAGACGCACTACAACGCCACGCACAAATGGCATTTCATCGACATCGAGATCGATGGGGGCGACCTGGCAACGGCCTGCGACGGCCGCCCACCCCTGCCCGCAGGAACGGCGGCGAGTGACGGACCTGCCAATGCCTGCGTGGCCGACAAGCTGGCGCAGTTCAGGGACGAACTCGCCGCCCCAGCGACCCCGGCAGCGGAGAGGACGCTGGCCCTGAAATTCATCCTGCATTTCGTCGGTGACATCCACCAACCGCTGCATGCGGCCGATCATCACGACAGCGGCGGCAACTCGGTGTCCGTCGAGATCGCGCCCACCAACAAGCAGAGCAATCTGCATTCCTACTGGGACAGCCAGCTCGTGCAGAAGCTCGGCAGCACCGTCCCCACGGCGGCCGCCAACGTGGCCAAGCTCATCACGCCGGCCCATGTGGCCCTGTGGTCGACCGGCTCCATCGACGACTGGGCCACGGAGTCCAGCGCCAGCGCCAAGCAGGTGGCCTACAACTTCAGCGGCGAAAAAACCTTTGTCGACGACCACGGCGGCCAGGGAGAACTGCTCGACGCGGCGTACGAAACCCGAGCCTTGCCGGTGGCCCGCGAGGCCCTGGCCAAGGCGGCCGTGCGCCTGGCCAATCTGCTCAACACAGCCTTTCACTAGCGCCAACCCTGGCAGCGACCCGGCTGGCGTGGGGCGCTGAAGTGGGATACGGTCAGGCGAGCCCCGTCACTCGCGAGACCTGAACTCCATGCTCGAAGCCGACCATCTGCTGCGCTACTGGACCGACAGCCAATGGGCCGCCAATGTGCTGATGCTGATGCATCTGATGGGCGCCATGGCGCTGGGCCTGCTGCTCGGCTATGAGCGGGCCTATCACGGCCGGGCGGCGGGCATGCGCACCTATGCCCTGGTCTGCATGGCCTCCTGCGCCGTGACCATCCTCGTCGGCTACCCCGACCAATGGTTCGGCGGGCACATGGCCGGCGGTTCCCTGCCGCAGTTCACCGACCCGACGCGGGTCATCCAGGGCGTGGTGACGGGCATAGGCTTTCTGTGCGCCGGGGTCATCATGCGCGAGGGCATGAACATCTCCGGGCTGACGACGGCGGCCTCGATGTGGGCGGCCTCGGCCATCGGCATCGTGCTGGGCATGGGCTTCTATTTCGCCGCCATCGCGCTGACCCTGCTTTGCGCCACGCTGATGATGTGGGGCGCCAAGCTGGAAAGCCGCCTGCCCTCCCACCCGGCCATCGCGGTGACGCTGCGCGGCGAATCGGGCCGGCGCTTCACGCAGGCCGAGATCGCCGAGTTCGCCAACAACCTGGGCTATCGCTTCGCCCCGGGTTCGCTCAGCATCGAGAAGCAGGGAGACCACGAGGAGTGGCGCTTCGTCTGCACCGCCAAGCAGAACTTCAAGGGCCAGACCCTGTGCCGCTTCACCGGCCGCCTGCATGAGCTGCAGGGCGTCGCCAGCTATCGCGTCACCCACGCTCGCAACTAGAGCAGGCTGACCGCAGCCAGGTTGAGCAGCGAGGTCTCGCGCATCAGCTTCACGAAGTCGGCCAAAAAGGGCTTGGCCGCCAGGCCTTCGGTGCTGACCGCATAGAGCCGCCCCGTCAGCCCGGCCTCGCCGATGCGCTGGCGCGCCACATAGCCGCGCGCCAGATAGTTCTCCACGGCCCACAGCGGCAGGGCCGCGATGCCACGCCCGCTGGCCACCAGTTGCAGCATGGCCACCGTCAGCTCGCTGGTGCGGCGCGGCGGCGCGATGCCGGCCGGCTGCAGCACGCGGCGCACCAGGTCCAGCATCTCGTCGGGCACTGGGTAGGTGATGAGGGTGTGGTCGGCAAAGTCGGCCGCCTGCAGCCAGGGCTTGCCGAGCAAGACGTGCCCCTTGGGCAACAGGGCGACGATCTCGAAGCTGAAAAGCGGATGCACGACGACGCCGGTCTCGTCGGCATCCACGTCCGACACGATGGCCAGTTCGGCGCGGTCCTGGTGCAGCAGTCCCACCGGGTCGGCCTGGAAGCCGGACACGATGTCCAGCTCCACCTCGGGCCAGCGCTCGCGGAAAGCGTCCATGGCCGGCATCAGCCAGTCGAAGCAGGTGTGGCATTCCACGGCGATGCGCAGTTGGCCCGCCGAGCCGTCCACCAGCCGGCGCACGTCGCGGTCGGCCTCGTCGACCTGGGGCAGCACGGCGTCGGCCAGCTTCAGCAGCCGCTGGCCGACGACGCCGAACACCAGCGGGTTGCTCTTGCGCGCGAACAGCTCGGCGCCGTAATGCTCCTCCAGGCCCTTGAGCTGGTGGGACAGGGCCGACTGCGTCAGGTTCAGCAACTGCGCCGCACGGGACAGATTGCCCGCCTCGCGCAGGGCGACCAGGGTGCGCAGATGGCGCAGTTCGAGGGGCGTTTGCATGAGCGGAACTGTTGATGAACCCAAAAACGTTTCGTTTGATTCATTGTGCCCGAGGGGCGAGTATCACGAATCGAATTCAGCATTACTCGACTCATCATGATCAAGACTCATATCCTCGGCTTCCCGCGAATGGGCGAGCACCGCGAACTGAAGACGGCCCTGGAGCGCCACTGGCGCGGCGAGTTGCCGGCTGCCGAGCTTGAAGCCCAGGCCGCCGCGCTGCGGGCCCGGCATTGGACCCTGCAGCAGGACGCCGGGCTGGACCACGTCACCGTCGGTGACTTCGCCCTCTACGACCATGTGGCCCACCTGATCCAGCTGTTCGGCTGCGAGCCGGCACGCTTCGGCTTCACGGGCCAGGAAACCCCGCTGCAGCGCTATTTCGCGATGGCCCGCGGCCTCGCGACCACCCATGCCCACACCGAGACTTGCGGCTGCAGCGGCGCCCATGTCGAAGGCGTGCCTGCACTGGAGATGACCAAGTGGTT
>CBHWBD010000266.1:0-6468 GCA_966111775.1 uncultured Comamonadaceae bacterium | reverse complement strand
CGTAGGCACAAGCAGTCCGCAGGGACTGCTTGTGTCCGACTCCAGTTCACCGAGCAGGCCCGCGCTGGCGATGTGCTTGCGGCTCGATGCCGCAAGCGTCGCCGCCCCCCCAGGGGGACCGGCCAGGTACCCCTGGACGAGTGGCCTACATTTTTCAAGCTTGAGGCGCTCATTCGCGGGGGTCCCCCCTGAGCGCGTGAAGTCTTCACAACTTCATCACGCTAGGCTGCGAACAATGCGATCCAGCCCTTCTTTCCGGTGAGCCTGCACATGAAAGCCCTGGTCCTTGCTGCCGCCCTCGCTGCCCTGAGTACCACCGCCCCTGCCGGTGCCGGCCGTGATGTGCGCCAACCCATCGTCGACACGACGACGGCCACCGTGATCGCCGACGCGGGCCGCCTGGGCTCGGCCAGCCTGACGTCGCTGAATGGCAACGCCCACTGGACGCCGGCCACCCGCCAGGCCGACACCGAATTCGACGTCCTGCCCGCCCAGGTGGACACTGGCACGCTGCTGATCGTTCTCGGCGCCCTCGCCCTGGCCATCGCCCGCCCCGTCAGCCGCGCCCTGCGCCGCCAGGAACAGCAGCGCCGCGCCACGGCGCTGGCCAGCACCCTGGGCCACACCCCCCGCGCCTAAGCGGCTTCCCCCTTCGATCTTCCGACACCGCGGCACCAGCCGCGGCGTGGTCTCGTCCAAACAATGTCCTGGACGAGGGCGCTGCGTTTTAGTGAATTGCTTCACAGCCCGCACACCGGTCTGAGGGGGGTGTTCTCGCAGGTGTGAACTCTGCACCCGGCGCCCGGCAGGGCAGGCCGAAGAATCGCGGCCAATCACTCCAACCACTGCCCTGCCGATGAAACGCGTCGCCTCCCTGCTCGCCCTGATCGCCCTAAGCGCTTCCGCCCTGGCCGCCCCCGGCCCGGTGGGCAACAACCTGCTCGTCAACGGCAGCTTCGAGAGCACCGCCGTGGCCAACGGCAACTGGGTCAACGTCGCCACCACGCCGGGCTGGACCTGGCTGGCCGGCCCCGGCACCGGTTTCGAGATCCGCAACAACGTCGCGGGCCAGGCTCAGAACGGCAGCAACTACCTCGAGCTCGACACCAACGGCAACACGACCATCGGCCAGACCCTGGCCAATCTGACGGCCGGCACTCAGTTCGAACTGAGCTTCTGGTACTCGCCACGCGAGTTCCAGGCTGCCTCGACCAATGGCATCCAGGCCTACTGGAACGGCGTGCAGCTGGGCCCCGTGCTGAGCGGCCTCGGCGCCAGCGGCAACCAATGGACGGAGGTCAAGTTCAGCCTGACGGCCCAGGCCGGCAACAACCTGTTGAGCTTCGCCGCCGTCGGCACCAGTGACGGCCTGGGCGGCAGCCTGGACAACGTCAGCGTGCGTCGCCTGCCGGAGCCGGGCAGCCTGGCCCTGAGCTTCGCCGCGCTGGCCGGCTGCCTGCTGCTGCCGCGCTCGCTGCGCCGCAAGGCCGAGGCTCGCCGCGCCACGGCGCTGGCGGCGACGCTGAATCGCCACTAAGCCTTGAGCACACCGGGGCGACCCGGTGCCACGGCAAAACGCGCTGACGTGGCGATGCCGCTGTCCGGCCTCAATGCATCGTCCAAGGACCGCACCGCGGCCTGCAGCCCCTCGCGCGCATCCAGCTTGAAGGCCATATAGCCGCGCTGGTCGTTGCGGGCGTAGTGCAGATGCGGGTTCACGGCCCGCAGCGCATCCAGCGACTGCTTGCCACCCCAGCTCGTGATGGAGCTGCCGCAGAACTCGCTGGCCACGACCGGTGAATCCGCGTCGTCGAAGTCCGCCTTCAGATCGGCCACGACGTGGCTGTGCACATCCCCGCCCAGCACGACGACATTGGGCACCTGGCGCTCACGCACCACGTTCAGCAGCCGGTTGCGCGCGGGCGCATAGCCATCCCAGCCGTCGGTCCAGTAGGTGGGCTCCTTGGCGCTCCAGTTCATGCGCGCCATCAGCGTCTGCTGCGCGACCAGATTCCAGCGGCCCGGCGTCGTATCCCAACCCTCGGACAGCCAGCGCTCCTGGTTCGCACCCAGCAGCGTTCGCTTGGGGTCCAGCAACTCGGGGCATTCGCGCAGCGGCAGCGTGTTGCTGCCGTATTTGCCGGCCTTGGTGCAGAGCTGCGGATCGCGGTACTGGCGGTCGTCCAGCGCATGGATGACGGCGAGGCGCCCCCAGGCATGGCGGCCATGCATGCGCATGTCCAGGCCCCGCGGACGCCAGGCCTTGGGCAGGGGCTGGTGTTCCCAATAGGCCTGGTAGGCGGCCGTGCGGCGGGCCGGGAAGTCCTGGGCGATCTTCTCGCCGCGCAGGCCGGCATAGTCGTTCTCGACCTCATGGTCGTCCCAGACGAACAGCCAGGGCACGGCGGCATGCATGGCCTGCAGGGCCGGGTCGGCCTTGTACTGGGCATAGCGGGCGCGGTACTGGGCCAGCGTCACCGTGTCGCCGCCCTCGACGCTGCGCACGCGGCCGGGCGCGGCGCCGTATTCGTAGATGTAGTCGCCGAGGAAGATGACGAGATCCAGCTCCTCGGCCAGCATATGGCGCCAGGCAGCAAAGAAGCCATGGTCCCAGCGCTGGCAGCTCGCAATGGCGAAACGCAGCGGCTCCAGCGCCTCCGCCGCCGGCGCCGTGCGCGTGCGGCCGACTGCGCTGCGCTGGCCCAGGGCCTCGAAGCGGTACCAGTACCAGCGGCCCGGCCTGAGTCCCGCGGGCTCGGCATGCACGCTGTGGGCACAGCCCGCTTCAGCGGTCTCGGTGCCCGAGGCGACGCGCTGCTTGAAGGCCTCGTCCTCCGCCACTTCCCAACGCACCTCGACGCGCTCCGACAGGTCGGTGCCGGTCAGCCGCGTCCACAGCACCATGCCGTCGGCGCTCGGGTGGCCGGAGGCGATGCCGAGGGCGAAGCGCGGCGCGGCGTCGGCGCGCGCATGGCGCAGAAAACCGGGTGCGAGACCGGCGGCCAGCGACAGTTGCAGCAGATGGCGGCGATGGGTGTCCATCGCTGCATTCTGGCGCCGTCAGATGGCGCTCAGATGGCCAAAGGATCCACGTCCACGGCCCAGCGCAGCACCGCCTTGTGCTCGCGCTTGAGCGCAATCAAGGCCGGCACCCAGGCACGCAGAAAGGCCTGCAGCCGCGCACGCTGCGTGGCCTCCACCAGCATCTGCATGCGCTCCACGTCGGCCACCCGGGCGACGGCATGCGGTACCGGCGGATAGACCAGCACCTGCTCGTCCTGCAACAGATTCGCTGCCGCATCCAGGAAAGCCTTGGCGGCTTCGGCCGTGCGCGCCTCGGCCCGCAGCAGGGCGAGATGGGCGAAGGGCGGCAGGCTGGCCGAGCGCCGCTCGGCCAACTGGTCGCTGGCGAAGCGCACATAGTCGTGGCGCGCCAGGGCCTGGTAGAGGGCATGGTCGCGGTGCCAGGTCTGCACCCACATCTCGGCCGGCGTTTCGCCCGCGGCGTCACGCCCGGCCCGGCCGCCGGCCTGCATCAGCAGCGCGAACAGGCGCTCGGGAGCACGGAAGTCGCTGCTGAACAGCGCGCCATCCGGGTTCACCGCGGCGACGAAGCGGATGCGCCGGAAGTCGTGGCCCTTGGTGACCATCTGGGTGCCGACCAGGATGTCGACGTCACCGTCATGCACGGCCTTGAGCTGGGCTTCCAATTCGCCCTTGCGCCGCGTCGAGTCGGCGTCGATGCGCAACACGCGCGCACCGGGCAGGGCCTCGCTCAACTGCTCTTCCAGCTTCTCGGTGCCCCGGCCGATGGGCGCGATGTCGTGATTGCCGCAGTTCGGGCAGGCACTCGGCACGCGCTCGGTGAAGCCGCAGTGGTGGCAGCGCAGCGTGCGGTCGCGCTTGTGGAAGACGCGCCAGGCGCTGCAATGCGGGCAGTCGCTCTTCCACTGGCATTCGCCGCAATGCAGGACCGGCGCATAGCCGCGGCGGTTCAGGAACACGAGGCTCTGTTCGCCGCGCTCCAGCCTTTCCTTCAGCGCGGCCAGCAGCGGCGCCGTCAGGGCCGTGGTCACGCCGGCCGTGGGTGGCAGGGCCTTCATGTCGAAAAGGCGCACCCTGGGCAGGGCGCCGCCGCCGATGCGGGCGGCCAGCGTCAGGCGCTCATAACGACCACTCTCGGCGTGCTGCCAGCTCTCCAGCGATGGCGTCGCCGAGCCGAGGACGACGGGGATGCGCAGGTCATGGGCGCGCCAGACGGCCAGGTCGCGGGCCGAATAGCGCGCGCCGTCCTGCTGCTTGTAGGAAGGGTCGTGCTCCTCGTCGACGACGACGAGTCCCAACTCGGGCAGCGAGGCGAACACGGCCAGCCGCGTGCCGAGCACCAGACGGGCGCGGCCGAGATGGGCAGCCAGCCAGTTCTGCAGACGCTGGGCCGGCGTCAGCGCGCTGTGCAACGAGACGATGGCCAGCGGCTCGGGCAGCAGGGCCGCGAAGCGCTCGGTGAAGCGGGCCTCGAGCTGGGGCGTCAGGTTGATCTCGGGCACCAGCACCAGCACCTGGCGGCCGGCCGCCAGCGCGGCCTCGGCGGCGCGCAGATAGACCTCGGTCTTGCCGCTGCCGGTCACGCCGAAGAGCAGCACGGGCTTGGGCGGGCCGCCGGCGATCTGGGCGGCAATGCGTGCCACCGCCTCGGCCTGCTCGGGCGCCAGCTCGGGCTTGACCGGCTCGGGCACGGCGACGGCCTTGGCGGCCTTGCGGTCCAGCTTGCGCAGCCGCGCCGCCAGTTGCTCGGGCGACAGTTCGCGCAGTTGCGGCGGCAGCACCGCGCTGGCCAGTTCGCCGACGCTGCGCTGGTAGTAACCGGCGGCGAAGTCCAGCAGGCGGCACCAGTCGGCGGCCAAGGGCGGCAGGGCATCGAACACCGCCGCCACCGGCTTCAGCGCCAGCCCTTCGGCCGGCGTGGCCTCGCCGGGCCAGACCACCCCCAGCAACTCGCGTTTGCCAAGCGGCACCCGCACCAGCGAGCCCGATGCGAGCGCCTGCTCACTGGCGTAGTCAAGCGGGCCATTCAACCCGCTGTGCTGGGGTGCGTCGACGGCGACGCGCACCGTCATGGGGCCTGGCATTTCAGCCATGCGCAGCTCCACGCTTCTTGTGAAGCAGTGGCTCAGCAAATGGCCGCAAGTGCATGATTTAGAAAGGCTCTTGGGTTGCCCACAATTTCTGTGGATAAGTTTGTGAGCAAATCGCCCTGCCCGGGCCACGAGCGCACCGACACGGGCCGGGCCTGCCCAAATTCAGTCCTTGGTGCGTTTTGCCTGTCGCCTTGAAAATCAAGCACTTAGCACGAATTCGGGAAAACTCTTAGGTGCGCCGCACCAACGACAGTCCGGCGCCCTCGCCCCCCAGTTTTTGGGGATAAGTCGCCGCGCAAGTGCAGATTTGACGGCCCCGTCAGACCGTCGCGCGCAGGCGGCGGGAGTACTGGTGAACCTCGTCCACCAGGGCCTCGACGCTCTCGGGCGGCGTGAACTGGCTGATGCCGTGGCCGAGGTTGAAGACATGGCCCTGGCCGGCCCCCGGCTTGCCGAAACTGTCCAGCACGGCCCGCGCCTGGGCGCGCACGGCTTCGGGCGGCGCGAACAGCACATTCGGGTCGAGGTTGCCCTGCAGCGCGACACGGTCGCCCACGCGGGCGCGGGCGGTGGCGAGGTTCATGGTCCAGTCCAGGCCGATGGCATCGGCGCCGGCGTCGGCGATCTCGTCCAGCCACAGGCCGCCGCCCTTGGTGAACAGGATGCGCGGAATGCGCACGCCGGCGTGTTCGGTCTTCACTGCACTGAGCACCTGGCGTGAATAGGCCAGGCTGAACTGCTGGAAGGCGCCGTCGGCCAGCACCCCACCCCAGGAGTCGAACAGCATGACGGCCTGGGCGCCGGCCTCGATCTGGGCGTTCAGATAGGCCGCCACCGAGCGCGCGTTGGTGTCCAGGATGCGGTGCATCAGGTCGGGGCGGGCATACATCAGGCTCTTGACGAGCCGGTAGTCGTCCGAGCCGCCGCCCTCCACCATGTAGCAGGCGAGCGTCCACGGGCTGCCCGAGAAACCGATCAGCGGCACGCGGCCGTTCAAGGCCTTGCGAATGGACGTGACCGCGTCGAAGACATAGCGCAGCTTGTCCATGTCCGGCACTTCCAGGGCCGCGACGGCGGCCTCGTCGCGAACTTGCCTTGCGAACTTGGGGCCCTCGCCCTGCTGGAAGGACAGGCCCAGGCCCATCGCATCGGGCACGGTCAGGATGTCGCTGAACAGGATGGCCGCATCCAGCGGGAAGCGCTCCAGCGGCTGCAGCGTGACCTCGGTGGCGTAGTCGGTGTTGGTGGCCAGGCCCATGAAGCTGCCCGCCTTCTCGCGCGTGGCGCGGTACTCGGGCAGGTAGCGGCCGGCCTGGCGCATCAGCCACAC
>CBHWBD010000265.1:0-6472 GCA_966111775.1 uncultured Comamonadaceae bacterium | reverse complement strand
CCGAGATGCAGTTCGTCGAGATCGAACTCGATCCCGGCGAGGCGGCCATCGGCGAAGCGGGCTCGATGTTCTTCATGGACTCGGCCATCAGCATGGATGCCGTCTTCGGCGACGGCTCGGCGGCCCAAGGCGGTTTCTTCGGCAAGCTGCTGGGCGCCGGCAAGCGCCTGCTGACGGGCGAGTCGCTGTTCACGACCATCTACACCAACAACGGCAGCGGCAAGCAGCGCGTGGCCTTCGCGGCGCCCTATCCGGGCAAGATCATCGCCATGGACCTGAAGCAGCTCGGCGGCACGCTGATCTGCCAGAAGGACGCCTTCCTGTGCGCGGCGCGCGGCGTGTCCCTGGGCATCGCCTTCCAGCAGAAGCTGTCGACCGGCTTCTTCGGCGGCGAGGGCTTCATCATGGAGAAGCTGGATGGTGACGGCCTGGCCTTCGTGCATGCCGGCGGCACCATCGTGCGCCGCAGCCTGCAGCCGGGCCAGACCCTGTTGGTGGACACCGGCTGCGTGGTGGCCTACACGCCCAACGTCAATTTCGAGATCCAGTACGTCGGCAAGATCAAGACGGCGCTGTTCGGCGGCGAGGGCCTGTTCCTGGCCAAGCTGACCGGCCCGGGCGAGGTCTGGCTGCAGAGCCTGCCCTTCTCGCGCCTGGCTTCGCGCATCTTCGCGGCGGCACCGCAGATGGGCGGCCACAAGGAAGAAGGCTCGGTTCTGGGCGGATTTGGCGCCGGCGGCCTGCTGGGCGGCATCCTCGGAGGCGATGACGAGTAAGCCGACCGGTAAACTGCGGCATTGTGGAGGGCGGCAACTGCCGCCCTTTTTGCTTTGCAAGGATTTCTTCCGATGTTTCGTCGCAGCGCCTTTGCGCTTCTGATGCTGCTGGCGGGCCTGGCCCAGGCCAACGGCCGCCCGCCCGTCTTCGTGCTCAATTCCCTGGACGCCGACATCTCGGTCGTCGACCCGGTCAGCTTCTCCGTCGTCAAGCGCATCCCGACGGGCAAGGAGCCCCACCACCTCTACCTGTCGCCCGACGAGAAATCCCTCATCGTCGCCAATGCCCTGGCCGACTCGCTGACCTTCATCGACCCGCGCACGGCCGAGGTCCAGCGCGTGTTGCGCGGCATTTCCGACCCCTACCACCTGCGCTTCTCGCCGGACATGAAATGGTTCGTCACCGCGTCCAACCGGCTGGATCGCGTCGATCTCTATCGCTGGCAGGGCAGCGTGGCCACCGAGCCGCTGCAGCTGGTCAAGCGCATCCCGGCGCCCAAGACGCCGAGTCACCTCAACATCGACACCAAGAGCACGACGCTCTACGTGAGCCTTCAGGACAGCGATGAGCTGATGGCCATCGACCTGGCCACGCAGACCGTCAAGTGGAAGCAGGCCGTGGGCAAGATGCCGGCCGACATCTTTCTGTCGCCGGACGACAAGTTCATCCTCATCGGCCTGACCGGCGACAAGTTCGTCGAGGTCTGGGACGTCAGTGGCGCCGGCGCGCCCAAGCTCGCCAAGCGCATCCAGACCGGCGACGGCGCCCACTCCTTCCGCGCCTGGGGCGACAAGCGTCACGTGCTGGTCAGCAACCGTGCCGCCAACACCATCAGCAAGATCGACCTGTCGACGCTGAGCGTCGTCGACCAGTTCCCCGGCCCCGCGGGCCCGGACGACATGGAGCTGCTGAGCGACGGCAAGACCCTGCTCGTCACCTCGCGTTGGGCCGGCAAGGTCACGCAGATCGACACCACTACGCGCAAGGTGGTCAAGCAGGTCAAGGTGGGCAAGTCGCCGCACGGCATCTGGACGTTGGATCACACCCCACGCCTATGAAAGCCTGGTTGTTGGCGCTGGCGGCCGCCGCGGCCGCCATCTGTGTTCATGCACAGCCGTCTTGCGACAAGCCGGTCTATCTCACCTTCGACACCGGCCATATGGGGGTCGCGCCGCTGATCGCCGAGACGCTGAAGAAGCACAACGCGAAGGCGACCTTCTTCCTGGCCAGCGAGCCCACGCTGACCGGTGGCACGACGCTGGACGAGACCTGGGCGCCGTGGTGGCGCGAGCGCGTGGCCGAGGGCCATGACTTCGGTGCCCACACCTGGGACCACGACATCTTCATGGAAGACGTGCTGGATGCCGAGGGCAAGGTGGTGCGCTTCAAGGTGCGCACCCAGGCCGGCGTCAACCCGCCCGTCGTGCGCGAGCTCACGCCCGAGCAGTATTGCGACAGCCTGAAGAAGGTCGGCGAGCGCTTCACGGCCATGACGGGCAAGTCCCTCGGCCCCATCTTCCGCGCGCCGGCCGGGCGTTCGTCCAAGGCCCTGTTGAACGCAGCCAAGGCCTGCGGCTTCACCCATGTGGGCTGGAGCAGCGCCGGCTTCCTCGGCGATGAGCTGCCCAGCCAGAGTCACCCCAATGCCCTCTTGCTCGAGAAGGCGCTGCGGGACATCAGGCCCGGCGACGTCCTGCTGGCCCACCTGGGCATCTGGGAGCGGCAAGACCCCTGGGCGCCCGCCGTGCTGGAACCGCTGATGACGGGGCTCGAGCAGCGGGGCCTATGCTTTGCACCGCTGCGCGAGCATCCGCGCTACGCCAGCCTGTTCAAGACCGCCGAGGTCAAGGACAGCAAGCTCGCCCTGAAGACCGAACCCAAGACCTACGCCCGCAAGCCGTGATCGACTGGATCGCCAACACCTTCGACGCCGCTCAGACCTGGCTCTTCGAGTCGGTCGTGCTGCCGGTGGTGTTCGGCCTGGGTTTCGGCAATCTGCTGGAGGACGCCTTTGATGCGACCGGCTGGCTGCTGCTGGGCCTGATCCAGATCGCCGTCATCGTGGGGGGCATCGGCATCCTGGAGCGGCGCTGGCCCGTCGAGCCCGTCACCGACCATGCGGCCGTGCGCACCGACGTCCTCTACACGCTGATCCACCGCCTCGGCCTCGTGCGCCTGGCGATGTTCTTCAGCATCGAGCCGCTGTGGGACGGCATCGCCGGTCAGCTGCGCATGGCCGGCCTGCCGACCTGGCAGCTCGATGCCGTGTGGCCGGGCGTGACCGACATCGCCTGGGTCAGCCTGCTGATGTATCTCGTCGTCTTCGACTTCGTTGGCTACTGGCTGCACCGCGCCCAGCACCAGTTCAACTGGTGGTGGGCCCTGCACAGCCTGCACCACAGCCAGCGCCAGATGACGATGTGGAGCGACAACCGCAACCACCTGCTGGACGACGTCATCCTGGCCACCGCTCTGGCCCTGCTGGCCCGCCTGATCGGCGTGGAGCCGGGCCAGTTCGTCGCCATCACCGTCATCAGCCAGCTGCACGAGAGCCTGCAGCACGCCAATGCGCGCATCAGCTTCGGCCGCATCGGCGAGCGACTGCTGATCAGCCCGCGCTTTCACCGCCTGCACCACAGCATCGGCATCGGTCACGAGTCCGGTGGTCGCGGCACGCTGGGGGGGCACAACTTCGGCATCCTGCTGCCGCTGTGGGATCTGCTGTTCCGCACGGCCAGTTTCGAAAACCGCTTCGATGCCACCGGTGTGCGCGACCAGCTGCCCGAAGAGGGCGGCGTCGACTACGGCCGCGGCTTCTGGCGCCAGCAATGGCTGGGGCTGGCCCGTCTCTTCGCTTCCTTCCGACGGAAAACCGCCTGATGCAAGGTCTTGTCGATTCCTTCTGGCGCGCCGTCGCCTACTGCCTGCACCCGCGCGTCATCGGGCTGTCGCTGCTGCCGCTGGTCATTGCCGGCGTCATGGTGTTCGGTCTCATGTTCTTTTTCTGGGAGGGCGCCATCGCCGCCGTGCGCGCAACGCTGGAGAGCTGGCACCTGATCGAAAGCCTGCTGCAATGGCTGGACTCCTTCGGCCTGCAGTCCTTCCGCAGCGTGCTGGCCAACATCGTCGTGCTGGCGGGCGTGCTGCCGGTCGTCATCCTGCTGAGCCTGCTGCTGGTGGCCCTGCTGATGACGCCGGCCATCGTGCGCCTGGTGGCGCAGCGGCGCTTTCCGCTGCTCGAGAAAAAGCGCGGCGGTACGCTGGCGCAGAGCGTGGCTGCGTCGCTGGGCGCCACGTTGCTGGCGCTGGTGCTCATCGTGTTGTCCATGCCGCTGTGGCTGATCCCGCCGCTGGTGATGGTGCTGCCGCCGCTGATCTGGGGCTGGCTGACCTATCGCGTCTTCGGCTTCGACGTGCTGGCCGACCATGCCTCGGCCGAGGAGCGTCGCGCGCTGTTGAAGGAGCACCGCATCCCCATGCTGACCATGGGCGTGATCTGCGGCTACCTCGGCGCCGTGCCGTCGCTGGTCTGGGCCGTCTCGGGCGTGGCGGGCATCATCTTTGCGCCCTTCACCCTGCTGCTGGCCATCTGGCTGTACACGCTGGTGTTCGCCTTCTCCACCGCCTGGTTCACGCATTACGCGCTCGCCGCCCTGCAGGCGCGGCGGGCGGCGGAACCGGTGGCGGAGTCCGAGGTACTGTTGGCCCGAGACGGGTCGTCTTGATTTGCCGAGCAACTGCTGCGGATCCGGCTTTGCCGGGCCGCTGGCAGTGCCCCCTCGAAGGGGGCGCGCGAAGCGCGTAAGGGGGTGAGCTGTGAATGTCGGACTGATCATCATTGGCGACGAGATCCTGTCGGGCAAGCGCCAGGACTCCCACCTGGCCAAGTTCATCGAGCTGCTGTCCCGGCGCGGCATGCAGCTGGCGTGGGCTCAGTACCTGGGCGACGACCGTGAACTGCTGGTCGGCCGCCTGCGCGAGGCCTTCGCCAGCGGCGATCTCGTCGTCAGCTGCGGCGGCATCGGCGCCACGCCCGACGACCACACCCGCCAGTCCGCCGCCATGGCCCTGGGCCGGCCGCTGGCCCTGCACCCCGAGGCGCAGGAGCTGATCTGGCAGCGCATCCAGCAGACGGCGGCCGAGCAGGGCAAGACCGTCACCATCGACGAGCCCGACAGCCTGCGCCGCTTCGAGATGGGCGTCTTCCCCGAAGGCGCGGGCATCGTGCCCAACCCCTTCAACAAGATTCCGGGTTTCTTCGTCGGCAACGTCCACTTCGTGCCGGGCTTCCCCGTCATGGCCCACCCGATGATGGCCTGGGTGCTGGATCGCTATCCGCAGCTGCACCGCCAGGTCGGCGTCATCGAGCGCTCGCTGATCGTCCAGGGCGCCATGGAAGCCAGCCTGACGCCTCTGATGGAGGCCATCGAGGCTGACTTCGCCGGCATCAAGGTTTTCAGCCTGCCGAGCGTCGATCACCCCCAGTGGGGCCGCTGCATCGAACTCGGTGTAAAGGGGGACCCTGAACGCATGGCCGCGGCCTATGACGCCCTCAAACAGGGCGTGATTCAGTTTGGTGCACCCATCAGCACCGAGCTGGTGCGATAGTTCTCGCGCCGTAACCCAGCCCGCCACATAATGCCCGGCGCTGCCGGGCAGCTACCCATGTCGGTGCATCTGGCATGCAACCTGCTTTGAATCCCCCGTGGCCGCTGGCGCGCGTGTGCTGGCGGCGGCAACCCACCCCTGATCGATTCCGCTAGGAGCTATTGATGGCCAAGACCGTCGCCGATGTGATGAGCATGGTGAAGGACAACGAAGTCAAGTTCGTTGACTTCCGCTTCACCGACACCCGTGGCAAGGAGCAGCACGTCTCCGTGCCCGTTTCCCATTTCGATGAAGACAAGTTCATCTCGGGCCACGCTTTCGACGGCTCCTCGATCGCCGGCTGGAAGGGCATCGAAGCCTCGGACATGCTGCTCATGCCCGATCCCAACACGGCCAACATCGACCCCTTCTTCGAAGAGCCGACGCTGATCCTGTCCTGCGACGTCGTCGACCCCGCCGACGGCAAGGCCTATGAGCGCGACCCGCGCTCGCTGGCCAAGCGCGCCGAGGCCTATCTGAAGGCCTCCGGCCTGGGCGACACCGCCTACTTCGGTCCGGAACCCGAGTTCTTCATCTTCGACAGCGTGCGCTGGGGCAATGAAATGTCCGGCTCGTTCTTCAAGATCGAGTCCGAAGAAGGCGCCTGGAACTCCTCCAAGGAGTACGAGCACGGCAACAGCGGCTACCGTCCCACCGTCAAGGGCGGCTACTTCCCCGTGCCCCCGGTCGACAGCGGCCAGGACATGCGCTCGGAGATGTGCCTGATCCTCGAGCAGATGGGCATCCCGGTCGAAGTCCATCACCACGAAGTGGCGAACGCCGGCCAGATGGAAATCGGCACCAAGTTCAGCTCGCTGGTCCAGCGCGCCGACTGGCTGCAACTGCAGAAGTACATCATCCAGAACGTCGCCCACGCCTACGGCAAGACCGCGACCTTCATGCCCAAGCCCCTGGTCGGCGACAACGGCAGCGGCATGCACGTGCACCAGTCGGTCTGGAAGGACGGCAAGAACCTGTTCGCCGGTGACGGCTACGCCGGCCTGAGCGAATTCGCGCTGTACTACATCGGCGGCATCATCAAGCACGC
>CBHWBD010000264.1:0-6484 GCA_966111775.1 uncultured Comamonadaceae bacterium | reverse complement strand
ACTGGGCCTACCGCTCCAAGGTCAACTTCTTCCTGTACGAGGCCACCGAGTTCACCGGCAAGGCCCTGACGGAAGGCGGCCTGCGCGCGGGCTATGTCTGGGGCAATGGCAAGTACGAGGCGGCCGGCTTCGTGCGCAACATCACCAACCAGATCCGCGTCACCGGCGCCATCGACTTCAACAACCTGACGGGCTTCATCAACGACCCGCGCACCTACGGCGTGCAGTTCAAGGCGCTGTTCTGAACCTCGCCGGCCCTGCCAGCAAACGCCGCCTCCGGGCGGCGTTTTTCATTCAGGCGCGCAACCGCAGCCGCATCGACAGGCCCACCGGCCCCATGGCCAGCTGCAGATGCTCGCGCGGCGCCTGGCCGTCGGGCGTGTCGACGCTGGCGATGTCGAAGTGGCGCAGCAGCGCGGCCATAGCCAGCTTGATCTCCATCAGCGCCAGATAGCGGCCCGGGCAGATGCGCGGCCCGGCGCCGAAGGGCATGGACAGGCGCTTGGCCGCGCCGGCCTGCCTGGCGTCCTGCAGCCAGCGCCCGGGGTCGAAGGCAGACGGGTCGGCCAGGTGCTTTTCGCTGGTGGCGTCGCGGCGCATGACGGCCATGACGATCATGCCGGCCTGCACCTGCACGTCGCCGACCCGCGTGTCGTGCATCGCCTGCATGACGTTCAGCGGCGCGACGGGTCGCAGGCGCATGGTCTCGTGAGCACAGGCCTCGATGTAGTCCAGCCGGCCAAGCTGCTCGATGCCGGGCAGGGCCGCATCGCCCAGCACGCGGTCGACCTCATCACGCGCCCGGGCCAGCGCCTCGGGGTGGTGCCACAGCAGCCAGATCATCCAGGCCAGCGTGTTGGCCGTCGTGTCCTCGCCGGCCAGCAGCAGGGTCAGCACATTGCCGGCCACCTGCTCGTCGTCGATGCCACTGCCGGGTTCGTCGGCGGCCACCAGCATGCCTTCGAGCAGGTTGGTCGGCTCCTGAACCAGGGCCGGGTTGGCCGCCATGCGGGCGCGGGACTTGGCGATGAAGCCCTGTACGGCCTCGTTGACCGCCGCCACGCTTCGCGTCAACGCCCTGTCCTCGGCTGACGGCCACCAGCGCCACAGCGGCAGCGGCGCAAAGATGCGCTTGAACAGCATCGGGAAGATGCGGTTCAGGTGCTGCTGGATGACGTCCTCGTCGGACTGCAGCGTGTTGACGTCCTCGCCAAAGGCCAGCCCGGCCACGGCGTCCACCGTGAAGCGCATCAGGTCGGCCTGCAGCACGATGCGCCGGTCTTCGCGCGCGGCATCCTGCCAGCGCCCGACGAGGCGCTCGGCCACGCGCAGCAGGAAGGGGTAGTAACGCTTCACATGCACCGGGTCCAGCCCGGCCATGACCATGCGGCGCTGGCGCTTCCAGGCCTCGCCGTTGGAGCCGAACAGGCCGGCGTTCAGGCCCATCTCGCGGCCCACGTCTTCCAGCCGCTGCGTGCGCCGGAAGCCATCGGGGCGGTCGCGCAGTGCGGTGCTGATCAGTTCATGGTCGCCCACTACCACCACGCGCCGCTTGCCGAGGCGGAGCCTGAAGACCGGCCCGAACTCCTCGCACCAGGCCTCGGCCTGCTGGTGCACCCGCGTCGAGTCGATCTGCAGCAGATTGCCGAACACCGGCACACCGCGCGGGCCCGGCAAATCGTCGAACTGGCGCAGCGCGCCAACGGGAGGGGCGGCGAGGGTGTCCATCGGGGCAGTTTAGGAGGCCCGCCTTGTCTCGACCTCGTTCAGTTTGTGGAGGCTGTCCGACCTCAAATACAGCCGCCGCTCAGCCGCAGGCTCATCCTTCTGGCGAAGAGGGCGACCCTCATCGCGATTCAGCCAAACCGCGGCATCGGGCACTCCCTGCGCTGGCTTGATGAAATCCGCTCACGCGCGCAACCTGTCTATTCACCTCAGCCCGCAAAGATCTTCCCCGGATTGAGGATGCCCAGCGGATCCAGCGCCTGCTTGACCGCCCGCATCAGCGCCACCGCTTCCTCGCCCGTCTCGTCGAGCAGAAAGCCCTGCTTGTGCAGCCCGATGCCATGCTCGCCCGTGCAGGTGCCCTCCAGCGCAATCGCCCGCGCCACCATCTGCGCGCTCAGGCGCTCGGCCGTCGCCAGCTCCGCGGGGTCGACCGGGTCCAGCAGATAGGCCATGTGGAAATTGCCGTCGCCGACATGGCCGACGATGAAATAGGGCAGGCCGGCGGCCTCGACTTCGGCGATGCTGGCATTGATGTTCTCGGCCAGACGCGAGATGGGCACGCAGGTGTCCGTCGTCACGGCGCGGCAGCCGGGGCGCATCTGCAGGCCCGACAGATAGGCGTGGTGGCGGGCCGTCCACAGCCGCGTGCGGGCCTCGGGCGTGGTGGCCCACTCGAAGGCCTCGCCGCCATGGTCGGCGGCCACTTCCTGCACCACCGCCGCCTGCTCGGCCACGCCGGCCTCGCTGCCGTGGAACTCCATCAGCAGCATGGGCGCTTGCTTGAGCCCCAGCTTGTCGTGCGCATTGACGGCCTTGATGGCATTCGCGTCCAGCAGCTCGCAACGGGCGATGGGCACGCCGATCTGGATGATCTGCATGGCCGTGCGCACGGCCGCGTCGATGCTGGGGAAAAAGCAGACCGCGGCCGACACGGCTTCGGGCAGGGGATGGACCTTGACGGTCAGCTCGGTGATGACGCCCAGCGTCCCTTCGCTGCCGATGAGCAGCCGCGTCAGGTCATAGCCGGCGCTGCTCTTCTTCGCGCGTGAGCCGCTGCGCACGACCGCGCCGCTGGCCGCAACAAACCGCAGGCCCAGCACGTTCTCGCGCATGGTGCCGTAGCGCACCGCATTCGTGCCGCTGGCGCGCGTGGCCGCCATGCCGCCGAGCGATGCATCCGCGCCCGGATCGATGGGGAAGAACAGGCCTTCGTGCTTGAGCGCCTCGTTCAGCGCCTTGCGCGTGACGCCGGGCTGCACGGTCACCGTCAGGTCTTCGGCGGCGATGCGCAGCACCTGGTTCATGCGCGACACATCCAGGCTGATGCCGCCCTGCACGGCCAGCAGATGGCCTTCCAGCGAGGAGCCGGCGCCATAGGGAATGACGGGCACGCGGTGAGCCGCACACAACGCCACGACGCGCGCCACCTCGGCCTCGCTCTCGGCAAAGACGACGGCCTGGGGCGGCGGCACGTCGAAGACGGATTCGTCGCGGCCATGCTGCTCGCGCACGACCAGGGCCGTCGAGCAGCGTTCGGCGAATTCGCTGCGCAGGGCGTCCAGCAGCGCGGCGGGCAGAGCGGGCGTGGGAGCAAAGGATTCGGGCGCGTTCATGGCCAACTCCGGGGATCGAACGTCGATTGTGTTGCAGTGACGCCGCGGTAGTGACAGCATGGGCACACAGCAAACCTGGGAGACCTCGATGGACCCCAACCTGCTCCTGCTCGTGCTCATCGTCGCCGTGGCCCTGATCGCCTTCGGGGCCGTGCGCTTCGACCTGCTGGCCGCGCGCTGGCGCGAGGTCTTCAAGGGCCCGCCGCCGCCTCACGATGCGCCGCCGGCACAGCGCCGGACGGCATCCAGCGGCTTCAGGCCGCACGATGCCCCGGCGCACAAGCCAGCCTTCCACCGCAGCGGGCATCGGCACTGAACGGGGCACTGAGCCCGTCATTTGAGGCAGGATGCGGGTCCGACCACCGACCCGCACTGCCACCATGGGCAACCGACTTTCACAGATCGCCACCCGCACCGGCGACGACGGCACCACCGGCCTGTCCGACGGCAGCCGCGTGCCCAAGACCCATCTGCGCGTGCAGGCCATGGGCGACGTCGACGAGCTGAACTCCAACCTCGGCCTGCTGCTGGCCGAACCCCTGCCCGACGACGTGCGCGACCTGCTCGTCACCATCCAGCACGAGCTCTTCAACCTCGGCGGCGAACTCTCCTGGCCGGGCGGTGAGCTGCTGAAGGATGCCGCCGTACTGCGCCTGGACGAAGCGCTCGAGCACTACAACGAGCATCTGCCGCGCCTCAAGGAATTCATCCTGCCGGCCGGCACGCGCAGCGCGGCCATCGCCCATGTCTGCCGCACCATCGCCCGCCGGGCCGAGCGCGCCGTCATCCAGGTGGCTTCGGCAGAGACCGTGCGCGCCGCCCCGCGCCAGTACCTGAACCGCCTGTCCGACCTGCTCTTCGTGCTGGCCCGCGTGCTGAATCGCGCCAATCTCGACGGCCTGGGCGGCGACGATGTCTATTGGCAGAGTGAGCGCATGAAAAGGCTCGACGCCGCAGAAAACTGAAACGAGGAGGCCCCATGAAGATCACCGGCCAATGCCATTGCGGCAGCGTGCGATTCACGGCGGAGGCGGACCCCGCCAGGGTCTTTGCCTGCCACTGCGCCGACTGCCAGATCATTTCGGGCGGGCCTTTCCGGGCCGTCGTGCCCATCCCCGTCGAGCAAGTCGAGTTGCAAGGCACACCCAAGAACTATGTGAAGGTGGCCGCCAGCGGCAACCGCCGGGCGCAATGCTTCTGCGGCGACTGCGGCACCCAGCTGTTCGCCACCGAGGCGGACACGCCCAAGACGCTGAACATCCGCCTGGGCTGCGTCAACGAACGCGCCCAGCTCAAGCCCGTGCTGCAGGTCTGGCACGACTCGGCCATGCCCTGGCTGCGCGAACTGGACGCCGTGCCGGCCCACACGCGGGGCCGCGACAGCCCGCTCGCCTAAGCCTTGTTCTTGTTGCGGCCGCTCCAGATGCGCCAGGCCAGCCAGGCCCAGCGCAGGCCGCGCCAGAGCTTGCCCCGGCCTTGTTTTCCGGAGGCCGCGAAGAAGGCGGCGCCACCGCCGGCTGCCGCGAGAACGGCAGGACTGGTCAGCAGGTCGCGCCAGCTCAGGATGCGCCGCACCCAGCCGTCGGCGCGCTCTCCAAGGTCGTCGACCGACAGGGCCGCCTGGCCTCGCACCACTTCGGAAGCCAGCAGCAGGTTGGCCTTGCGCTGGGCGCGCAAGGCCGGGTCATCCGGGATGCGGGGAATCATGGCCCGGCCCGGCGGCGCAAGGCATCGGCATCCGCGCGCAGCTCCCCGATGCTGGACTGGAAGAGGCTGGCCGGCTGGGCTATCAGCTTCCTGACCTTGAGCACGGCCACCACGGCCGCCACGACCAGCAGGGCCGTGCCGCCGCCGAGGGCCACCATCCGGTAGGGGGTGTCCCACAACGCCACGGTGACGAGCACCAGCAGCATCAGCAGGCCAAAGCCCGCCAGCAGCGCGCCCAGCACGGCCCACAGCAGCAGGCTGGCAATGCGTTCCTTCTCTTCCTGGGCCTCGATGGCAAACAACTCGAGCCGGATGCGGCCGAGCGTCAGCAACGAGACCCCGAGCCGCCGCAGCGGCGCGGAGACGGGTTCCTTGGCGTCGCTCAAGTCGTGCTCAACGGCGACCGATCAGCACGCCCAGAGCGAGACCGACGGCCGCCGCAGCACCGATGGCCTGCCAGGGGTTGGCGTGCACATAGTCGTCGGTGGCGGTCGCAGCGTCCTTGGCCCGCTGGACGGCTTCATGCTGGGCGTCCAGCAGCTTTTCCTTGGCACCGGACAAGCGGTCCTGGATGCGGGCGCGCAAGGCCTTGACCTCACCATCCGCCTTGTTCGTCGTGGCCGTCATCAGCGCGTCGATGTCATCCATCACCGCGCGGAAATCAGAGGCCAATTTTTCCTTCGCCTGGGTTGCGTCACTCATCGCTGGCTCCTCGGTCGGGGATCAAACACGGGACGAGCCTAACGCGATTGAATGCCGTGCACATGACGTACCGCAAACGAAGCGCGCTTGTCCTACATGGATGAAGCCCCTCGTCCAAGGCGTGGCTTGGCCGGTCCCCCGAGGGGACGGCGATGCTTGCCGGCTCGACCGGCAAGCACATCGCCAGAGCGGGCCGGCTAGGGAGCGGCCCGGCGCTCGGCCCGCATGCGTCACGCAAGGGAAGCCGCAGCTTGCCGCAACCGAGCCGCATAGGCCTCCTTCAAGGCCGCCGGCGCCACGACCTCGACCTGGCCGGCATGGCGCAGCAGGTCCATCAGCAGCTCGGTGTCGTCGACATAGGGCAGGCGCAGCCGCCAGCGGCCGTCGGCCAGGAATTCGCTCTGCTGGGCCGGATGCCATTCCTCGCGCGACACCCAGGCCGCGGCCTCGGTGCTGAAGACGAGTTCGGCCTCGCGCGGCGTGCCGCCGGCAAAGATGCCATAGCCCTGGTCCAGCTCGGCTTCCAGTTCGGCCAGCGGCACCGGCTTGGCGGCGGTCTCCAGCAGCGTCGCAGCCTCGATGCCGTCCAGGGCGAAGCGACGGTAGGCATCGCTGGCATGGCACCAGGCGTCCAGATACCAGGCATGGCGGTGGTGCACCAGGCGCTGCGGCGAGACCTCGCGCTCGCTGCCCACGGCGTCGCGCTTCTTGCGATAGCGGATGGCCAGGCGACG
>CBHWBD010000263.1:0-6556 GCA_966111775.1 uncultured Comamonadaceae bacterium | reverse complement strand
CAGCGACGCCTTGATGCGGTCGGCCTGCCACATCAGCTCGCCGCGGCTCTGGCCGTTGGCGTTGGCATTGGGGTCGTAGAAGAAGCCGTTCACGTAGCCCTGGTTGGCGACGACGGCATTCCCGGAATCGCAGCAGCCACCGCCGCGCACGGCGTCGCGGATGATGGGGTTGAAGCTGCCGATGCCGGAGCCGTTCAGCGACAGCATCTCGGCCTGCACGAAGCGCGCGCCATTGGCCACTTCGCCGAAGTTCCAGCCCTCGCCGAGGATCTGCACCTTGCGGCCGGCGGCTGCCTCGACGCGGGCCTTCAGCGCCTCGATGACCGAGCGCGGGTGGTGGCCCATGATGTCGAAGCGCAGCGAGCTGATGCGGTAGTCGCGCACCCAGGTCACGGCCGAGTCGATCATCAGCTTGCCCATCATCAGGTTCTCGGCCGCGGTGTTCTCGCAGCAGGTCGAGCGCTCGATGCCGCCGGTGGCGTTGAGGCGGTAGTAGTAGCCGGGCACGACCTTGTCGAGCACCGAGTTGGTGTTCTGGCCCGACGAGGTGGTGTGGTTGAAGACCACGTCCATGCCGACGCGCAGGCCGGCCGCATTCAGCGACTGCACCATGCGGCGGAACTCGAGGACGCGGGCCAGCGGGTCGTTGGCATTGCTGGAGTAGCTGCCTTCGGGCGTGCTGAACTGCAGCGGGTCGTAGCCCCAGTTGAAGCAGTCGGTGCCGGCCGTGGCGGCCACGGTGGCCTGCTGGGAATCGCTGTCCGGCGCGCCGCTCGGCGACGGTGTCACGCAGCTCTTCTCGTTGACGCTGGCGATGTCGAAGACCGGCAGCAGATGCACGTCGGTCAGGCCGGCGGCGGCCAGCGCGGCGAGGTGCTTCATGCCGTTGGACTGGCGCTCGGTGAAGGCCAGGTATTTGCCACGCTCGGCGGCGGGCACCGTCGTGTCGTTGATGGAGAAATCGCGGACGTGCAGCTCGTAGATGCTGAGGTCCGACGGTGCGTTCACCGTGGCGGGCGGCGCGCTCTGGTCCCAGCCATTGGGCTTGGTGGCCTGGGCCTGCAGGTCCATGACGACGCTCTGCTGGCTGCCCAGGGTGAGGCCCAGGGAATAGGGGTCGGTGACGAGGTTCCTGACCAGGCCCGTGCCCTTGACGAAGACCTGCACCTGGTAGCGGTAGCTGGCGCCCTGCAGATGGCCCTGCTTGCTCAGGCTCCAGACGCCGGTGGCGGCGTCGCGGGTCATCGCGTCGGTCGTCGTGCGGGTCAGGCCCGAGTTGCCCAGGGACTGGGTCAGCACCAGGGACACGGCCTGGGCGGTCGGCGCCCACAGCTTGAAGCTGGTGTTGCCGTCGCTGGCGACGGCGCCGAGGTCGGGCACGTTGGTGGCGGCGGCGTAGAGGTCGTCCAGCGCGCCGGCGATCTGGGCCGTCGTCGCGTTCTGCACCTTGCCGTTGGCGTCTTCCTGTACGAGCACGAGCTGCTGCTGGTGCAGGGCGGGCAGGCGGGCGATGTCGGCGGTGCGCACATTGAAGACGGTGCCGCTGGCCACGTACTTGAAGCGCAGCGCATCGGCGGGCGGCACATTGCCCGTGAAGGCGTCGAGCGTGATGTAGCCGTCGGCGCCCTGCACGGGCGCGTCCAGGCCGACGCTGATCTGGCCGGTGGCCGAGTAGTAGAGGCGCACCGGGCTGCTCGTCGCGATGCGCGGCCACTTCACCAGGCTCTTGTTCAGCCAGACGGCGCGGGCGTCGGTGCTGGAGACCGAGCGCAGGTCGGGCGGCGCGCTGTAGACGGTGGTGTCGCGCTCCACCAGCCAGATCTGGCCGACCTGGTTCTGGATGTTCAGCGCGGCGTATTCGACGTGGATGTTGTCGTTGCGACCATCCTTGTCGTTCTCGTTGGGCGGCATGCCGTGGATGATGAATTCCAGGCTCTTGCGGTTGACGTCGCCCTGCGGGTTCAGCACGGGGATGTCGAACACCACCTCGCCGTCACCGACCGTGTAGCCGGCCATGGCACTCAGCGGCACGGGCTGGCCCCAGTTCTCGATGTTCACGCCGGCGGGCAGGGCCGGGGCGTTCAGGCCGCTGCCGTTCCACAGGTGCAGGCCCCAGGCGCTGTAGCCGCCGTCGAAGCGCTTGTAGTGCACGCGCAGGGTCTTGATGTCGGGCACCGGCAGCAGCAGCGGGTTGCTGGTGTAGTTGGTGCTGTCGCCCTGCAGGCGCCAGATCTCGTTGGCACCGGACTGCAGGCCGTAGCTCTGGTCGGCGCCGCCGTTGTCCTTGTTGTCGCCGTTGTGGAAGAGGAAGCCGACCGTGCCGGTGCCCGAGGCCAGCGGCACGTCGTAGTACACGCCGAAGTCGTCGCTGCCGGAGCTGTTCCAGCCGCCGTTCCAGTTCGGGCTCTGGGCGGCATTCCAGGTGTGGATCTGCCAACCGGCGTAGTCGCCGGCCGAGCGGCGGTAGTGCACGCGCAGCGAGGTGGCCGGCGTGCCCGGGGTGGCCGCCGCGGCAATCTTGGCGCGCAGTGTCGGGGCCGCACCCGGCACGGCGGCCAGCAGTTCGGTGCCGCTGTCGTCCACCGCGGCGCTGCTGACGCTGCTCATGGTGGCGGGGGCTGCGGCGCTGCCGCCTCCGCAGCCGCCGAGCAGCGCCATCGCGCCGATTGCCAAGCCCGTGATCGCCCGACGCATCTGCCGCGTCCAGCCTGCCCATGCCTTCATGTCCGTGCACTCCTTTGAAGTGTGCGGATGCTATTGAAGTAAAACTACATCAGGAAGATGGTGGAATCCCGAGGAGAAGTTCACAAATTGTCTCTGCGCCGTTCGCAATCTCCCTGGGATATTTGGCTGTGGATTTGACTGGGTCGTAGTTTTATTTCATTCTTGATTTCGACACTGCCTGGATAGACGTGCGTTGTGACTGCTGCCAATTTCGTGAGGATGACTCACGACATCAGTGCAGCGCAGGACTAAGCTCCAGACAGGAGACCGCAACCAGAGCAGGAGACACTGCCATGAACAAGATCCGCGTCCTGTGCGCCGCCATGGCCGTGGCGGCCGGCCTGAGCGGCTGCGCCGTCGAGACCAAGGCGCCGCCGAGCACCGACGTCTTCGTCGACACGGCCTTCAAGCCGCCCAGCGTGAAGATCGATCCGCAGGAGGCCCTGGCCCTGAGCCCGGCGATGAAGCGATTCGCCGAGACCGAGATGGCCAGCGAGATCCGCAACAAGGGCCTGCGCGACGGCCTCATCGACGCCCTCTACACCAAGGGCCGGCTGCAGCTCGACTACGACGCCGAGGTGACGCGGACCGCTGCCGAGGCCTTCGAGGCCCGGCGCGGCAACTGCATGTCGCTGGTGCTGATGACGGCCGCCTTTGCCCGGCACCTGAACATGCCGGTGCGCTTCAACAGCGTCTTTCTCGAGGAAAGCTGGACCCGCTCCCACAACATCTTCTTCGTCGCCGGCCACGTCAACATCAGCCTGGCCCGACCGCTGGCCGTCGGGCGGGCCACCGTCTTCGGTGATCCCGAGTTGCTGACCATCGACTTCCTGCCGCCCGACGAGGTGCGCGGCCACCGCGGACGCGTCATCGATGAGTCCACCATCCTCGCGATGTTCCTGAACAACCGCGCCGCCGAGGCGCTGACGGTGGGCCAGGTGGACGATGCCTACTGGTGGGCGCGCGCCGCCATCCAGACCGATGCGCGCTGGCTGTCGGCCTACAACACCCTGGCCGTGCTCTACCGCCGCAAGGGCCTGATGGACCGCGCCGAAGCCACGTTGCGCCTGGTGCTGGAGCGCGAGCCGCTCAATACCCAGGCCATGTCCAACCTGATCCTGGTGCTCAGCGACACCGGTCGCCGCCAGGAGGCCGAGGTCTACGCCAACCAGCTCGCCCAGATCCAGCCGGTGCCGCCGTACAAGTTCTTCGACGAGGGTCTGGCGGCCATGCGGGTGGGCGAGTACGCCGTCGCCAAGCAGCTCTTCCGCAAGGAGGTGGCGCGTGCGGCCTATGTGCCCGAGTTCCACTTCTGGCTGGGCCTGGCCAACTACGGCATGGGCGATGTGTCGGGGGCGCGCGGCGAGATCGCGAAGGCGCTGGAGAACAGCGCCACCGTCAGGGACCGCGAGATGTATGGCGCCAAGCTGGCCTGGCTCAACGAGATGCGCGAGCAGCAGCGCCAGCAGCGGATTCCGCTGCGCGGAGCAGCGGGGTCCTAGGCCCGGCCCGTGCCGGGTCAGATCGGCCTGGCCCGTGCCGGGTCAGATCGGCCCGGCCCGTGCCGGGTCAGATCGGCGGGAGCCCGTGCCGGGCTCGGGCCCGCGCGCAGGCCTCGTCGCCAATGCCCATGGGCGCGCGTTCGCCGAACTCGCGGCAGGGCGAGGGTCGCCATTCGTGGATGCCGCAGCTGGCCTTCACGCCCACCTGGCCGGTGAAGGCGGCGCAGCGCGGCTGGGCGTGGTCGGTGCCGCGCATGCGCACCAGGCGGCCGGTCAGTTCCACCGCCAGTCCGTCGGGCACGCGGCCGCCTTCACTGTCCAGCTCGCTGCGGTCGAAATCGACTCGGAAACTTGCACAGCAGGCGCCGCAGCTCAAACAGGGGTTGTCACTCATCCAGCCAGTGTAGGCAGCGGTGAGACACTGGGCCGATCCCGGCTCATCCCTGCCCACCATGCGCGCATTTCTAGGCACTCTCCTGATGCTGGCTGCGGCCGCGGCCCACGCTGGCGATCTGACCGTCACCGTGCTGGACCGCAACGGCAAGCCGCTGGCCGATGCCGTCGTGCTGGTCGACAGCGCCGTGCAGGGGCCGCGGCCTGCCATGGTCATGGAGGCGACGATCACGCAGGAGAAGCTGCGCTTCGCACCCACGGTCAGCGTCGTCGGCCTGGGCGCCAAGGTGAGCTTCAGCAATCTCGACACCTGGGACCATCACGTCATCCTCGGCCTGATGGGCGCGGGCGGTGTCTACGTCGATCCGGGCCAGAACACCCAGTTCCGCCTCGCCGGCCGTGTCGGCACCAAGCCGCCGGCCAGCGACAGCAAGGTGCTGAACCAGCCCGGCGCCTATCTGCTGGGCTGCCATATCCATGGCTCCATGCGCGGCCACATCTACGTGGCCGACACGCCCTGGGCCAAGCTCGGTGGCGAGGATGGCAAGACCGTCATGCAGGGCCTGCCCGAAGGTCCGGCCAAGGTGCGCATCTGGCACCCGGACCAGCTCGTCGACGGTGCGCCGACGGAGGTGAAGATCGCGGCGACCGGCAATGCCGTCACGATCACCACGCAGATCGCCCCGGCGCGCAAGAAGCGGCCGGCGGGCGATCCCTATTTCGGGGGCTGAACCGAGAGTCAGTGGGCGAAGGGGTTCGCGGTCGCGAACCACAGGCCGACACCGGTGGCGATGATGAAGGCGCCGTCGGTCACGCCCACCGCCAGGAAGAACTTGGTCTGCAGCGCGGGCGCCAGCTCGGGCTGGCGCGCCATGCCTTCGAGCAGCTTCATGCTGGCCAGGCCGATGCCCAGGCAGGAGCCGAAAGCGGGAATGCCGATCAGCAGGGCGACGGCGAGGGGCAGGACGTCGAAGGCAGGCATCTTGAGTACTCCTTGTGTGTTGGCGACAAGGAGTCTGGCCGCGTCATGGCGGCGCGTCGATGACCTCGGACGTCATTGAGTTCAGCGACCGTTTCAGGTCAACTGGAGGCTTCTTTCCGCGCTAACTCGCAGCCGGTTCTCGCACCACGGTGACGGTGCAATCCGACTCGGCCACCACCTGGCCCGACACGCTGCCCAGATAGCGCCGCAAGGCCGATGCGCCCCGCGCGCCCATGACGATGTGGTCCACGCCGTTGCGGTGGGCGAAGTCGATGATGGCGCCGGCCGGATCGGGCGCCTCCAGCACGTGGAAGGTGAGCCGGCCGTCGTCCAGGTCCAGCGCCTTGCTGATAGGGCGCGCCCAGTGCTTGAGCGCGATGAGCTGCTTCACATGCAGGCTCTGGCCATGCTGGTCGGTCAGCTCGTCGATGCCGATGCGGTTCACGCGCATGACGGACACGCAGGCCAGGCGCGCGCCGGCCTCGGTCTGCACGATGCGGCGCACGGTCTCGCAGAGCTGAGCCAGCAGTTCCGGGGTCGCGTTGTCGACGTCGACGGCCGCCATGACGATGGGGCTGCGCGCCAGCTGCTGGCCCGCGGGCGCAGCGGGCGCGGGTTCGGCGCCGAGCGCAAAGAACCAGCGCTTGAGCCGCCGCATGCCGCCGCTGACCTGCAGCTTCTCGGCCCGCGCTGTCAGCGCCACGCCGCCGGGCTCGCGCAGGTCCAGGGCCAGCTGGGCAGCGCTCTGGTAGCGGCGTTCGGGCTTGACCTCCAGGCAGTGCAGGATGATTTCCTGCAGCCAGGCCGGCAGCTCCGGCCGGATGGCGCGTGGCGGCACGGGCTCGACGAAGAGGCGGCAGCGCAGGCCGCGCACCGAGTTCGGCTGACCGAAGGGGCGCTCGCCGGTGGCCAGGTGGTAGAGCATGACGCCCAGCGCGAACAGGTCGCTGCGCGG
>CBHWBD010000262.1:0-6621 GCA_966111775.1 uncultured Comamonadaceae bacterium | reverse complement strand
ACTGCCTCCTCGCGCCTTGCCTGCTCCCTTGCCAGGCCCAACGCGGGCTACGCCCTCTGCCGCACAGACTCCCTGCCCATGCCCCCTGCTTCAAGGACAGGGCAGGGGACTCCACATTGACATCCATCAGCCGCGCCCCTATCGTCCGCGCCGTTTGTTGAAAGCGCTTTCAGAAAGCGCTTTCACTTTCGGCGACCGGCAGCAGTTCGTCGTCGCCAGGGATTTCCTTTTCCCTCACTCAAAACCATGGAGACGACAACATGCTGAATCTGAAGACCTGCGTGGCCCTGGCCGCGCTGACGCTGGCCGGCGCTGCCGGCGCGGCGACAACCAATGGCTTTGCCGACGGCGGTTTCGAGACCGCGGGCAGCGGCCCCTTCATCGCCGCCGGCTGGCTGACCGCGGCCACCAACAGCCCGGCTTCGCTGTCCAGCGACGCCCATTCCGGCAGCCATTCCCTGCTGCTGAGCGCGCCCAACGGCTTCGATGCCTCCATCGCCCTGCAGGACTCGGTCGGCCATGGCGGCATGCCGCTGCTCGGTGCCGCCAATGTGGGTGACACCCCCTGGTTGAGCTTCTGGGCCAAGGGCGACGCCAGCACCACCGGCAACGCCTTCGTCACGCTGCGCTACATGGGTGCCAACGGCATCATCAGCACCGGCCTGGACCAGCAGTTCCAGAGCCTGATCAACACCAGCAGCTGGAGCCAGGTCAGCTTCCAGGCCAGCGCCATCCCCGTCGGCACCACGGCCCTGTTCATCGAGATCGGCACGGCGGTCGGCCCCATCCTGGACGGTCGCCCCAATGCCGTCCTGGTCGATGACCTCTCGCTCGGCCTGCACGTCGCCGCCGTCCCCGAGCCGAGCAGCTATGCGCTGCTGCTGGCCGGCCTTGCCAGCGTCGGCGCCATCGCCCGCCGCCGTCGCGCTTGAGATCGGGGAGATCCATCATGCATTCCAGCATCCACGCCCTCTCCAAGGTCGCCGCCTCGCTGCTGTTCTGCGGCTTGGCCGCCCATGCCAGCGCCGCCGGCACCGTCGTCATCGACACCTATGGCCCCGGCGATGACGTCAGCGGCTGGGCCTCGCTGCTCGGCCCGAGCCAGAACCTCGCGGTCGCCTTCGACATCGGCAGCGCCACCACCCTCCAGTCCTTCCTCACGTCCATCGACGGTGTGGGCGGCATCACCGTCGGCATCATGGCCCGCCAGGGCAATGTGCCCACGGGCAACAGCTGGCTCTACAGCACGCATCTGAGCGATCCCTGGGCCAATACGCTGCAGACGCCGACCGGCTGGAACCTGGCCGCCGGCAGCTACTGGCTGGTGACCCAGGCCGACGCCAACTTTGCCGGCCAATGGCAGAGCGGCACCGACACACCCAGCGCTGCCTGGGCCTTCTCGTCGTCGGGCAACTGGCAGGCCGTCACCTCCGGCTTCACCGGCGCGCCGGCCACCCGCATCACGGTCACCAGCGCCGTGCCCGAGCCGTCCACCTACGGCCTGATGGCCCTGGGCGCCCTCGTCATCGGGGCCCGCCTGCGTCGCAACCGCCAACAAGGATGAATGCCATGAATCGTCAAACCTTCAAGCGTGCGGTACTGGGCGGCCTGCTGCTGGCCGCCAGCACCTTCGCCTCCGCCAGCGTCACCAGCCCCGTCATCGGCAAGCTGCTCTGGTCCGAGGAATTCAACGGCGCCAGCCTGGACAGCACGCTGTGGACGAGCTACGACGGCAATGGCTGCCAGATCGGCCTGTGCGGCTACGGCAACCAGGAGCTGGAGTACTACCGGCCGGGCAACCTCGGCATCGTCAACGTGCCCTTCGAACCCGGCACGCGGGCCTTGGCCATCACCGCCAAGCGCGAGGTGATGGGCGCCAACCAGTTCACCTCCGGCAAGCTCGACTCGGCCGGCAAGGTGCAGGTCCAGTACGGCATGATCGAAATCCGCGCGGCCACACCGTCGGTGGGCGTGGGCCTGTGGCCGGCGCTGTGGCTGCTCGGCACCAGCCCTCAAGCCTGGCCGCGCAAGGGCGAGATCGACATCATGGAGCAGGGCGGCCGCCAACCCGCGGGCCTGCCGGCCGTGTCGCCGGACCAGTTCGTCGGTGCCAACGTCATCACCTTCAACCAGGCCGCCTGCGTGCCGGGCAATGAAAGCTGTGCGGCCTCCACCGCGTGGCAGACCAAGAACTGGGTGACGCCGACGCGATCGCTGGCCAACCGCTTCGTGCTGTATCGCCTCTACTGGACCGACACCCAGATCCGCTTCACGATGGTCGACAACGGCCGCGAGCTGGACATGTACAAGGCGCCCATCTCCACGGTCGGCTCGCCGGCTTTGCAGGCGCCGTTCTACCTGCTGATGAACATGGCCGTGGGCGGCAATTTCACCAACGCCGCCACACCCGCGCAGGTCACGGCGCCGCTGCCCGCCACGATGTACGTCGACTACGTGCGCGTCTACGAGCTGGACGGCAAGGGCGAGGTCAAGCTCGGCGTGGGCATCACGCCCGAGGCCGGCAAGTTCGGTGTCTTCACCGACAACACGCCGGTCGACAACGGCCAGGCCCTGGGCACGTCGGCGGACTTCTTCATCTGGAACACCGCCTCCATGGGTGGCGGCAACATCCCGGCTTTCGAGGGCTCCAACGTGCTGGCGCTGAACTACTTCGCGCCGGGGCAATGGTTCGGTGGCGCCGTGCAGTCGCGCCAGGCCCACGACATGAGCGGCTTCCGCGGCGGCAACATCAAGCTGAAGATCAAGGCTCCCGCCAATGTCGCCTTCAAGATCGGCATCCTGGACAACTACACCAACCACAGCTGGGTGACCTTCCCCGCCAACACCACGGCCTACGGCCTGGTGCGCAACGGTGAATGGGGCACGGCCACCATCCCGGTGGCCGAGATCGCCGGGCCGCTGGTCGCGCTGCAGTCCATGAACTCGCTGTTCGAGTTCCTCAGCGTGGACGGCTCCAACCCGACCGCGCCTTTCCAGATGGCCTTCGACGACATCATCTGGGACTCGGGCGTGGCCGGCGTGGCCCCGATGGTGGTCAGCGCACCGGCGATGGCCAAGACGGCGGCGGTGCCGACGGCCTCCAGCCAAGCCAGCCAGACCGGATCGAGCACCGTCGAACTCGCCGCCACGGCAAACGGCTGGGTGGACGTGCACTACACGGTCAACGGCGGCGAGACCCGGACGGTGCGCATGCGCCAGGACGGGTCCTCCAGCCGCTACACGGTGGGCGGCCTGACGAAGGGTGACGTGCTCGAGTACCGCTTCACGTCCTGGGACGGCAAGGCCCAGGTGGCCGTCGACTCGGTGGCCAAGAGCGTCACGGTGAAGTAAGCCGGAGGAAGGGATGGCCGCGGCCCGTCCGCGACCATCCCCGACAATCCGGCCCATGAACCAAGACCAGCTCAAGCAACTCGTCGGCCGCGCGGCCCTGGACTACGTCCCCGCCGGCCAGATCCTCGGCGTCGGCACCGGCTCCACGGTGGACTGCTTCATCGACGCGCTGGCGGCCAGTGGCATTGCGATTCCGGGCGCCGTGTCCAGTTCGGAGCGTTCGACGCAGCGCCTCATCAAGCACGGCATCAAGGTATTCGACGCGGCTGAAGTGGAGCGCCTGGCCGTCTACATCGACGGCGCCGACGAGATCGACGGCCGCGGCTTCATGGTCAAGGGCGGCGGCGCGGCCCTCACGCGCGAGAAGATCGTGGCCGACCTGGCCGACCAGTTCGTCTGCATCGCCGACGAATCCAAGCTCGTGCAGACCCTGGGCAAGTTCCCGCTGCCGGTCGAGATCATCCCCATGGCGGCAGCCCAGCTGACGCGTCGCTTTGCCCGCATGGGTGGCGCTGCGACCCTGCGCGCCGGCGTCGTCACCGACAACGGCGGCCACATCCTGGACGTGCGCGGCCTGGCCATCACCGATCCGCTGGGCTTCGAGGCCGAGGTCAGCCAGTGGCCCGGCGTCGTCACCGTCGGCGTGTTCGCCCGCCACAAGGCGAGCGTCTGCCTGCTCGGCGGGGCGGATGGCGTCAAGACGCTGACCTTCTGAGCCCATGCCGCAGCGCGGCGCCGGCTTCGACGCCGAGGATCACGAGAAGCACCATTGGTGGCGCAGCCTGCTGCTGCGCTTCGTCGTCTGCCTGGCCGTGTCGCTGCCGTTGTGGTGGTTCACCGGCTGGACCGGCACGCTGGTCACGCTGATGCTGTGGGCCAAGGTCTTCGCCGGCGACCTCTACACCCTCGGCGAAATCATCGGCCGAGCCCTGAAGCAACTGGCCCTGCGGCCGGTACAGGGCCGCTTCTACCAGTTCAAGGGCCACCCCGTCCGAGTGCTGGACGACGATATCGAACGCCAGCGCTGGATCGCCCTGGCCGACCTCGCCACGGCGCTCGGTGCGGCCATGCCGGCAGCCTCCATCCGCCGCCGCCGGCTCGATGCGCTGCGCGAGGAACGCGACGGTGTCTACGTGCTCGACGAGGTGGCTCTGGCCTGGTTGCGCGAGCAGCGCAGCGACCGGGCAGGGCGGCTGGCGCATTGGGTGGAGCGCGAGGTCTGGTATCCCGCACGGGGCCGCAAGGCCAGCTATGCCCAGAAAAAAAGGGCATCCGAAGACGCCCCTTCCGAGTGAACCCAGAGGCTCAATTCCGGCCGACGGCACTCCAGGCCGCTGCCACGGCACTCGCCTCGGCACTGCCGGCACCGTAGAGCTCGTTGGCGGCCGCGATGGTGCCGGTGCGCGCGCTGGCATAGGTGGTGGACGAAGTGAATTTCGTCGTCAGCGCGCGGTACCAGATCTTCGCGGCCTTGTCCCGGCCGATGCCGGCCAGCGAGCCCGTGCCGGTGGCGACGCGGGTGTTGCCGGCCACGCAGGTCGGGCTCTTGCCGTAGGCGCTGTTGGTGCCTTCGGCGAGCAGGAAGAAGAAGTGGTTGGCCACGCCCGAGCTGTAATGCACGTTGAGGCTGCCCACACCCGAGTACCAGCAGTCGGCCGAGGAGCCGTCGCTGCTGGGCTTGACCATGCTGCGCAGCGAACCGCCGCCCACCATGATCTTCTCGCCGATCAGATAGTCGCCGGCATCGCTGCTGTTGGCCGCGTAGAACTCGACCATGGTGCCGAAGATGTCCGACGTGCCTTCGTTGAGGCCGCCCGACTCGCCGGAATAGATCAGGCCGGCGGTGCGGCTCGTCACGCCGTGCGTCATCTCGTGGCCGGCGACGTCCAGGGCCACCAGCGGCTTGAGCTGGGTGCCGTCGCCGTCGCCATAGGTCATGCAGAAGCAGGAGTCCGACCAGTAGGCGTTGTTGTAGTTGCGGCTGTAGTGGACGCGGTTGTAGGCGCCCTTGCCGTCATTGGCGATGCCGTTGCGGCCGTGGACGTTCTTGTAGTAGTCCCAGGTGACCGCGGTGCCGTACTGGGCATCGGCGGCGGCGCTGTTGGTGTCGCTGGTGGCGTTGTTGCCCCAGGTGTTGTCGGTGTCGGTGGCGATGCTGCCGCCGCTGGTCTTGTTCTTCAGGTTGATGGTATAGGTGCTGCCGCGGCTGGGGTCGCGCAGCTCGTAGCCGCCGCTGATGCTGTTGGTCGTCAGCGCGACATTGCCGCTGTACAGGGTCTTGCCCGTGCCGTTGGCGGCCGCGGTCTGGACGTCGTCCCAGGCATCGAGCTTCTGGCCGTTGCCGGCGTCGATGATGATGTGCTTCTCGAAAGGCGTGCCGTCGTCGCCGTCGCCGTTGACCCGGACTTCCCAGGCCAGGCGGGGCAGGTCCTCGCGGGCCCAGATGACGAGCTCGGGGCGCGGCTGGATGTCGGCCATCGGGTACTCGACGAAGACGGCGAGCAGGGCGCGGGCAGCGCTGATGCTGGGCGTGGTCGATACGCTGGGCAGCATGCGGTTGCTGCGCTGCATGGCGGCGAGGTTGCCGTGGCGGTCGGTCTGCACGATGAGGTCGGCACCGATGGCGCGCAGGCCGGCGATACGGCGGTCGAAATGGACGTGGCTGCCACCGTCGTCGTCCTGTAAGACGCGGCGCATCTCATAGCTGTGGTCGCTGCCATGCAGGCTCAGGCCAGGGAGCTGCCGGGCATAGTTCTCGGCGCTGCTGCGCAGCAGGGCCTGGGCGCTGGCGGTGGGGGCGTTGTCCGCCTGGGCCAGGGACGAGAGGGCGGCAAGGCCGAGCAGGGTCAGCTTGTGGCTGGTTCGGAACATGGTGGAACTCCGGTTGGGGTGTTGCTGCGGGAGTACTGCGGCAGCGGCCCGCGCGCCGGATGGGCGCGAGGTGCTGGCGCACTATGCGCAAGGCCTAACGGCCCGACCACTGGCGACCTTCCGTCGCCCCATCCAGTGACGGGTAGTCCCGGATTTCCAACGCAAAGAGCCGGGCATGGCCCGGCTCCGCTTCAGTCGCGCAACCTTGCGCGCGTCAGGACGTTTGCAGAACGTTCAGAACGTTTCCCAATCGCCGTCATCCGCTGCCGGTGCGGGGGCCGGTGCCGGGGATGGGGTCGGGCGCGGTGCCACGGCGGGCGCCACCTTGGCGACGGGCGCGGCGGCCGGCCTGGGGCTGGCGACCGGCCGTGGGGCCGCAGCCGGGGCCTTGGTGGCCGG
>CBHWBD010000261.1:0-6686 GCA_966111775.1 uncultured Comamonadaceae bacterium | reverse complement strand
CACGGCCTCGCCCCCACCACCCCCGCAACCGACCAAGGGAATGGAGCCACTCAGGGCGGCGGAATACTGGAGGAACTTACGGCGTTGGGGGGCATTCATGGCAAAGCGATCCTTTGCAGCGCGGGTCGCTGCACTTCGGTACTACGGGGCGGCCTAGGGAGCGGGGCGGATTCTGAGGTCAAGCGTTGACCGGACCGTGGCGAAACGTTACGGGCTGGGGAGGCTGCAAGGTATAAGTTTGGGTTATGTGATTCGACCTTCGCTGCCCTTGCCGTGGCGGGTTGGGCTCCAAACAATTCCCGCCCGTTCTTCCTCTGAAAAACCCCCTGTCATGAAGCTCTCGTACGTCGCCCTGCTGACCGCTTTCGCATTGGCCGGAGCGCCCGCCGCACAGGCCCAGGGCAAGCCCCTGATCTACTGCGCTGACGCCAGTCCGGAAGGCTTTGACCCAGGAATGTGGGACAGCGCTAGCACCAACATCGTCGGCGCCCAGATGTTCGACGGCCTGCTCGGCTTCAAACGACCCACGACGGAACTCGTTTCCAAGCTCGCCACCAGCTGGGAAATCTCGCCCGACGCGAGGAGCGTCATTTTCAAATTGCGCGAAGGCGTCAAGTTCCACAGCACCCCCTGGTTCAAGCCATCCCGCGACCTCAATGCAGATGATGTGCTGTTCACTTTTCAACGCTTCATCGACCCCAACCATCCGTTCAACAAGGCGTTTCCGGCAAATTTCATCTACCCGCAGAACCTCGGCCTGGCCAAGTTGATCGAGGGCATCGACAAGATCGATGACCGCACAATTCGTTTCCGGCTTCGTCAGCCCAATGTGACATTCGTCGCAAACTTCGCCTTCGCGTGGGCAGGCATCCAGTCGGCCGAGTACGCGGCCCAGCTGCTGAAGGACGGCAAGGCCTCGCAGATCAATGTGCAGCCGGTCGGCACGGGCCCCTTCAAGTTCAAAAGTTATGCCAAGGACGATGTGCTGCGCATGGAGGCCCATCCCGACTACTGGGGCGGCAGGCAGCCCACGCCGATGCTGGTCTTCAGCATCAGCCGCGAACCCAATGTGCGGGTGCAGAAGATCGCCGCCGGCGAATGCCATGTGACGGCCGCCCTGCGCGACGTCGACATCGCCGGGCTGGCCAACAACCCCAATGTCAGCATCGAGAAGATCCAGGCCCTCAACATCTCCTACCTGAGCTTCAACCTGAAGAAGCCGCCCACCGACAAGCGCGAGGTGCGCGAGGCCCTGGACATCGCCGTCGACCGTGACGCCATCTTCAAGGCGCTGTTCCCGCGCGGCGACGCCATGCAGGCCGTCAGCGCCTTTCCGCCCGCCATCCCCGGCTACAACAAGAAGCTGAAGAACGAGTTCGACCCGGCCAAGGCCAAGGCCCTGCTGGCCAAGGCCGGCTATCCGAGCGGCTTCGAGATCGACCTCTGGGCCCTGCCGGTGCAGCGCCCCACCAACCCCAACGGCCAGCTGATGGCCCAGCTCATTCAGCAGGACTGGGCCAAGATCGGCGTCAAGGTCCACATCAAGACCTATGAGTGGGGCGAGTACCTCAAGCGCGCCAACAACGGCGAGCACAACGTCTACATGAGCGGCTGGAGCGGCGAGACCGGCGACGCCGACGACTTCCTGACGCCCAACCTCAGCTGCGCGGCCAACAAGAACGGCATCAAGTTCTGCAATGCCGAGTTCGAGAAGCTCATCGACGAAGCCCGTGCAACGCCGGATCAGAAGAAGCGCATCGCCATGTATGAGAAGGCCCAGGAGATCTTCAAGCACGAGCGGCCCTGGATCACGATGGCGCACTCCACCGTCTACATCCCCATCCGCAAGGACGTCGTCGGCTTCAAGATGGCGCCCAACGGCAGCGTCGATTTCGAAGGGGTGTATCGCAAATGATCGCCAAGGCCGTCGTGCATTCGCGGGCCGAGCGCCGGGCCGCCCCAAGCCGGCCCTCGCGAGCGGCGGCCGGGCCGTTCGCCCGGCTGTCGGTCGGCCCCCTCGGGGGGCGACTCAGCGTGCTCGCTGAGCCGGGGGCTTGAGATGCGACTCAGACACATCGAGGTCTTCCACGCCATCATGCAGGCCGGCACCATCAGCGGTGCCGCCCAGCTGCTGCACATCTCCCAGCCGGCCGTGACCAAGGTGCTGCAGCACTGCGAACTGCAGCTGGGCATGCCGCTGTTCGACCGCGTGCGCGGCAAGCTCTATCCGACGCCCGAGGCCCAGCGCCTCTTCGTCGAGATCGACAAGCTCAACCGCGACCTCGTCGGCATCCGGCGCCTGGCGGCCAACCTGAAGAGCGGCGAGAGCGAGCAGGTGCGCCTCGTCGCCACGCCGGCCCTGGCCATGGCCATCGTGCCCGCGGCCATGACGCCCTGGTGCAAGGCTTATCCCAACGCCCACTGCTCGCTGGCCACTCATCACACGCGCGAGATCGTGACGGCCCTGCTGCTGGGCGAGGCCGACCTGGCCCTGTCGCTGCAGGACCCGCGCCACCCCGGCATCAAGGCCGAGGCCATCGCCGGCGGCATGATGGTGGCCCTGTGCCCGCTGGGCAGCCCCGAGGCCAGGGGCGAAGGGCCGCTGGGCCTGGCCGACATCCGCACCGAGATCGTCGGCCTGCAGAGCGACGACCCGCTGGCCGGCCTGCTCCACCATGCCGGCGAGGCCTTGGGCCAGCCGCTGGCCAGCCGCATCACGGTGCAGACCTACCAGCTGGCCCGCGCCCTCGTCGAGGCCGGTGTCGGCATGACGCTGGTGGACCCCTTTACCGCTGCCAGCGCGGACGCCAGCAAGGTGCGCGTGCGTCCACTGTCGCCGGCCGTGCCCGTGCAGCTCTATCTGCTCAGTGCCGCCAGCGCGCCGCTGGGCCAGGCCTCGCGCCGCCTCGTCAAGTTCATCACTGCGGCCGCCCACGAACATCTCGCTCGCCTGCCGTGATCCAGATCGAAGACATTGCCTCGCATCCGGACTTCCGTCCGCTGGCCTCGCTGCAGCGTGGCATCGCCGCCGACCTGCGCTATGCGACGGCCGACAACTTCGTCGGCCATTCGGTCTATGCCGGCATCGACTGCGCCTGGCTGCGCCGCGAGGCCGCCGACGCCCTCGAGCACGCCGCCGCCTGGCTGGCCGAACGCCGTCCCGGCTACCGCCTGCTGGTGCTGGACGCGCTGCGCCCGCAACGCGTGCAGCAGCGTCTGTGGGACGAACTGCAGGGCACGCCGCTGACGATGTACCTCGCCAACCCCGAGCGCGGCTCCATCCACAGCTTCGGCATGGCCGTCGACCTGACCCTGCTGGACCCGCAGGGCCGCGAGGTCGACATGGGCAGCGGCTTCGACGAGATGACGCTGGCCTCCCACCCCGACCACGAGGCCGAGCATCTGGCCCTGGGTGCCCTCCAGTCCGAACACCTGGTCGAGCGCGGCTGGCTGCGGGCGGCCATGCGCGAGGCCGGCTTTCACGGCATCACCACCGAGTGGTGGCATTTCGATTTCGGTGATCGCGTGGCGGTCAGGCGGGATCTGCCGCGGGTGCTTTGATCACATCGCGCCGGCTTCGCTGTGGGCGAATCGGTTGGATCCGAAGCAGCAGATGGAAAGCGAGGGCCCAGACCAGCGCGCCTGCCGCACCGAAGACAAGGCCGTAAAGGTTCAAGGCACTGGACATCGAATCTGTCCAGTGCCACAGCACGACAACCGTCGCCACTTCCGCTACTGCCGCCGCTGCGAACGCGCAGACTGCGGCTCGCCCCAGGTTGGCAGACAAGGCCCACTGACAGTGGTGGCAACTGAACTCGCCGCGAATCACCCAGCCCGCAATGGGACCGGAACAAACGGGGCAGCGCTTGATGGTCATGGTTGCGTCGCTGGCTGCGCTGAGCGCGTTTCTCTCAGAGCGCCTTCTGCATGAAGACGCTCAGCGGATGGTCGGCGTAGTCGCCGTAGGGCCTGCAGCGTCGATAGCCGCAAGCGGCGTACAGGCCCAGGGCCTCGGGCTGATAGGGGCCGGTCTCGAGCGCGACGGTCCGGCAGCCCCTGGCAGCCGCCTCGGACTCCAGCAAATTCAGCAGACGCCGGCCCAAGCCATGACCGCGGGCGCGCGGGCTGACGAACATGCGCTTGAGTTCGCCGAACTGCGCTTCCAGCACGATGGCCCCGCAAGCGACCGCCTGGCTTGCCTCGTCGCGCGCCACCGCAAACAGCACCTGCGGCTGCTTCAGCGAGGCCAGGTCCAGCGCATAGCGGGCCTCGGGCGGGTAGAGCGAGTCCTGATAGGCGTCCAGCTCGGTGATGAGGGCAATGACGTCGGGTTGGTCGGGGGATTCGAGGGCGATACGCATGGCTGGACTATGCCCGGTGCCGCCTCGCCAGCTGGTTCGCCCAGGCGACGATGCGCTCGCGCAGCGCCGGCGGCTCCAGAGCCTCCACCTCGGGCGCCAGCGACATCACCAGCCGCGCGGCCTGCTCCAGGCTTTCGATGGGCAGGCGAAGCGTGGCCCAGGCCTGGGCGCCCTCCGGTTTCTCCACCACCGCCGCTGCCACCGCCTGGGCGGCATAGCGGCCCTTTTCGGCCAGTCGCCGCCGCCCCTCGGCGGTGACGCGCAGCACGGCCACCTCGGGCCGCAGCTCGCGCTCGAAGCGCTGCAACGAGGCCTGCCACCAGTTCGCCAACTCGAAGTCCGCGGGCCGCTCGAAGACCTCTTCGCCCACCGACAAGGACAGCACGTTGGCGACCTTCAGGGTCATCGTGCGCACACCGGACCGCATGACGGCATACCAGCTGCCGCCCTTGAGCACCAGGCCCAGGGGATCGGCCTTCCAATGGCGCTCGCCCTTCCAGCTCAGATAGTCCAGCTCCACGCGGCGGCATTCCAGCACCGCCTGGGCCAGGGTCGGCAGATGGGCGGCCGGTTCGCCGCCCTGGTACCAATCCATCGGGTCCACATGCAGACGCGCCTGGAGTCGCCCCGCCAGCGCGGCCGACTCACCCGGCAGAGCCGACTGCAGCTTGAGCCTCAGCCGCTGCGACGCGCCCCCCAGTCCCAGCTCGCTGGCCGCACCCGGCAGCCCGAGCAGCGGCAAGGCCTGGGCCTCGTCGCCGAGCAGGCCGTTGAGCCGCGTCGCGAATGAACCCTCGCGCAGCTTGAAGCCGCCGCCGCGGCCGCGCTCGGCATAGACGGGCACGCCGGCAGCCGACAGCTCGTCGATGTCGCGCAGGATGGTGCGCACCGACACCTCGAACTCGCGCGCCAGCGCCGGCGCCGTGATCTGCGGGCGCAGCTGCAGCAGGATCAGGATGGACAGCAGTCGGCTGGCGCGCATGCCGTGGATGATGCTTTGCAATACATGACGCCGATTGTCATGTCATGCCCGGCGGCATGCGCCATCCCGCGGCCTAGGCAGCCCCGAGACGCTGCCGCAACCGCGGTGCCGCGTAGTCCAGGAAGGCGCGGCATTTCATCGGCAGCCGCCCCTGGCCCGGGTAGACCAGGCTCGCCGGCACCGGCGCCGGCTCGTGGGCCCGCAGCAGCCGTTCCAGCGTGCCGGCCTGCACGGCGTCGGCCACCTGGTAAGACAGCACGCGGGCCACGCCCAACCCCATCTGCGCGGCCGAGACGGCGGCTTCGGCCGTGGTGGCCGTCAGGCGCGAGCGGATCTCGACGGTCTTCTCCGGGAACACCCAGCGGCTGGCCGACATCAGGCCCTCGAAGCTGATGCAGGCATGCCGGGCCAGGTCGGCTGGCACCTCCGGCCGGCCATAGGCGGCGAGGTAGGCGGGGCTGGCGCAGACGACGCGGCGGATCTCGCCGACCTTGGTGGCGACCAGGCTGCCATCGGCCAGCTCGCCGATGCGCAGGGCCAGGTCCACATGCTCCTCCAGCAGGTTGACGACGCGGTCGGCCTGGATGAGGCGCACGTCCACGTCCGGGAACTCGCGCAGGAATTCGACGATGACGGGCAGCAGATGCAGCCGCCCGAACACGATGGGCGCCGAGATGACAAGGCGGCCGTGGGGCCGGGTGTAGGCGCCGGCTGCGGCGCGTTCGGCCTCGTCCACCTGCTCCAGGATCTGCCGGCTGGCCTCCAGGTAGTCGCGTCCGGCGTCGGTCAACTCCAGGCGGCGCGTGGAGCGGGCGATCAGGCGGGTCTTGAGCTGGGCCTCCAGCAGCGCGAGCTTGCGGCTGACGGTCGCCAGCGGCTGCTCCAGGCGCCGCGCGGCGGCCGAGAAGCTGCCTGCTTCGGCAATCGCCACGAACACCGACATCGCTTCGAAGCGGTCCATCGACTAACTATTCCAAATTTCGGGAGAAAGATTCCGAATCCTGCCGTCTAGTGCGATTTGATGCAAGTTTCTACATTCTCGTCACCGGCAGGCCACCGGCCCGAAACACCACCCACCCCATACCCAGGACCCCACCATGACCCGCATCACCACCCCCGCCTCCATCGACGCCGCCCCTGAGGCCGCCCGCCCCCTGCTGGAAGCCGTCAACAAGCAGATCGGCTCCGTGCCCAATCTGTTCCGCCTGGTGGCCAACAGCCCGGCCGCCCTGGAAGGCTATCTCGGCATGTCCGGCGCGCTGGCCAAGGGCCGGCTGCCGGCCCAGACCCGCGAGCGCATCGCGCTGGCCGTGGCCCAGATCAACGCCTGCGGCTACTGCCTG
>CBHWBD010000260.1:0-6704 GCA_966111775.1 uncultured Comamonadaceae bacterium | reverse complement strand
AGCCAGACCTCGAACCAGCCCGAGCCATCGCGCTCGCGCTGGGCCTCGGCCACCGTCAGGCTGCAGCCGTTGACGCCGATATAGCCCTTGGCGAAGACATAACGCATCCACGGTGCGGGCAACGCGAAGCGGATGACGTGGTTGTTGTCGGGCTTGCGGATGGCCGCGATGCGGGCCGAAACGTCCACATGACCGGACAGCGGATGGCCGCCGATCTCGACGCCCTCTTTCGCGGCGCGCTCGACGTTCAGCCCCGAGCCCACCATCAGCCCGCCCAGCGTGGTCAGGCTCAGCGTCTGGGCCATCACGTCGAAGCTCGCCACGTCGGGCGCCGGTCTCTCGGTGACGGTCAGGCAGACACCGTCGCAGGAGACGCTGGCGCCGATGGCCAGTTCCGCGTCGAAGCCCTGCGGGAACTTCAGGTGCAGGGTGTGCAGGCCCTCGCGCGCCTCGATGGATTCGACGTGGGCGACGCCCTGGACAATGCCTGTGAACATGAATGAAACAGGCCTCCACGGAGGCCCTCAGAACAGCGTTCGGGTCAGCTTACCAGCTCACTTCGCGGTCCGGTGTCGACCCGATCTTGTGGATGGACAGGTCAGCGCCTTCGAACTCCTGCTCGGCGTCCAGGCGCAGGCCGGTGATCTTGCGGATCACGCCATAGACGACGATGCCGCCGAGCAGCGCCCAGGCCACACCGCCCAGGGTGCCGATCAGCTGGGCGCCGAAGGACACGCCGCCGATGCCGCCCAGCGCCTTCTGGCCGAAGATGCCGCAGGCGATGCCGCCCCAGGCACCGCACAGGCCGTGCAGGGGCCAGACGCCCAGCACGTCGTCAATCTTCCAGCGGTTCTGGGTCAGGGTGAAGAACTGGACGAAGAGCCAGCCGGCCACGCCGCCAGTGACCAGGGCGCCGATGGGGTGCATGACGTCCGAACCCGCGCAGACGGCCACCAGACCCGCCAGCGGGCCGTTGTAGGCAAAGCCCGGGTCGTTGCGGCCCAGCAGCACGGCCACGAGAGTCCCGCCCGTCATCGCCATCAGCGAATTGACGGCCACCAGGCCCGACATCTTGTCCAGCGTCTGCGCGCTCATCACATTGAAGCCGAACCAGCCCACCGTCAGCACCCAGGCGCCCAGGGCGAGGAAAGGGATGCTGGAGGGCGGATGGGCGCTCATGGCGCCGTCCTTGCGGTAGCGGTTCAGGCGCGGGCCCAGCAGCAGCACGGCGGCCAGGCCTATCCAGCCGCCGACGGATGGGACGACGACGCGGCCGGCGAATTCTTGTATTTGGGCGCGGGGGGCGGCATTCACCCTGGCCGGGCCCCAAAACGCCTGGTTCCAGGCGATGCCCTCGAAGAAGGGGTAGACGAAGCCGACGATGACGCAGGTGGCAGCCAGCTGCGGGCCGAAGCGGGCCCGCTCGGCGATGCCGCCCGAGACGATGGCCGGAATGGCGGCCGCAAAGGTCAGCAGGAAGAAGAACTTGACCAGCTCATAGCCGTTCTTCTGCGCCAGCTGCTCGGCACCGACGAAGAAATGCGTGCCGTAGGCGACGAGGTAGCCGACCAGGAAATAGGCCAGCGTGGAGACGGCGAAGTCCACCAGGATCTTCACCAGCGCATTGACCTGGTTCTTCTTGCGCACGGTGCCCAGCTCGAGGAAGGCAAAACCCGCATGCATGGCGAGCACCATGATGGCACCCAGGAGGATGAAGAGCGCATCCGCGCCCTGCTTGATCGATGTCGTCTCCAACGCTGTCTCCGGCCAGCGGCTCCAGACTTGGGCGACATGCACCAAGCCGAGCCAAACCGCACCGAAATTGCAAATTCAATGCCCGCTTTTAATGCATGGAATTGCAGGTCAACAGCACCAGAAAGCGGCGTTCAGCTCTTTTTTGGTGCAGTCAATGCACCCTTCTCGAACGCGTCCGCACTGAATCCGAGCGTCCAATGGCCGTCCGACCAGCGCACGACGGGACGCTTGATGACGCTGGGTTCCGCCACCATCAATGCGATGGCCGACGCGTCGTCCACGATCGCGGCCTTGGCCGCGTCGTCCAGCTTGCGCCAGGTGTTGCCGGCGCGATTGACGATCCTGTCGCGGCCGAAGGCCTTGATCCAGGCGGGCAGCAGCTCAGCGGGAACGCCCTGCTTCTTGAAGTCGTGGAAGGCAACTTCCAGTCCCTGGCCGGCCAGCCAGGTGCGGGCCTTCTTGACGGTGTCGCAGTTGGGGATGCCGTAGACGGTGATCATGGCGCGCACCGTACCATGGGCTCATGATCGACTGGCTCGATGAAGCGACCCTGGATTTCCCGCCCAGCCACCGCGCGCTTGGCCCCGAGACCGATGCCCCGGGCCTGCTGGCCGCTGGCGGCAGCCTGACCCCGGAACGCCTGGAAGCCGCTTACCGCCGTGGCATCTTTCCCTGGTACGGCCCGGGCCAGCCGCCGCTGTGGTGGGCGCCCGACCCGCGCATGGTGCTGGAGACGGCCAACTTCAGGCTGTCGCGGTCCCTGCGCAAGACGGTGCAGCGCTTTGCCGCCACGCCCGGCTGCGAGATCCGCATCGATTTCGACCGTGCCGCCGTGCTCGAGGCCTGCGCCAGCGTGCCGCGCGAGGGCCAGTCGGGCACCTGGATCGTCCCGGAGTTGCAGGCCGCCTACCTGGCCTGGCCGGCCATGCACAGCATCGAGACCTGGGTGGACGGCCAACTGGCTGGCGGCCTCTACGGCGTCAACTTAGGCGCCATGTTCTATGGCGAATCCATGTTCATGCGCCGGACCGACGCGTCCAAGGTCGCCCTGTGCGCCCTGATCTGCCTGTGCCGTGAGTTCGGCATTCCCTGGATCGACTGCCAGCAGAACACCCCCCATCTGGCGTCCCTCGGTGCGGCAGAAGTCCCACGGGCGGCCTTCGAGGACCATCTGGCCACGCATGTGGGTGAAGCCTCGCCCGGGCCCTGGACCTATCATCCGGACTACTGGCACCGGATCCTCGACCTCACGTGACCCACCCCAAAGAACTGCCGCTCGCGCAAATCCAGTTCTATGCCACGGCCGCCTACCCGTGCAGCTATGTGTCGGGTCGCCAGGCGCGTTCCCAGGTCGCGACGCCCAGCCATCTGATCCACGCCGACGCCTATTCCAACCTGGTGGCCGCGGGTTTCCGCCGCAGCGGCCTCTTCACCTACCGCCCCTACTGCGACCAGTGCCGCGCCTGCATCGCCCTGCGCGTGCCGGTGGGCAGCTTCGAACCCACCCGCAGCCAAAAGCGCGCCTGGAAGGCCCACAGCCCTCTGCAGGCCAAGGTCATGCGCCTGGGCTATTCGCCCGAGCACTACGCCCTCTATCTGCGCTACCAGGCAGGCCGGCACAGCGGCGGCGGCATGGACCATGACAGCGTCGACCAGTACACCCAGTTCCTGCTGCAGTCGCGCATCAACTCACGCCTGGTCGAGTTCCGCGAGACCATGCCCGACGGCAGCACCCCGCTGCGCATGGTGTCCATCCTGGACATCCTCAACGACGGCCTGTCGGCGGTCTACACCTTCTACGACCCCGACGTGGCGGGCAGCTTCGGTACCTATGGCGTGCTGTGGCAGATCCAGCAGGCCAGGGAACTCAAGCTCGCCCACCTCTACCTCGGCTACTGGATCGAGGAGAGCCCCAAGATGGCCTACAAGGCCGGCTTCAGGCCGCACCAGATCCTGCAGAACGGGGTCTGGACGGACGTGGGCTAAACCAGGACTTCCGCCACGGTCGGGTGACCCAGAAAGCCCTCGGGGCTGGCGCTGCGACCATAGGCGCCGCTCTGGTAGACGATGGCCAGGTCGCCGATCTCGCCCCTGGCCATCTCCATGCGGTCGGCCAGCAGGTCCAGCGGCGTGCACAGCGGGCCGACGACGCTGGCGGCCTCAAGCGCTGATTCAATGCGGCCTTGAGGCTCCACCGATGCCGGGTAGTTCTTGCGCAGCACCTGGCCGAAATTGCCCGAGGCCGACAGATGGTGGTGCAGGCCGCCGTCGGCGATCAGGAAGACCTGGCCGCGCGAGAGCTTGCGGTCGACAACGCGGCTGACATAGACACCGGCCTCGCCGACCAGATAACGGCCCAGTTCGATGACCAGCTTGGCGGCCGGCAAGTCGCTTTTGGCGCGGGCCTGCAGGGCAGCCAGGTTCTCGGCGATGGATGTCAGGTCCAGGCGTGACTCGCCCGGGAAATAGGGAATGCCGAAGCCGCCGCCCAGGTTCAGGAACTTGACCGGCGAAGGCGCGGCCTCGGCCAGGCGCAGGGCCAGCTCATAACTCTTCAGCTGGGCCTCGCAGATGGCCTCGGCCTTGAGGTTCTGCGAGCCGGCGAACAGGTGGAAGCCTTCGAAAGCGACACCGTCACCGCTCAACCGCCCCACTTCGGCCAGCACTTCCGGCAGCGCCTCGGCATCGATGCCGAACTGCTTGGGGCCGCCGCTCATTCGCATGCCCGAGCCCTTGAGCTCGAAGTCGGGGTTGACGCGCAGGGCCACGCGGGCCGGCAGGCCCAGGCGCTGGGAAGCGCGCGCCAGCGGCGCCAGTTCACGCGCCGACTCGACATTGACCAGCACGCCGGCCGCGACGGCCTGGCCCAGCTCGATGTCGCGCTTGCCGGGGCCGGCGAAGCTGATCTCGTGCGGGTCGGCGCCGGCATTCAGCGCCACCTGCAGCTCGCCGGCCGAGGCCACGTCGATGCCGTCCACCAGGCCGGCCATCAGCTGGACCAGGGCCGGCATGGGGTTGGCCTTCATCGCGTAATGCAGCTCGACACCCTTGGGCAGAGCCGCACGCAGCTCGGCCACGCGCGCTTTCAACAGGCCGCGGTCATAGGCATAGAAAGGCGTCTGGCCGACGCGCTCGGCCAGCACCGACAGGCGCTGGCCGCCGACCAGCAGCTCGCCCTGGGCATCGCGGGGGAAGAGGACGGGGGCGTGCTCGAGGGCACGCTTCACGGGGGTAGGTTCGCTCATGCGGGGTGGCGTTCGGCCCAGTCGGTCGACAGGGTCTTGCGGTCGATCTTGCCGTTGGGGTTGCGCGGCAGCGGGCCCGAACGGACGTCGATGCCGTGGGGCACCATGTAGGCGGGCATGCGGGCCTTGCAGGCGGCGGTCAGCGCGGCCAGGTCCAGCAAAGCGGCGCCTTCCGGCGGCGTGGCGATGACCTGGATGGCCTGGCCCAGGGTGTCGTGATAGACGCCGAAGGCCACGCATTCGCCGACCAGGCCGGTGGCGTAGAGGATCTCCTCGACCTCGGTGGGGCTGACGCGGTAGCCCGAGGTCTTCATCATCTCGTCGCGGCGGCCGACGAAGTAGAGGAAGCCTTCGGCATCGCGCTTGACGGTGTCGCCTGAGAACACGGCGAACTCGGGCAGCTGCAGGCCGGCTTCACGGCCGCCCACACCCAGCGGCAAAGGCTTGTAGCGCTCGGCCGTCTTCTCGGCATCGTTCCAGTAGCCCAGGCCCACCAGGGCGCCGCGGTGCACCAGCTCGCCCGGCTCGTCCGGCGCGCATTCGCTGCCGTCCTCGCGCAGCACCAGGATCTCGGCGTTGGGAATGGCCTTGCCGATGGAATCCGGGCGGCGGTCCACCTCGCTCGGCGGCAGATAGGTCGAGCGGAAGGCCTCGGTCAGGCCGTACATCAGGAAGGGCTTGGCAGACGGCGCCTTGGCGCGCAGCAGGTCCAGGGTCGCGCGCGGCATGCGGCCGCCGGTGTTGGCGAAATAGCGCAGGTTGGCATCGATGGCGGCCGGCCATTCGAGCTGGGTCAGCTGGATGTAGAGGGGCGGCACGGCGGTCAGCCCCGTGACCTTCTCGCGCTCCATGGCCTTGAGCACGTCCTTGGGCAGCAGGTAATTGAGCAGCACGACGCGCGCGCCGCTGTGGAAGGCCGTGGTCAGCTGGCTGAAGCCAGCGTCGAAGGACAGCGGCAAGGCCGCCAGCAGGGTGTCGCTGGCGCGGTTTTCAAGGTAGCTGGCCACGCTCTTGCCGCCCGCCACCATATTGCGGTGGGACAGCACCACGCCCTTGGGCCGGCCGGTCGAGCCCGAGGTGTAGAGGATGGCCGTCATGTCGGTGTCGATGACGCGGTGGCCGGCGCGAGCGGGCGAGGCCAGCAGCTGGGCCCAGTCATGCACCGGCACCGGAGCCGAACCCGCACCGCTGGTCAGCACCACATGGCGCAGCGAGGGGCATTGGGTCAGCACATCGCCCAACTGGGCCAGGCGCTCGGGCGAGGTGACCAGCACGCGCACATCGCAGTCGCGCAGGATGAAGCCGACCTGGTCGGGCTTGAGCAGGGGGTTCAGCGGCACGAAGACGCCACCGGTCGCCGGGGCGCCGAAGCTGGCGACGACGGTCTCGAAACGCTTTTCCAGATAGATGGCCACCCGTTCGCCGCGGGCCAGGCCGAGCTGCATCAGGCCGCTGGCAAAGCCGCGCGCGGCGGCGTCCAAATCGCCGTAGCTCAGCGTGTGCGCTCCGTAGGTAAGCGCCGGAGCCTCGGGCGTTCGCTCGGCGGCAACGGCCACCAGCTCGTTCAACAGGGTCGATTCGGGCATGAAAAAAGTATCTCACGCGCCCCCGGGCCGAGGGGTGGCCGCCCCCGGGGGCAAGGGGGCGGCCGGCTAAACTGCGCGGCTGCTTTTTTGGACGGACGGAACCTGTTGACGCTACGGG
>CBHWBD010000259.1:0-6734 GCA_966111775.1 uncultured Comamonadaceae bacterium | reverse complement strand
CGACGATGAGCTATCTGACGCAGATGCTGGCGTTGACGGTGCAGAACTTCCTGTCCGCCGCCACCGGCATCGCCGTCGTCATGGCCCTGCTGCGCGGCTTCGCTCGCCATTCGGGCCAGGCCATCGGCAATGTCTGGGCCGACCTGACCCGCGCCACGCTGTGGGTGTTGCTGCCGCTGTCGCTGGTGTTTGCGCTGGTGCTGGCCGGCATGGGCGTCGTGCAGACCTTCAAGCCCTACCAGGACGTGGCGACCGTCGAGGCCCAGAGCTGGCAGGAAGCCAAGGTCGATGAGGCCGGCCAGCCGTTGAAGGGCGCGGACGGCCAGCCGGTCATGGAAGACAAGTCCGGCCAGAGCCAGAGCCTCGCCCTCGGTCCGGTCGCCTCCCAGCTCGCCATCAAGATGCTGGGCACCAATGGCGGCGGCTTCTTCAACGCCAACTCGGCCCATCCTTTCGAGAACCCGACGGCGGCGACCAATGCGCTGCAGATGCTGTCCATCTTCCTGATCCCGGCGGCGCTGTGCTTCGTCCTGGGTCGCCAGGTGGGCGACATGCGCCAGGGTTGGGCCTTGCTGGGCGCAATGACGGCGATGTTCGTCGTCGCCGTGGTCATTGCGACCGGCGCCGAGCAGGCGGGCAACCCGCGCCTGGACGCTCTGGGCGTCGACGCCGCCCAGAGCACGGGGCAGTCCGGCGGCAATATGGAAGGCAAGGAAGTGCGCTTCGGCATCGAGGCCTCGTCGCTGTTCGCCGTCATCACGACGGCCGCCAGCTGCGGCGCCGTCAATGCCATGCATGACAGCTTCACGCCCCTGGGCGGTGCCGTGCCCCTGGTGCTGATCCAACTCGGCGAGGTCGTCTTCGGCGGCGTGGGCTCGGGGCTGTACGGCATGCTGGTGTTCGCCGTCCTGGCCGTCTTCGTCGCGGGGCTGATGATTGGCCGCACGCCCGAATATCTCGGCAAGAAGATCGAGGCCCATGAGATGAAGATGGTGTCCCTGGCCATCCTGCTGACGCCGCTGGCGGTGCTGGTGGGCACGGCCATCGCCGTCCTCGCCGAGCCGGGCAAGGCCGGCATCGCGGCGCCCGGTGCGCATGGCTTCAGCGAGGTGCTGTATGCCCTGTCCTCGGCCGGCAACAACAACGGCAGCGCCTTCGCCGGCCTGTCGGCCAACACGCCCTTCTACAACCTGCTTCTCGGGCTGGTGATGTGGATAGGCCGTTTCGGCGTCATCGTGCCGGTGCTGGCCATGGCCGGCTCGCTGGCGGGCAAGAAGCGCCTGGCCGCGGGCGAGGGCACCCTGCCCACGCACGGCCCCCTCTTCGTCGCGATGCTGATAGGCGTCGTGGGGCTGGTCGGCCTTCTGAACTATGTGCCGGCGCTGGCCCTGGGCCCGGTCGTCGAGCATCTCATCCTGTGGAGCAAATCATGAGCCGCGCCGGCTTTTCCCTGCTCGACCCGGCGCTGACCCGTGCCGCCCTGGTCGACGCCTTCCGCAAGCTGGACCCGCGCACGCAGTTGCGCAACCCGGTGATGTTCGTCGTCTATCTGGGCAGCCTGCTGACGACGGCCCTGTCCATCGCCCGGCCCGATGCCTTCGTCGTCGCGGTGACGGTGTGGCTGTGGTTCACGGTGCTGTTCGCCAACTTCGCCGAGGCCCTGGCCGAGGGCCGCAGCAAGGCCCAGGCGGCCTCGCTGCGCGGGCTGAAGAAGGAGACCTGGGCCAAGGTCGTCGACGAATGGAAGCCCGGTGCCGCCCGTGAAGGCCTGAAGTGGCATCCCCGCGAGGCCGGCACGCTGCGCAAGGGCGAGATCGTGCTGGTCGAGGCTCACGACGTGGTTCCCGCGGATGCGGAGGTTGTCGAGGGTGTTGCCTCGGTCGACGAAAGCGCCATCACCGGCGAATCGGCCCCCGTCATCCGCGAAAGCGGCGGCGACTTCTCGGCGCTGACCGGCGGCACCCGCGTGCTGTCCGACTGGGTCATCGCCCGCGTGGCCGTCAACCCCGGCGAGACCTTTGTCGACCGCATGATCGCCATGGTGGAGGGCGCCCAGCGCAAGCGCACACCCAACGAGATTGCGCTGACCATCCTGCTGGTCGCGCTGACCCTGGTCTTCCTCGGCGTCTGCGCCACGCTGCTGCCGTTCTCGCAATTCAGCGTGGCCGCCGCGGGCGCGGGTCAGCCGGTCGGCCTGGTGGTGCTGGTGGCCCTGCTGGTCTGCCTGATCCCGACCACCATCGCCGGCCTGCTGTCGGCCGTCGGCGTCGCGGGCATGAGCCGCATGCTGCAGGCCAATGTCATTGCCACCTCGGGGCGGGCCGTCGAGGCCGCCGGCGACGTGGACGTGCTGCTGCTGGACAAGACCGGCACCATCACCCTGGGCAACCGCCAGGCCGATGCCTTCTGGCCCATCGACGGCGCCTCGGAAGCCCAGCTGGCCGATGCCGCGCGCCTGGCGTCCCTGGCCGACGAGACGCCCGAAGGACGCAGCATCGTTGCCTTGGCCGAGCGCAAGTTCGGCGCTACGGCGGTGGCGCAACGCGGCGAGTTCGTGCCCTTCACGGCGCAGACGCGCATGAGCGGCGTCGACCTCGGCCAGCGCCAGATCCGCAAGGGCGCAGGCAGTGCGGTGCGTGCCCATGTCGAAGGTCTGGGTGGCCGCTGGCCGGTCAGCGTGCAGGCCACGGTGGACGAGGCTGCCCGACGCGGCAGCACGCCGCTGGTGGTGGCCGACGGTGTCCAGGTGCTGGGCGTCGTCGAGCTCAAGGACATCGTCAAGCCCGGCATCAAAGAGCGCTTCGCACAGATGCGCCGCATGGGCATCAAGACGGTCATGGTCACCGGCGACAACCGCCTGACAGCCGCTGCCATCGCGGCGGAAGCCGGCGTGGACGACTTCCTCGCCGAAGCCACACCCGAAGCCAAGCTGGCGCTGATCCGCGAGCACCAAGCCCAGGGCCGCCTCGTCGCCATGACCGGCGACGGCACCAACGACGCGCCGGCCCTGGCCCAGGCCGACGTGGCCGTGGCCATGAACACCGGCACCCAGGCCGCGAAAGAGGCCGGCAATATGGTCGACCTCGACAGCAACCCGACCAAGCTCATCGAGGTCGTCGAGACCGGCAAGCAGATGCTGATGACGCGGGGTTCGCTGACGACCTTCAGCATTGCCAACGATCTGGCCAAGTATTTCGCCGTGCTGCCGGCGGCTTTCGTGTCGACCTACCCGCAGCTGTCAGCCTTGAACGTGATGCGGCTGCACAGCCCCAGCTCGGCCATCCTGAGCGCCGTCATCTTCAACGCGCTGATCATCGTCGTGCTGATCCCGCTGGCGCTGAAGGGCGTGCGCTACCGCGCCATCGGAGCCGCAGCCCTGCTGCGCCGCAACCTGCTGGTGTATGGCCTGGGCGGCGTCATCGTTCCCTTCATCGGCATCAAGGCCATCGACCTCCTCATGTCCCCCTTCTTCTCATGAACAACCAACTCCGCCCCGCGCTGACCCTGTTCGTCTTGCTCAGCCTCGTCACCGGCCTGGCCTATCCGCTGGCCGTCACCGGCATGGCGCAAGTCCTGTTTCCGCACCAGGCCAACGGCAGTCTTGTCGTGAAGAACGGCAAGCCCGTCGGCTCCGAGCTGATCGGTCAGGCCTTTGCCGACGCTGGCCGGTTTTGGAGCCGGCCGTCTGCCACGGCGCCCATGCCCTATAACGCGGCCAACTCCGGCGGTTCCAACCTCGCGCCGACGGCGCCGGCCCTGGTCGACGCCGTCAAGGCGCGTATCGAAGCCTTGCGCGCGGCGGACCCGGGCAACACGGCGCCGGTGCCGGTCGATCTCGTGACCACCTCCGCCAGCGGCCTGGACCCCCACATCAGCCGCGCGGCAGCCGACTACCAGGTCGCCCGTGTCGCCCGTGTGCGCGGCCTGCCCGTCGAGCGTGTGAGGGCGCTGGTGGAACAGCACACGCAAGGGCGTTGGCTGGGCTTCATCGGCGAGCCCCGCGTCAATGTGCTGGCCCTGAACCTGGCTCTGGATGCGGCCCATAGGTGAGGCGTGAGAGGATGGCCCGGTGTCCCAGAACAAGAGCCTGACGCCATGCTGATCAACAGTGCCGTGTACGACGATGGCCGCATCGTGGCCGAACCTGGCCTGGACGGGGTATCCGAAGCGCTGGAGGCCAAATCCGGCTTCGTGTGGATCGCGTTGCGCGACCCGACCGACGACGAGCTGACCCGCCTGCAGCATGAGCTGGACCTGCCGCCCCTGGCCGTCGAGGACGCCCGCAAGGGCCAGCAGCGGCCCAAGGTCGAGGAATACGGCGACATGCTGTTCGCCGCCATGCATCTGCTCGAGGAAGGCCCCGAGGGCCTGGCGGTGGGCGAGGTGCACGTCTTCGTCGGCACGCGCTTCATCGTGTCGGTGCGTCACCGCAGCGCCCAGGGCTTCCTCGGCGTGCGCGGCCGGGCGGAGCGCGAGCCCGACCTGCTGCGCCTGGGACCGGGCTTTGTCTTCTATGCGCTGATGGACGCTGTCGTCGATCGCTATTTCCCGCTCATCGACGCCATCGAGGCCGAGCTGGAAAAGCTCGAAGCGACGATGTTCCAGCCCCACCAGGACCGCCAGACCGTCGTGCAGCAGCTGTTCGGCTTGAAACAGCGCCTGGCCACCTTGCGCCATGCGGTCACGCCGCTGCTGGAGGTGTCGTCCAAGCTGCATGGCGGCCGCGTGCCCGTCGTCTGCAAGGCCATGCAGGACTATTTCCGCGACGTCTACGACCACCTGCTGCGCATCCAGGCCAGCATCGATGCCGCCCGCGAAACCATCATCGCGGCGACCCAGGTCAACCTGACCCTGGTCACCATCGACGAGTCCCTGGTCACCAAGCGCCTGGCCGCCTGGGCCGCCATCTTTGCCGCGTCCACGGCCCTGGCCGGCATCTGGGGCATGAATTTCGAGAAGATGCCCGAGCTGAAATGGGAGTTCGGCTACCCCATGGCACTGGGCACCATCGTGCTGGTCAGCGGCGCCCTCTACTGGCGCTTCAAGCATCTCAAATGGCTGTAGACGGGCGTCCCGACCCCGATGCCCTGCTCGCCAAGATGCAGCGGGACGCGGCGGCTGCCCGGCGCGGCAGGCTGAAGATCTTCTTCGGCGCCAATGCCGGCGTCGGCAAGACCTTCGCCATGCTGGCCGCCGCCCACGCGGTGCAGACGCAGGGCAGGGCGGTGCGAGTTGGCGTCGTCGAGACCCATGGCCGCGCCGACACCGAAGGCATCGCGCGCGACCTGCGGCGACTGCCGCTGAAGGACGTCGCCCACCGTGGCCAGACCCTGCGCGAGTTCGACCTCGATGCCGCCCTGGCCTGGAGCCGCGAGCAGCCCGGTGGCGTGCTGCTGCTGGACGAACTGGCCCACAGCAACGCCTCCGGCTCCCGCCACGCCAAGCGCTGGCAGGACGCCCAGGAGTTGCGCGAAGCCGGTGTCGAGGTCTGGACGACGCTGAACGTGCAGCATCTGGAGAGCCTGAACGATGTCGTCGGCGGCATTACCGGCATCCGCGTCTGGGAGACCCTGCCGGACAAGGTCTTCGATGAGGCTGATGAAGTCGTCGTGGTCGACCTGCCACCGGACGAACTGCTGCAGCGGCTGAGGGAAGGCAAGGTCTATCTGCCGGCTCAGGCCGAGCGCGCGGCCCAGAACTTCTTCCGCAAGGGCAATCTGCTGGCCCTGCGCGAGCTGGCCCTGCGCCGCACGGCCGACCGTGTGGACGATCAGATGCAGGCCTACCGCCGCGAGCATACGGACCTGGGCCGGGGCGCCGTCTGGCCCAACCGCGAGTCGCTGCTGGCCTGCGTCGGCCCGGGCGCGGCCAGCGACAAGGTCGTGCGCAGCGCCGCCCGCCTGGCCCAGCAACTCGGCCTGGACTGGCATGCGGTGCATGTGGAGACGGCGCGGGCCTTGAGCGAGGCCGCCCGCCAGCGCGTGCAGCGCACGCTGGAGCTGGCCCAGTCGCTGGGCGCCCGTACGGCCGCGCTGTCGGCGCCGGAAGTCGCCGCGGCCCTGGTGGGCTATGCCCGCGAACACAACCTGTCGCGCCTGGTCGTCGGCCGGCGCGAGCAGGTCTGGCGCTGGCCCGGCCGGCCTTCACTGGCCGAAGCCTTGAACCGGCTGGCGGCGGAGATGGACGTGCTGCAGGTGGCCTTGCCCACTGCAACCCGCGAACGACAGGCGCCGGTGCAGCAGGCCCGCGGCCTGCTCGCGCCACATGCGCTGAGGGGCTATGCGGCGGCGCTGCTGGGCGTCGGGCTGACGACATTCATCGCCCATGCGCTGCTGCGCTTCATCGCGCCGACGAACATCGCGATGCTCTATCTGCTCAATGTCGTCGGCGTGGCCCTGCGCTTCGGGCGTGCGCCGGCGGCGTTGACCGCGCTGCTGGGCGTTGCGGCCTTCGACTTCGTCTTTGTCGAACCGCGCTGGTCTTTTGCCGTCGGTGACGCCCAATACCTCGTCACCTTCGCCGTGCTGCTGCTGGTGGGCCTGGTCATCGGCCAGCTCGCGGCCGGCCTGCAGGCGCAGGCGCGGGCAGCGCAGGAGCGCGAGCGCCGCGTGCGCGGCCTGTATGCGATGTCGCGCGACCTCGGCGCCGCCCTGGTGCCGGAGCAGGTGGCAGAGATCGCGACGCGTTTCCTCTTTGCATCGTGAGCGATGGACGAACTACCAGAACGGCATCGA
>CBHWBD010000258.1:0-6761 GCA_966111775.1 uncultured Comamonadaceae bacterium | reverse complement strand
ACCTGCAGCGAGATGCTGCGCGCCGTGCCCTCGGTGGCCTTGGCGAAGATCAGCTCGCGCAGCTCGGTGAACAGCGACGTCGACAGCCGCAGGCCGCCATAGGCCATCAGCAGACCCAGCGGCACGACGAGCAGGGTCTGGGGCGAGCCGGCCTTGAGGTCCAGCGCATCGATCAGGTGCTTGAGCAGGATGGGCACGCCCACATTGCTGACCTTGGCACCCACCATGAAGGCGAGAGCCAGGCCGACGCGCCAGCGGTAGCGCCAGAGGTAGGGCAGCAGGCGGCCGACCGTGCCCCAGTCGCCCTGGGTGGCGGGGGCCGTGCCGACGGTGGCGGGAAGGGACAAAGGAGTGCTGCGCATCGAGTTCTTCGGACTGAAGGTGTGAATTTTGCGGCTCGGGCGAACCCGGTGCTGGCCGGCCTCGCGGCAGGCCCAGAATCCGCCCGGCCAAACCACACAACTTCAGGGAGAAGCGATGCCGTTCAAGACCCCCGTGCTGAGGCTTGCCCAGGCTCTGGCCCTCGCCGGCCTGATGCTGGCGGGCCAGGCCATCGGCGCGGCCGAACCGCCACCGGCCCAAGCCTTCTTCAGCCCGGCCGGCCTGCGCGGCGGCACGCTGTCGCCCTCGGGCCGCTACATCGCCTTCAGCGGCGGCACACCCGAGCAGCGCCGCCGCCTCATCGTCGTCGACACCCAGAGCGACGCGCCGCCCCAGGTCATCGCCTATTTCGACAGCGTCGACGTCGCCTGGTTCGAATGGCTGAGCGACGAGCGCCTGCTCTTCAGCGTCGCCGACACCGAGGACGTGCAAAGCCATCGCAAGTCGGCCGGCCTCTTCATCGTCAAGCGCGACGGCAGCGAGCAGCGCGTGCTGATCAAGCGTGAGGTCGATTCGCTCAACCCCGGCCGCGGTGCCCAGCCGCTGGAAGCCACCTTCAGCTTCGCGCAGACCATCGCCGGCAACCCGCGCCAGATCATCGTCAACGAGGCCCGCCTGGACGCCGGCTACGACTTCAGCCACGAAACGCCCTGGCTGTTCGACGTCGAGACGCGCGGCAAACGCCTGCTGCTCGTCGGCGACCCGCCGCATCCCAAGGTGCAGGCCTGGTGGTTCGACCGCTTCGGCCGCGCTCGCGCCGCCCTGGCCCAGGACAAGGGCGAGACGATCTGGTTCTACAGCCCGCCGGGCGACGGCAAGGCGGCCGAGGCCTGGCGCGAGATCGCGCGCTTCAAGGCCAACCGCAGCGACTACAGCATTGCCTATGTCGGCGACGACGACCGCCTCTTCGTCACCGCGCTGAACCCGGCCACGGGCTTCGACGAATTCCGCGAGTTCGACCTCGCCGCCGGCAAGCCCAAGGACCAGGCCATCGTGGCCACGCCGGGCTACGACGCCCAGGTGCTGCGCCTGCGCGACGGCGGCGGCCAGACCGTCGCCCTGCGCATCAAGACCGACGACTGGGAGACGGCCTGGCAGCTGCCGGCCATGAAAGCCCTGCAGCAGAAGGTCGACCAGATGCTGCCCGGCCGCGTCAACCTGCTGAGCTGCCGCGGCTGCGAGGACGCCGAGTCGGTGCTGGTCTTCAGCTATTCCGACCGCCAGCCCGGTGAGTACCTGCACTACAACGGCAAGACCGGCGCCTGGCAGAAGCTGGGCAGCGTGCGCCCCGGCCTGGACGAGCGCCAGATGGGCCGCACCCAGCTGCTGCGCGTGCCGGCCCGCGACGGGCTGGAGCTGCCAGTCTGGGTGACGGCACCGGCCGGTGTCCCGCCCAAGGCCCTGCCCACCGTCGTGCTGACGCATGGCGGCCCCTGGGTGCGCGGGCGCGACTGGGGCTTCGAGACCGAGGCCCAGTTCCTCGCCTCGCGCGGCTATCTCGTCGTCGAGCCCGAGTTCCGCGGCAGCACGGGCTTCGGCGACAAGCACTACCGTGCCGGCTGGAAGCAATGGGGCAAGCGCATGCAGGACGATCTCGCCGACGCCCTGGGCGCGGCCGTGGCCAAGGGCTGGGCCGATCCCAAGCGGGTCTGCATCGCCGGCGCCAGCTACGGTGGCTATGCGACGCTGATGGGCCTGGCCAAGCAGGGCGACATCTTCCGCTGCGGCGTGGCCTGGGTGGGCGTCAGCGACCCACGATTGCTGTTCAGCGTGCACTGGTCGGACACCGGCCGCGACACCAAGAAATACTCCATGCCGGAGATGATCGGCGACCCCGACAAGGAAGTCGCCGACCTGAGCGCCAATGCACCCATCGAGCTGGCCAGGCAGATGAAGGCGCCGCTGCTGCTGGCCTATGGCAAGCTGGATCGCCGCGTGCCGCTGGTGCATGGCGAGAAAATGCGCGACGCGCTGACCGCCGCCGGCCACCCGCCGCAATACCTGGTCTACGACGACGAAGGCCATGGCTGGCGGCGGCCGGTCAACCAGATCGACTTCTGGAAGCGCGTCGAACGCTTCCTGGACCAGAACCTCAAGCAGTAAAGAACCGACCCATGACCGACTCCACCTCCCACAACGGCAGCCGCGAACTCGTGCTGCGCGTGATGCCCATGCCGGCCGACTCCAACGCCAATGGGGACATCTTCGGCGGCTGGATCATGGCCCAGGTGGACATTGCCGGCTCCATCCTGCCGGCGCGCATCTCGCGCGGCCGCGTGACGACGGTGGCCGTCAACGAGTTCATCTTCAAGCAGCCGGTCTCGATCGGCGACCTGCTGAGCTTCTACGTGACCGTCACCCGTGTGGGCCGCACCTCCATCTCGGTGCATGTGGAGGTCATGGCCGAGCGCGACCCGGAGAACCTGCACGTGGTCAAGGTGACCGAAGCCAACCTGACCTATGTGGCCATCGACCGCGAAGGCAAGCCCAGGCCGATCGTGATCTGATCGGCGATGGCCTCGGCCCACAGCGCATAGCCAGGCGGGCCGGGATGGAAGCCGTCCTCGGCCATCAGGGCCGCCGCATTGCGCTGAATGGACTCGGGCATCTGCAGCACGCGGCGCTGCGCCTGACCGGCCACGGATGAACTCAGCGCCGCGTTGAAGCGCGCTGCCTGGCGGCCGAAGAACCAGCGCAAGGGCTGCGGCAGCAGCGGGAACTCCTGCATGGGTGGCGCGGCGCAATGCACGCTGAGGCGCACGCCGGCGCGTTCGGTCGCGAGGGCGTGGATGCGGTCCAGCGCGGCGATAGCCTGTGCGGGCGCGATCTGGTCGACAACGTCGTTGACGCCCAGCGACGTGATCAGCACGTCGGCCGGCCTCACCTCGGCCGCTTCGAAGGCCGCAAGCGCTTCCTCGCTGCGATGGCCACTGGTGGCGATGACTTGCCAGCCCACGGGCTGGCCGAGGCGCGTGGCGAGCGCCTGGGCCAATCGGCCGGCCAGGGCTTCGTCCTGGTGTGAGGCGCCCACGCCGGCGGCGGAAGAGTCGCCCACGATGAGGAAGCGCAAGGCCGTGCCCTCACCCGAGCGCGGCCCGGCCGCCTCGGGCAGGCGCAAGGCGGTCGCCCGAACGCGCCGGCCCTGCAGGATCAGCAGCGGGCCGAGCGCGATCTTGGTCAGGCTCAGGAGAATTTGGAGAAATCCGGCGCGCGTTTCTGGAAGAAGGCCTGGAAGGCTTCCATGGCCTCGGGGCTGCGCAGGCGGGCGCCGAAGATCTCGGCCTCGCGCGTGATGGCGGCCTTGACGACGTCGCGCTGGGCGCCGCGGATCAGCTTCTTGCTGTCGCGCACGGCGCCGGGCGCCAGCGTGTTGAAGCGCTCGGCGATGCGGCGGGCGTGGTTGACCACCTCGCTGCCCGGCAGCACGCGGTTGGCGATGCCGCATTCGACGGCCTGCTCGCCGGTGAACGGGTCGCCCAGCAGCAGCTTCTCGGCCGCGCGGCGGTTGCCGATCAGCTGGGGCAGCACGACGCTGGAAGCGAACTCGGGCACCAGGCCCAGGGCCACGAAGGGCATGGCCAGGCGGGCTTCGTCGGAGACAAAGACGAAGTCGCAGTGCAGCAGCATGGTGGTGCCGATGCCGATGGCCGCACCGGTCACAGCGGCGACGACGGGCTTGCCGCAGTCGACCAGCGCATGCATGAACTGGAAGGTCGGCGCGTCTTCGCCACGCGTCGGGCCGGCCATGAAGTCTTCGAGGTCGTTGCCCGACGTGAAGATGCCGGGCTGGCCGGTGATCAGCACGGCGCGCACGGCCGGGTCGGCGTCCGCGGCACGCAGCGCATCCGCCATGGCCTGGTACATGGCCTGGGTGATGGCGTTCTTCTTCTCGGGGCGGGCGATCTCGAGGGTCGCGACGCCGTTGACGGTGTAGCTCTTGATGGTCATGGGACTTCCTTCAAGCAGTGGCTGTCTTCGACTGGAATTGGGTCCAGTGATTCGCCAGGTGCATCAAATGGGCTCGCTCGTACTGCGGCTTGGTCAGCTCGCCGTAGGCGAAATGAGGGCGCAGCGTACCGTTGAATTCGGCGAAGGCATCCATGGCGGCCAACAGGCGGTTGACCGAGGTCTTCAGCGCTTGCGAGGCGTCCAGCGCGGGCGCGCCAGGAATGGGCTCGTCCAGGCTGTGGCTCATCGCGCCGCGCGCGTTGAAGACGGCGAAAGCCGCCGAGCCGATGGAGGAGCGGAACCAGGCGCCCTTGAGCGCCGGGAAGCCCTGCATCGAGAACTCGATGCTCTGGGCCAGATGCTGCATGACCTGGCTCAGATTCCAGACATTGCCCTGCACGACCTTCTCGGTGAACAGCAGGTCCAGCACGGCCTGCTGGGCCTGCTTCCAGGACGTGAAGGTGTCGAGCCTGCCTGTGCAGGCGGCCAGTGGTGTCGCCGCGAGCAACACCGTGGAGGTCTTGAGCGCGCGGCGACGGTCCATGGTTCAAAGCCTTTCGAAGATACCGGCGGCGCCTTGGCCGGCGCCCACGCACATTGTGACCATGCCGTACTTGCCGCCGGTGCGACGCAGATTGTGGATGACCGAGGCGGCGCGGATGGCACCGGTGGCGCCCAGCGGGTGGCCCAGGGCGATGGCGCCGCCATTGGGGTTGACCTTGGCGCGGTCCAGCTCGATGCCCTTGCTGTCGAGGTCGTTCAGCACGGCCAGCGACTGGGCGGCGAAGGCTTCGTTCAGCTCGACCCAGTCCAGGTCCTTGGCCGAGATGCCGGCCATCTTCAGCGCGGCCGGGATGGCTTCGATGGGGCCGATGCCCATGATCTCGGGCGGCACGCCCTTGACGGCGAAGGACACGAAGCGTGCCAGCGGCGTCAGGTTGAAGCGCTTCAGGGCCGCTTCGCTGACGATGAGCAGGCCGCCCGAACCGTCGGAGGTCTGCGAGCTGTTGCCGGCGGTCACGCTGCCCTTGGCGGCGAACACGGGCTTGAGCTTGGCCAGGCCTTCCAGCGAGGTGTCGGGGCGGGCGCCTTCGTCGAGCTTGACGGTGCGGGTCTTGGTGTTGACGGTGCCCGAAGTGGGATCAGCCAGGTTGGGCGTGCGCTCGACGACGTCGAAGGGCGTCATCTCGGCGTCGAAGTAGCCGGCCTGCATGGCGGCCACGGCGCGGCGGTGCGATTCCACCGAGAAGGCGTCCTGGGCCTCGCGGCTGATCTTCCACTGCGCGGCGACCTTCTCGGCCGTCAGGCCCATGCCGTAGGCGATGCCGATGTTCTCGTCACGCTCGAAGATCAGCGGGCTCAGGGACGGCTTGTTGCCGCCCATCGGGATCATCGACATGCTCTCGACGCCGCCGGCGAACATCACGTCGGCCTCGCCGACGCGGATGCGGTCCGCGGCCATCTGCACGGCGGTGATGCCGGAGGCGCAGTAGCGGTTGATGGTCACGCCGCCGATGGTGGGGCCCAGGCCGGCCAGCACCGAGGCCACGCGGGCGATGTTCATGCCCTGCTCGCCTTCGGGGAAGGAGCAGCCGACGATGGCGTCTTCAATCGCGGCGGGGTCCAGGCCCGGGGCTTGCGCCAGCACGGCCTGCATGACCTTGACGAGCATCTCGTCGGGGCGGGTGTTCTTGAAGTAGCCGCGGCCGCTCTTGCCGATGGGCAGACGGGTGGCGGAGACGATGTAGGCGTCTTGGACTTGCTTGCTCATGATGTTTCCTTTTTAGACCTGGATGCTTTTCTCTTTGGGCACCCAGGCCCAGACAAATTCACACTCGATCGGCTCGATGCCGGCTTCGTCGGTCACGGTCACGGCGACCTTGACCTCACCCTTGGTTTCGTTCGCCATCGCGAAGCGCTGCGCCGCCGTCAGGTGCGCCTTGGCGACCAGGCCGCCGGTGGCGCGCTTGCGGAAGTTCACCTGCAGCGACTTGCACAGCGGCAGGCAGTCGTCGCGCACATTCATGCCCACCACCATGCCGGTGGCGGTCTCGGCGAGCAGCGACATGGCGGCCGCGTGCACGCCCTTGATGTGGTTCTGCACCGGGCGCTTGTTGGCGACGCGGATCTCGCTGCGCTCCGGGGAGAGCGCCACGAAGTCCAGCGACGCCGTGCCCGTGAAGGGCACGGCACGGCGCAGCGCGAAGTTGCGCGCGGCGCCACGCAGCGGGCCGGGCAGGCCGTCCAGCTTGGCAAGGGTGCGTTGAAGCCTATTCATTTCGAGTCTTAGTCAGTCGGGGACAGAGCTACGCGCTGCGCGCTTCGGTCTGTCCCGCGATGTCATTAGTTTCGAACCGGCTTGCCGGTCTGCAGCATCCCCATGATGCGTTCCTGCGTCTTGGGGTTGTCCAGCAGCGAGCAGAAGTGCTTGC
>CBHWBD010000257.1:0-6765 GCA_966111775.1 uncultured Comamonadaceae bacterium | reverse complement strand
CTCTGAAAGGAGGCTTTATGAATCTGACGATCAGTGGCCATCATCTTGAAGTCACCCCGGCTCTGCGCGAGTACGTGCTGACCAAGCTGGACCGTGTGACTCGCCACTTCGACCAGGTTGTTGATATCAACGTCCTGTTGACCGTAGAGAAGCAAAAGGAGAAGGAACGCCGGCAGCGCGCTGAAGTCACGCTGCACGTGAAGGGCCGAGACATCTTTGTCGAACAGTCCCACGAGGATCTGTATGCCGCCATCGACCAGCTGATGGACAAGCTGGACCGCCAGGTCTGCCGCCACAAGGACAAGGTGCAGGACCATCACCACGCCTCGGCCAAGCGCCTCGAGGTGCCCGCCCGCTGACCCTGTCGGCTCATCTCACGGCGGCCTTCGGGCCGCTTTTGTTTTTGTGATGCGCAATGCAGGGTGCTCCGGGGCAAACGGTTGTTGCTGCAGTGCCGCAAAAACCCGCATTCATGGGTATGCAGGGGCGTTTTCCACGGGTCTAGGGTCTAGCGCCCACCCCAAAACGGCGCGGGGTTCCATAATCTGGAGCTCTGATTGACCCATACGCCCGGTAGCGGCCGCGCTCATGCAGCGCCCCCGACGCTTGGCCTCAACCCATGAACCGTCTCGCCGCCATCCTGCCCGCCGACAACGTGTTGGTGAATGTGGATGCGTCTAGCAAGAAACGCGCCTTTGAACACGCAGGTCTGCTGTTCGAGAACCATCACCAGATGGGCCGCGCGCTGGTCACCGACAACCTCTTCGCCCGCGAGCGCCTGGGCTCGACCGGCCTGGGCCATGGCGTCGCCATCCCGCATGGCCGCGTCAAGGGCCTGAAGAACCCGCTGGCCGCCGTGCTGCGCCTGGCCCAGCCCATCGGCTTCGATGCGCCGGACGACGAACCCGTCGGCCTGCTGATCTTCCTGCTGGTGCCCGAGGCGGCCACCCAGCGTCATCTTGAGATCCTGTCCGAGATCGCCGAGATGCTGTCCGACCGCGAACTGCGCGAGCAGCTCAAGGCCGAACCCGACGCCGCCACCCTGCACAAGCTGATCGCGGCCTGGGAGCCGCTGAAGTCCGTCGCCTGACGCAGCCCATCGACGCTTCGCGTAAACCCTTGCTCGCCCGTTGAAACCCACCTCGATCAGCGCGGAAAGGCTCTTTGAAGAGCACCGCGAGGCCCTGCGCTGGGAGTGGATCGCCGGCCACGCCCACCCCGAGCGCCGCTTCGACGAAGCCGCCGTGCGCGACGCGCAGAGTGCCGCCGACCTGGTCGGCTACCTGAACTACATCCATCCCTACCGGGTGCAGATCGTCGGCCGCCGCGAGGTGGCCTATCTGAGCCAGGAAAGCACCGAGATCCAGGACCGCCGCATCTCGCGCATCGTCACGCTGGAGCCGCCGGTCATCATCATTGCCGACGACTCCGTGCCGCCGCCGCGCCTGGTGGCCATGTGCGACCGCGCCGAGATCCCGCTGTTCCGCACCAACGAGTCGGCCGGCCACGTCATCGACCTGGTGCGCGGCTATCTGTCGCAGCTGTTCGCCAACCGCACCACCCGCCACGGCGTCTTCATGGACATCCTGGGCCTGGGCGTGCTGCTGACCGGTGAATCGGGCCTGGGCAAGAGCGAACTCGGCCTGGAACTCATTTCACGCGGCCATGGCCTGGTGGCCGACGACGCGGTCGACTTCTTCCGCATTGCCCAGACCGCCATCGAGGGCCGCTGCCCCGAGTTGCTGCTCAACCTGCTGGAAGTGCGCGGCATCGGCCTGCTGGACATCAAGGCCATCTTTGGCGAGACGGCGGTGCGCCGCAAGATGCGCTTGAAGCTCATCGTCCACCTGGTGCGCAAGGAAACGATGGAGCGCGACTTCGAGCGCCTGCCCTACGAGCCCCTGTACGAGGACGTGCTGGGCATGCCGGTGCGCAAGGTCGTCATCGCCGTGGACGCCGGCCGCAACCTCGCCGTGCTGGTGGAAGCCGCGGTGCGCAACACCATCCTGCAGCTGCGCGGTATCGACACCTACAAGGAATTCGTCGAGCGCCACCAACGCGCCATCGACAACGGATCTTTGGACTGATCAGCCCTTGTTCGGGCAGTCGACCTTGGTACAGGTCGCGTAAAGCGCCAGCGAATGCTCCTGCAGCTGGAAGCCTCGCTGGCTCGCGATGGCGTGCTGGCGCTCTTCGATGCCGGCGTCGAAGAACTCCTCGACCTTGCCGCAGTTCAGGCAGACGAGGTGATCGTGGTGATGCCCCTCGTTGAGCTCGTAGACGGCCTTGCCGGTCTCGAAATGGTTGCGGCTCAAGAGGCCGGCCTGCTCGAACTGCTGCAGCACCCGGTAGACCGTCGCCAGGCCGATGTCGGCGCCTTCGCCAAGCAAAGCCTTGTAAACATCTTCGGCGGTCATGTGTCGCTGCGCGGCGCGCTGGAAGATCTCCAGGATCTTGATGCGCGGCAGCGTCGCCTTGAGGCCGCTGTTCTTGATGTCGCTGGTCTGGTTCTTGGGGGAGGAGCTGGGCATGGCGGGCAGGCGAAGGAGGCCGGGAAGGGCCCCGCTAGAATCCGCCCGATCATAGCCAGCCGAGCTTTCGGCCGGTGCTTCCCGTCCCCTTGCCGCCCTCCAGCCAGCCGCCCGATGCGTCCCCTGCTTGCCTCTCTCCCGCTGCTTGCGCTGCTCGGCGGCTGCTCCTATCTCCCCACCTGGGATTCCCTGCCCACCGTCACCGGTGAAAAGGTGCTGGGCTTCGTCACGCCGTATCGCGTCGAAGTCGTGCAGGGCAATGTGCTGACCAAAGAGATGGTCGCCCGCGTCAAGCCCGGCATGCCCAAGGCCCAGGTGCGCGACCTGCTTGGCTCGCCGCTGCTGACCGACGTCTTCCACGAGTCGCGCTGGGACTACGTCTTCACCATCCGCCGCCAGGGCACCGCCTACCAGCAGCGCCTGGTCGTCGCGACCTTCGACGGCGACAAGCTCAAGGAGCTGACGGTGCCGGACGACCTGCCAGCCGAGAACGACTTCGTCGCCGCCATCAACACCTTCAAGCCCAGCAGCAAGATTCCCAAGCTCGAGCTGAGCGACGCCGAGCGCGGCGCCCTGCCGCCGCCCAAGAAGAGCGCCGACGCCGCCCCGACGGCCGCCGCCGAAGGCCCGGCACCGGGCCGGATCTACCCGCCGCTGGACGCCAAGACGGGGTCCGGTTCGTGATCAAGGTCGCCGTCATGGGCGCCTCCGGGCGCATGGGCAAGATGCTGATCGAGGCCGTCGAGGCCGCCGACGACTGTGCCCTGCACGTCACGCTGGACAAGGGTGACGACGTCCGCGCCGGCCTGGCCGGTGCCGACGTGATGATCGACTTCACCCGCCCCGAGGCGACGCTGGCCCATCTGGCCATCTGCGCCGACCTGGGCGTCAAGGCCGTCGTCGGCACCACCGGCTTCGAAGAGGCCCAGAAGGCCGAGATCGCCAAGTACGCCGAGCGCACGGCCATCGTCTTCGCGCCGAACATGAGCGTCGGTGTCAACGTCGTGCTCAAGCTGCTCGACCTCGCCGCCCGCGCCATGAACGAAGGCTTCGACATCGAGATCGTCGAGGCCCACCACCGCCACAAGGTCGATGCCCCCAGCGGCACGGCGCTGCAGATGGGCCAGGTGGTCGCCAAGGCCGTCGGCCGCGACCTGAAGGAATGCGCCGTTTACGGCCGCGAAGGCGTCACCGGCGCGCGCGACCCGTCGACCATCGGTTTCGCCACCGTGCGCGGCGGCGACATCATCGGCGACCACACCGTCATGTTCGCCGGCATCGGCGAGCGCATCGAGATCAGCCACAAGGCCAGCAACCGCAGCATCTACGCCCAGGGCAGCCTGCGCTCGGCGCGCTTTGTTGCGGCCAAGAAGACCGGCCTGTTCGGCATGAACGACGTGCTGGGTTTCGCCTGAACATGGGTGGCTTCGCGGACTTCTGGGCCCAAAGCGACCTGGTCGGCCGCGCGGTCGCGCTGCTGCTGCTGGCCATGTCGGTCAGCGCCTGGGCCCTGATCCTGTGGAAGACCTGGCTGCTGCGCCGCGCGCGCCGCGGCCTCGTGCGTGCCGTGCCCGCCTTCTGGTCCGCCGCCGGCGTGCCGGATGGCCGCAATGCGCTGCAAAGCTTCGACACCGAAGGCCTGCTGCTGCCGCTGCTGGACGCCGCCACGGCCGAAACCCGCAGCGCCACGCTGGAAGCCGCCGGCAGGCGCGAATCCCGCCTGACCCGCCGCCTGCGCGACGCCCTGCACGCCGTGCTGGCCAAGCTGCAGTTCGGCCAGGTGCTGCTGGCCTCCATCGGCGCCACCGCCCCCTTCGTGGGCCTGTTCGGCACCGTCTGGGGCATCTACCACGCCCTGGTCAGCATCTCGGCGGCCGGCAACATCACCATCGAGAAGATCTCCGGCCCGGTCGGCGAGGCCTTGATCATGACGGCCGCGGGCCTCGCGGTCGCCATCCCCGCCGTGCTGGCCTACAACGTCTTCGGCAAGATGGTCGCCGCCTGCGAGGCCGACCTCGAAGGCTTTGCGCACGATCTGCGCGAGCTCCTCGACGCAGACTGATATGGCCTTCGGTCGTCTTGAGAAGCTCGACGCCTCGCGGCCCATGAGCGACATCAACATGACGCCGCTGATCGACGTCATGCTGGTGCTGCTGGTCATCTTCATGATCACGGCGCCGCTGATGACGGCCTCGCTGCGCCTGGACCTGCCCAAGAGCGAGGCGGCCACGCCCAGCGACGCGCCCGCCTTCATCGCCGTGGCCATCACACCCGACGGCAAGCTGCATCTGGGCGAAGAGGAACTGGCGTCGGATGCCTTCCAGAAGCGCATCTCGGAGCTGGGCCGCGCCAATGCGCAGATGGAAGTCCAGCTGCGCGCCGACCGCGCCGTGCCCTATGGCCAGGTGGCCGAGCTGATCGGCTGGGTGCAGGCCGCCGGCCTGAACCGCATCGCCTTCGTCGCCCAGGCCGCCGCGTCCGCGCCGTGACCGAAGGGTCGCCCGAGAGGCGGCCAATACAATTTGGCGTATGAACGCCAAGACCGAAGCGCCCAGCTACAACCCCAACGAGATCGAAGCCGCCGCCCGTGCCTACTGGACGGAGCGCGACGCCTACCGCGTGACCGAGGACGCGAGCAAGCCGCACTTCTATGCCTGCTCGATGCTGCCCTACCCCAGCGGCAAGCTGCACATGGGCCATGTGCGCAACTACACGATCAACGACATGCTGGCCCGCCAGCTGCGCATGAAGGGCTTCAACGTCCTCATGCCCATGGGTTGGGACGCCTTCGGCCTGCCGGCCGAGAACGCCGCCATGAAGGGCAAGGTGCCGCCGGCGCAGTGGACCTACTCCAACATCGCCCACATGAAGGGCCAGATGCAGGCCATGGGCCTGGCCATCGACTGGAGCCGCGAGGTCGCGACCTGCCAGCCCAGCTACTACAAGTGGAACCAGTGGCTGTTCCTGAAGATGCTGGAGAAGGGCATCGCCTACCGCAAGACCGGCACCGTCAACTGGGACCCGGTCGACCAGACCGTGCTGGCCAACGAGCAGGTCATCGACGGCCGCGGCTGGCGCTCGGGCGCCCTGGTCGAGAAACGCGAGATCCCCGGCTACTACCTGAAGATCACGCAGTACGCCGAGGAACTGCTGTCGGCCGTCGCCAATCCTGAAGACCCCAACTACCTGAGCGGCTGGCCCGAGCGCGTGCGCCTGATGCAGGAGAACTGGATCGGCAAGAGCCAGGGCGTGCGCTTCGCCTTCCCGCATTCCATCGAAGGCGGCGGCGGCCGCCTGTGGGTGTTCACGACGCGCGCCGACACCATCATGGGCGTGACCTTCTGTGCCGTGGCGCCCGAGCATCCGCTGGCCACCATCGCGGCCAAGACCAAGCCCGAAGTGGCCACCTTCATCGAGGAATGCAAGGCCGGCGGCACGACCGAAGCCGAGCTGGCCACGCAGGACAAGAAGGGCGTGCCCACGGGCCTGTTTGTCACCCACCCCATCACCGGCGCCCAGGTCGAAGTCTGGGTCGGCAACTATGTGCTGATGAGCTATGGCGACGGCGCCGTCATGGGCGTGCCCGCGCACGACGAGCGCGACTTCGCCTTCGCGCTGAAGTACCAGCTTCCCATCAAGCAGGTCATCGACGTCGAAGGCCAGGCCTATGACGACAAGAAGTGGGCCGAGTGGTACGGCGACAAGCAAAAGGCACGCTGCATCAACTCCGGTGTGCTGGATGGCCTCGGCCATGTCGACGCCGTCAACAAGGTCGCCGAGCTGCTGGCCGAGAAGGGCCTGGGCGAGAAGAAGACCACCTGGCGCCTGCGCGACTGGGGCGTCAGCCGCCAGCGCTACTGGGGCACGCCGATTCCCATCATCCATTGCGACGATTGCGGCGTCGTGCCGGTGCCCGAGAAGGACCTGCCCGTCGTGCTGCCGGACGACCTGATCCCCGACGGCAGCGGCAACCCGCTGAACAAGCACGCCGCCTTCCTGAACGTGGGCTGCCCGAAATGCGGCAAGCCGGCCAAGCGTGAGACGGACACGATGGACACCTTCGTCGATTCGTCCTGGTACTTCATGCGCTATTGCGACCCGACCAACGACCAGGCCATGGTCGCGGACGGCACCGAGTACTGGATGGGGGCTGACAAGGCCAACCCCAGTCGGGTTGGCATGAACCAGTACATCGGCGGCATCGAGCACGCCATCCTGCACCTGCTGTACGCGC
>CBHWBD010000256.1:0-6846 GCA_966111775.1 uncultured Comamonadaceae bacterium | reverse complement strand
TCCAGATGCCGCGGGCGAACTGGCGGCCGACGGCCTCGATGGCGCGATCCTTGGCCTCGGCCGCGGCGTCACGCAGGCGGTCCAGCATGCCCGCGCTGAGCTCGCTGGTGTCGACCACGCGGTGCTTGAGGTCCTCCAGCATGTCCTTCAGCGTCTCGCCGGGGCCGGTCTTCCACGTGAAGAACAGCGGGTAGATGCCGTTGGCCAGGAAGTAGGGCGCCAGCACGCGGATGCGCTGGATGGAATCGAGCTCGTTGTTCAGACCGCCGTGGGCATAGATGGCCAGCTTGACGGTCTTGTCCGTGCCCGCCTTGAACCAGGCGGCGGGGCGCTCGACGACGATCTCGCGCGCCAGGCCCTCGCGGTCGCTGCGGTTGCGGGTGAAGTCGGTGGCCATCAGCTGGCCGTCGTTGCCGGAGACCAGGGTGTGGGTGTAGGCCTCGTCGGTGCGCAGCGGCTGGTAGGGCTTGTGGGCGAAGACATGGTTGATGGGCCAGGGGTCGTCGCGCGGGTTGTCGTCGACGCGCAGCGTGGCGCCGACGTCGGACAGGCCGCGCCCCGCCATGGCGCGAAAGCCGCCCGCCGCGGCGCGGCCGGCCTTGCCGCCCCGGCTGCCCTTGGCCGCCGGCGCGGTGATGGTCCTGATGTCCGACAGGTCCTGGGGCACGCCCAGGGCCACGGCCCAGGCGTCGGTGCCGTTGGTGATCCAGTCCTCGTAGCTGAGGATGGCGAAGCCGCTGGCGCCCCAATCCGTGTCCCAGCTGTTCTGCACGACGAAGCCGCGCTCGTTGAAGCCCACCAGCGCAAAGGCATGGGCGCCGGTCTTCTTCGCCTGGCGCTGGATGCGCGGCAGCTGGTCGTGGCGGGTCGGGGCGGGCGTGGCGTCGAGGGTCCAGCCGTCGTGCACATCGGCCGACACATAGATGGCGCCGATCTCGTAGATGGCGGCCTGCATGTCGACGATGCTCTTCTTGTCGACGCGGTAGTAGACGCCCAGCGGCCGCGTCGTCGCGTCCTCGTCCCAGCCGGCGCCGGGACGCTCGAAGACGCCGTTGCCCTTCTTGTCGATGGGATAGGGCCAGAGGTCGGCAGCGCACACGCCATGCTTGTGCCAGCCCTTCAGCGCGCCGCGACAGGACGAGCCCTCGTAGTCCTGGCCGGGCCATTCGTCGTAGAGCCGCGCCAGCTCGTAGAACATGCGCGGGCTGACCAGATCGGGCATGCGGCTGCGCGGGTTGTCGAGATGGCGCAGCCAGTAGAGATAGTTGGTGACGCAGGCCAGGCCGAAGCCCGTGCAGGCGCCTTCGTTGCCCTGGTTGAGGATGCGGCCGGCCTTCACGTAGGCGGGCAGCAGGCGCTTCAGGTCGGCGTCCAGGGGCCAGCGCGGTGGCAGGGAGCGCAGCGGCGAGCGGTAGATCAGGTCGCGCAGGTCCAGGCGGTCCGGTCGGGCGTCGAGCTTCGGGCTGGGCGCGGCGTCGACGGTCGCCTTCTTGGTGGTGGCGGGCTTGCGGGTTTTTGTGGCCATGGCGGTCTCCTCGGATGACCGGCGATCATGGCCGCGGGTCATCGGCTCCACAAGCCCGCGTGGCAGACTGATCCCCATGTTTAAGGTCTGCATCGTCGGCCTGGGGGCCATCGGCGGCTGGATGGCCGCGCATCTGCAGCGCGTCGACGGGTTGGCCGTCTGTGCCCTGGCCCGTGGCGACACCCTGGCGGCGGTGCGTGAGCGGGGCCTGCGGCTGGACAGCGGCGACGAAAGCTGGCGGGCGCCGTTGCGGGTCAGCGACGACGCGGCCGAGCTGGGCCAGCAAGACCTGGTCGTCCTGGCGGTCAAGGGGCCGGCAATTGCCGGCGTCGCGGCGCAAGTCGCACGGCTCTGCGGGCCCGACACGCGGGTGCTGACGGCGCTGAACGGTCTGCCCTGGTGGTTCGCGGCCGGGCTGCCGGTGGCGGGGCTGACGCTGAGGAGCGTCGATCCCGACGGACGCATCGGCGCCCTCATCCCGCCGCAACGCGTCATCGGTTGCGTCGTCCATGCCAGCTGCTTTGCCGAGGCCCCCGGCCATATCCGCCACGTGATGGGCAAGGGCTTGCTGATCGGCGAGGCCACGGGCGGCGCGAGCGCGGCCGTCGATGCGCTCGCGACGCTGCTCGGCAACGCCGGCTTCGAGGCCAGGGCCGTCGAGAGCATCCAGCGCGACGCCTGGTACAAGCTCTGGGGCAATATGACGACCAACCCGGTCTCGGCCCTGACGCGCGCGACGACCGATCGCATCCTGGCCGACGACCTGGTGCGCGAGTTCACGACGGCCATCATGGGGGAGGCCGCTGCGGTCGGCGAGCGCATGGGCTGCCCCATCTCGCAGACGCCGCAGGACCGCCACGCCATCACGCGCTCGCTCGGTGCCTTCAAGACTTCGATGCTGCAGGACATCGAGGCCGGCCGCGCCATCGAGGTCGACGCCCTGTTGGCTGCGCCCAGGGAGCTTGCGCAGCAGCTCGGAGTGGCGACGCCGATGCTGGATGCGCTGCTGGGGTTGACGAGGTTGATGGACAGCTGCCGAAGTCCGGGCTGATCCACAAAGTTGTGGACGCCGCGCTAGCCCGAGACTGGCATGGTGCGCAACAAGAAATTCGTTGGGGAGGGGAGCATGGAAAGCGTCCGATCGTCCGTTGTTGCCGCGTGTCGTCGTTGGCAACCCCGTCACGTGCTGGGATGTGTGGCGGTCCTGGTGGCCTGCGGGTCGGCCATGGCGGAGGCGCCGGTGCCGGATGTCGAGGCTTTGCGAAAGACCTTCGTAAAGGCGAACGGACAGTTGACCGCCGTCAGTGCGGCCCTGGACATGGCGAAGAAGAACTTCAAGTCCAGTGAGCAGGCCTTCGATGCGGCTGCTCTGGCCGTCGAGCCGGACGCCGCAGATCTTGCAAGCAAGGCAGAGGCGCTTCGCCAAGCCAACCGTGAGATCGCCTTGCTTGAAGTCAGGGCGAACATCACGCAGGCGCTGACGAATGACGCACGTCAGGCGCTGTACGACGCATTGACTGAGAAGCCTGCCACTCGCAAGGAGCGCCGCAGCCAGATCGCCAAGGCCCAGACGAACTCCCCCGCCGGCGAACGCATGCGCCTGAGCAAGGAAGAAGAAAAGCTGGTGTCGGACGCGGCCGGAGCATCGGGAGCCGTGAGCCAGATCCAGGCCCAGTCTGGAGAAGCTGTTGAACTGATGAAGGATGGAAGCACACGGGCGCTGGATATGGCCCTGGCGCAGTTGAAGGCCTCGGAGGGGAAGCCCGAAGACAACGTGAATGCCTTGATGGCCCTGAAGGACGCCACGGCGGGCCGTCTTGCGGCGCTGCGTGCCGAGCAGCAAGGCGACGGTACGCCGGCGCTGGGCCTCGCCGTGACCGATCAGGTGTCGGATTTCGTGGCTTGCAAGCTGGACAGCAGCAGGCGCGATTGCACCGACCTGTCGTCCACCGGCAGAGAGCTTGTGGCGGAACTCAACCGGCGCAGCGAACGCTCGGTCGCGGAGCGGGACGCGTCCAAGCTCGCCAAATTCAACGTACAGGCGCGCGAGCTGAGTGCCGATCCTGGGCAACAGCGCGCGGCCGTTGCCTATTTGAGGTTGATCGATCGCAATCCCAATGCGGGCTGGAGTTTTGGCGGCGAGGCCGCCACGCTCACCGCGGGCGGAGACGGGGCCACTGCGTCGATGCGGTTCAGCTTGAAGCGCTTCGACAGAACGCTGGAGAACGACACGACGCTCACGCTGTCGGCACCGCTGGCCGACGAAGGGCGGACCCACCTGCTTTCGAGCGCCAGCGCCGACCGGCCGAAGGAGACGGCGGCCCGCGTGGAGACCGTGCTGATGCGCAATCTCGATCCGAGCACGAATATGCTGGGCAACTACAACCAGTTCGGCGTCTTCGCGCAGCTCAGTCGTCAGCGCTTCGATGTCGCGGACAAGGCCGACCTGAAGGCTGATGCCCATCGCGACTCGCGCACCGCCTTTGCGTTCGGGATCAGCAATATGTTTGGATTCAGCGCTGCGTCGGAAGAGGATGCAGTGAACGCTGTGCACCGGGTGGGTTTCGAAGTGCGGCGCGGCTACAAGGGCGGCGCGGAAAGCACGCGCTGCCCCACCCAGCCCGAGCCGGGCGAGACCACGTTGAGCTGCGTGGCGGGCTTCTTCGACCCCGTCGAGGTCGAGTGGAAACGCACCCTCAACTATCGTTACCGAAAGGAGTTCGGCAGCGTCGTGGCCATCGCCCCGGCCTTCTCGTATGAGCACACGACAAAAACCAAAACGTACGACCTGCCGGTGTACCTGGTGCAGGGAAGTGGGGATGACAAGGGGAAGTTCACCGCGGGTATCGCCTACCGGTACGTGAGCACGCCGGGCAAGGACGCGACCAAGGGTTGGGAGCTCTTCGTCAGCTCGCCGCTGTCGCTGTTCGGCCCCTGACCCTCGCCCACCGCTCGTGGTCGCGCCAACGGCCACCGATCTTCAGATACTTGGGCGAGTAGCCTTCGAGCTGAAAGCCGCAGCGCCTGGCCAGCGCGATCGAGGCGGCATTGCCCGGCTGGATATTGGCCTCGACGCGATGCAGGCCCAGGTCCTTGAAGGCGTGCTTGACCACGGCGTTCAGCCCTTGCGTCAGCAGCCCGCGGCCCTCGAAGCCGGCGAAGGCGTAGTAGCCGAGGTAGCCGCTGCAGAAGCTGCCCTTGATGACATTGGTGAGGTTGATGGCGCCGGCCAGTTCGCCCTCCATCACGACGACAAAGCCGTGATGGGCGGCGCCATCGAAGCGGGCGAGGTGGCGCGCGAAGGCCTCGGCGTCACAAGGCGGCTGCACCCAGGGGCGATGCAGCTTGCGGCTGGCGCGGGCCGCGGCGGTGAAGGCTGCTGCGTCCGCAGGGGTGATGTTGCGGATCATCTGCCCAGCGGCGCGATGCCCAGCCATGCCGCATGCGCCCAGAAGGCGAAGAAGGCCCACAGCGCGAAGCCGACGACGACGGTGGCCAGGGTGCCCACCACGCTCGGCGCCGCGATGACGGGCGCCTGCCGCCGACGCGCCGCGCGGAAGACGAGGATGGACCAGACCAGGAAGCTGCCGAACAGCATCACGTCGGCCAGGGTGTTGTTGGCGATCAGGTGGGCGAACGCCCAGGTCTTGACCGACAGCGTCATCGGATGCTGAAGCTTGGCCTTGAAGTGATTGCGCGGCACATAGGCCGCGGCCATCAGGATGGCGGCGACCAGCATCAGCGCCGCGGCGGCGTGGTTCATGCCCGGGATGCGCGGCCACAGCACGACGGGGGTCATGCGGGCCTGCGAGAAGCCCCACAGGATGAGGCCGAAGCCGATCAGCGACACGACCGTGTAGCGGATCTTCCAGCCCCTCTCGCCCATGCGCGCCATCTGGCCGCTGCGCCAGTTGGGCGCCAGCGCGCGGGTCAGGTGGATGCCGAGGAAGAGGGCGAGGCCGATTGCCAACCAGGTCATCGTGGTCTCCGTGAGGGTGTTCAGGTCTGTCGGTCGACGCGCAGCGCCAGCACCACCGAGCTGTTGGTGCGCAGCACGCCGTCGATCTCGCCGATCTCGTCGAGCAGGGCGTCGAGCCGGGCCGTAGTGTCGGCGCGCAGCAGCGCCATGTAGTCGAACTCACCACTGACGGAGGCGAGCTGGCGCAGCTCCGGCAGTTCTGATAGACGCTTCACCACCTCGCGCCCGGCCTTGGGGCTGACCGTGATGCCGACAAAGGCCTGCACGCTGCGCCCCGCTTCGTCGCCGCCCAGCCGCGCCGTGTAGCCCACGATGCGGCCGCTGGCCTCCAGGCGCGCCAGCCGCGCGACGACGGTGGTGCGGGCCACGCCCAGCTTGCGCGCCAGCGTCGCCGTGCTCTCACGCGCATTGGCCTGCAGCAGCAGGATCAGGCGGCGGTCCAGATCGTCCGCAGCGACAGCCGGGTTTACCCTCGAATCATCCATATCGACGAATCATCGCGACGAATCGTCGAATTCGCAATCCGTTTCGTCGGAGTGGTGCTTTCTTTCGTCAGCACCCCTGCCTAGAGTGCGGCCCATTCAACCCATCCACACGGAGCACCTCATGAAGATCGCCCTGCTCGGCGCCGGACACATCGGCCAGACCATCGCCCGCCTGCTGCACGCCACCGGCGATTACCAGGTCACCGTGCTGGACAAGAACCCCGGCTATCTGAAGGTGCTGGCCGCCGAGGGCATCGCCACGGCCGAGGTCGACAGCGACAACCGCGGCGCCCTGGCCGCCCAGCTGCGCGGCAAGGACGCCGTCGTCAACGCGCTGCCCTACCACCTGGCCATCACCGCTGCCGAGCTGGCGCTGGAGTGCGGCTGCCACTACTTCGACCTGACCGAAGACGTCGCCGCCACCAAGGCCATCATGAAGATGGCCGAAGGCGCCAAGACCGCCTTCATGCCCCAGTGCGGCCTGGCGCCGGGCTTCATCGGCATCGTGGCCCACCACCTGGCCAGCGGCTTCGACTCGGTGCGCGACGTGCAGATGCGTGTCGGCGCCCTGCCGGCCTTCCCGACCAATGCGCTGAAGTACAACCTGACCTGGTCGGTCGACGGCCTCATCAACGAGTACTGCCACCCCTGCGAAGCCGTCCACGAAGGCGAGACCATCTCGGCCCTGCCGCTGGAGGGCCTGGAGCACTTCAGCCTGGACGGCACCGAGTACGAGGCCTTCAACACTTCCGGCGGCCTGGGCACGCTGTGCGAGACCTGGGCGGGCAAGGTGCGCAACCTCGACTACAAGACCGTGCGCTACCCCGGCCACCGCGACCTGATGCAGTTCCTGCTGG
>CBHWBD010000255.1:0-6848 GCA_966111775.1 uncultured Comamonadaceae bacterium | reverse complement strand
GCCCTGGGCAGCAGCCTGCGCCTGGGTGAAGGTGCACGCGGCCTGATGGACGAGGTGCAGGTGGCCGCGGCCCTGCGCAGCGCCGACTGGATTGCCGTCGCCGCTGGCGCGCAGGGCGCCGAAAGCAAGCTGGTCGCATCCACGCGCGAGGCCAAGGACGCCGCCGAGGCCGAAGGCGAGAGCCACGGCTATATGGGCATCCTGGTCAAGAACCTGACGCCCGACGCCTGGGCCGTCATCATCATCCTGGCCATCATGTTCGCCATCGCCTGCTGGGTGATGGTCAGCAAGGGCGTGCTCGTGACCAAGGTGGCCAAGGCCAACCGCAGCTTCGTGCTGCGCTTCCGCGAGGCGAATGACGAGCTGCTGAAGCTGGAGGAGCATGCGCCGCATCCGCACTCGCCCATCTACCGCCTCTACCAGGCCGGCGTGCGCGAGCTGGCCAAGCGCAAGGTCGGCGAGGAAGGCGCCAAGCCCTTGTCGGGCGCATCGCTGGACGCGGTGAAGGCCTCGGTCGATGCCGACTATGTGCGCGAGAACGCGCAGCTGAACTCGGGCATGGTGTTGCTGACCATTGCCATCTCGGGCGGCCCCTTCCTCGGCCTGCTGGGCACGGTGGTGGGCGTGATGATCACCTTCGCCGCCATCGCGGCCGCGGGCGACGTCAACGTCAACGCGATTGCGCCGGGCATTGCCGCCGCCCTGCTGGCGACGGTGGCCGGCCTGAGCGTCGCCATCCCGGCCCTGTTTGGCTACAACTACCTGGCGTCGCAGATCAAGAACGCGACGTCGGACATGCAGATCTTCATCGACGAGTTCATCACTCGCGTTGCAGAACTGTACGGGGCGCAGTAATGAAGCTCCTCGTCCAACGCAGACGTTGGCCGGTCCTCCGAGAGGACGGCGATGCATGCGGCGTCGAGCCGCATGCACATCGCCACGGCGGGCCGGCTCGGGAACTGGAGTCGGACACAAGCAGTCCCTGCGGACTGCCTGTGCCTACGGAAGGCCATGGGCCTCTGGCCCATGGCAGGCCCAGCGCTCGGCCCGAATGCAGGAGCGGCGGTCATGGCCGGTGATGTAAAGGGCGACAACCAGCCCTACGACGACATCAACGTCACGCCGATGCTGGACCTGGCCTATGTGCTGCTCGTCGTCTTCATCATCCTGACGACCGCGTCGGTGCAGGGCGTGAAGGTGAAGTCGCCCGAGACGCAGGCGGCCAACAACCTGGCCAAGCCGCAGACGCGCGCCATCACCATCACCGCGGACGGCGGTGTCTACCTCGACGCCTACCCGGTGGACATGGAGCAGCTGCGCACCTCGCTGGCCCAGTACAAGTCGGCCAACCCGGCCCTGCCCGTCGTGCTGAAGGCCGATGCGGCGGCCCAGTACGACAAGGTCATGCAGGTGCTGGAGGTGGCCAAGAAGCTGGACATCACCGAGATCGGCCTGGTGACCAAGCGGGCGGGGAGCTGACATGCAGGTCAACCAGGACGCCAAGCCCTACGACAGCATCAATGTGACGCCGATGCTGGACCTGGCCTATGTGCTGCTGGTCGTCTTCATCCTGATGACGACGGCCTCGGTGCAAGGCCTGAGCATCAGCATGCCCAAGCCGAGCAACAAGCCCAGCACGGAGAAGCACGAGCTGAAGATCGTGCAGGTCATGCCCGACGGCGGCGTGCTGCTCAACGGCGTCGGCGTCAGCCTGGCCGAGCTGGAAACCCAGCTCACCGCCGCCAAGGCGCGCGATGCGCAGATGTCGGTCGCCATCAAGGGCGATGCGCGCACCCAGTACGCCAGCGTCATCGCCGTCATCGACCTGTGCAACAAGCTGCAGGTCAACATGGGCCTGGTGACGAGCCGGATCGGCACATGAGCACGTCCAAGCTCAAGCTGCTGGCCGTCGCCGGCTTCCTGCTGCTGGCCCTGGCCGCCTGGTGGGGCATCAAGCACATGAAGGCCGAGACGCCCAAGCGCCAGGTCGCCAAGATCGCCATCCTGCCGGACACGCCACCGCCCCCGCCACCTCCGCCCAAGGACGAGAAGAAGCCCGAGCCGCCGAAAGACGAACCCAAGCAGGTGATGCGCGAGGAGCAGATCAAGCAGGTCGAGGCGCCCAAGCCCGCCGAGGCCATCAAGATGGAAGGCGCAGCCGGCGACGGCCCCAGCGCCTTCGCCGCGGGCAGCGTCGGCAAGGAGTACAGCGGTGGCGCGCCCAGCACGGGCGGTGCCAGCGGCCCCGCCGGCACGGCGGCCGACCGTGCCCACGAGCGCTGCTATGCCAACACCGCGCGCCAGCTGCTGCAGGGCGAGATCGAGCGGCATCTGAAGTCCGACGGCGAGGCCCTGACCGCCACCTTCGCCGTCTGGCTGGAGAAGGACGGCGGCATCCAGCGCTACGAACTCAGCCCCAGCGGCAACGACACCGCCGACAACGCACTGCGCGCCGCCCTCGACGAGACCCGCCGCCAGTTCAAGCTGCCGCCCCCGCCGGCCCTCGCCCTTTCGCAGCCGCTGCGCTTTCGCCTCAGCGTGCGGCCGCAAGCCTGATTCCGACCTTTGCCTCCCGCCATGAAACCCCTACTCACGCTGCTGACTGCCAGTCTCATTGCTCTGCCCGCGGGCGCGCAAACCTCAGACAAGGAAGAGATCGCCCGCCTGCGCGCGACGACCCAGGCCCTCATCGACGCGCTGGTCGCCCAGGGCCTGCTGACCCGCGACAAGGCCGAGGCCATCCTCAAGCAGGCCCAGGCCAGCGCCGCCGTACCCGCGCCGCAGCCGGCCCAGGCAGAAGCGCCCAAGGTGCTGCGCATCCCGTATGTGCCCGAGACCGTGCGCCAGCAGATGCGCGACGAGATCAAGGCCGAGGTGCTGGCCCAGGCCAAGGGCGAGCGCTGGGGCCAGCCCGACGCGCTGCCTGACTGGGTGGGCCGTGTGAAGGTCAGTGGCGACATCCGCGCCCGCGCCCAGAGCGAGTTCTTCGACGAGCACAACGTGCCCGCCGAGGTCTACCGCGCCCAGACCACCTCGCCCACCTGGGCGCCCGACCTCACCAACACGACGACCGATCGCCAGCGACTGACGCTGCGCGGCCGCCTCGAGGTCGACGCCAAGCTCAGCGACCAGGTGCTGGCCAGCATGCGCCTGGCCACCGGCAGCACGGGCAACGGCGCCACGTCCACGTCGCAGACCCTGGGCAGCGACTTCAACCGCTACACCATCGGCCTGGACCGCGCCTACATCCACTGGCAGCCGCCGCTGTTCTCCAACGGCCTGTCGGCCGACTTTGGCCGCATGCCCAACCCTTTCTACAGCAGCGACCTGGCCTGGCCCGACGACCTCGCCTTCGACGGCGTCGCCACCAAGCTCAGCCACGCCTTCACGCCGCAGCGCTCGCTGTTCGCCACCGTCGGCGTCTTCCCGCTCGAGGAGCTGAACCTGTCGACCCACGACAAATGGCTGCTCGGCGGCCAGCTGGGTGGCGAGATCGACCTCGCCCGCGGCGTGCAGTTCAAGCTCGGCCTGGCTGGCTACGAGTTCCGCCACATCGCCGGCCAGCGCGAATCCACACCGCCGCCCGGCGGCCCGCGCAACGGCACGACCAACTACTTCGCCTCGCAATACGCCAGCAGCCTGCGTCTGAAGGGCAACACGCTGATCAACATCAACGACCCGACCAGCACCGCCGCGCCGACCTGGGGCCTGGCCTCGCGCTTCCGCCCCATCAACCTGACGATGGGCCTGCAGCTCGACTCGCTGCTGCCCGTGCCGGTCGGCTTCACGCTGGACTGGATCAGGAACACCGGCTTCAACCGCCAGGACATCGAGGCCCGCGCCGGCGTGGCCATGCCCGAACTCGCAGAGAAGACGACGGCGGTGCAGGGCCGCATGCAGGTCGGCAGCCCGAAGCTCGCGCGCCGCGGCGACTGGCAGGCCATCGCGGCCTTCCGCGTCGTGCAGCGCGATGCCTGGGTCGATGGCTTCACCGACACGACCTGGCATCTGGGCGGCACCAACTACAAGGGCTGGTCCATCGGCGGCAACTACGGCCTGGACCGCAATTTCTGGCTCGGTGCGCGCTGGACCAGCACGCGCAACCTGGACGACGGCGTGCGCTTCCTGGCCGTGCCGACCGACCCGACCTCGCTCAGCGGCAACCTCAGCAGCGCGCCGCTGCGCATCGATGTGCTGCAGCTGGACCTGAACGTGAGGTTCTGACGATGAAGCGCTTCGCCCTCCTCCTGCTTGCCATCGGTCTGAGCTGCGGCGCCCAGGCCCAGGACACCAAGGTCTCCAAGGAACGCGAGGCCTTGCGCCGTGCCCAGGCCGCGCTGCGCGCCGCGCAGGAGCAGCAGTCCAGCCTGCAGGCCGACAAGGCCAGGGCCGAGGCCGATGCAGCGGCGGCTCACAAGGAAGCCGCTGGCGCCAAGGCCCAGATCGCCGGTGGCGCGGCCAGGCTCAAGGCCCGCGAGGCCGAGCTCGAGACGCTGCACACCCAGCTGCAGGCCGCCAGGCAGGCACAGCAGGAGACCGAGGCCAGGGCCGGCGAACGAGAGCAGACCCTGCAGCAGCAAGTGTTGGCCGCTCGCCAGGAAAGCGCTTCGCGCCTGCAGGCCAACCAGGCCATCACCCAACTGCTGGAACGCAGCACCCAGGCTCTCGCCGACGCCGAGGCCAAGAACCATCAGCTCTATGCGCTGGGACAGGAGCTGGTGAAGCGATGGCAGGGAAAGTCGGCGGTGGATACGGCGCTGCTGCAGGACCCAGTGCTGGGACTGACGGCGGTGCGCTTCGAGGATCAGGCGGAGAAGTTGAGGGGGGAGTTGGAGGCGAAGCGGGTGAGGTGAGGTTCGGCTTGAGACCCGGTCACATAGGATGGCGCACTTCCGCAAAAGCACAGGGTCATGCCCTCTCTGGCGTCGCTGACACCTCGGCGCACCATGGCCACTCGCAGAAGCACCTCAGCCATGATGCCGCGCCACCTCCTCCCTCTTGTCGCCTCGCTTGCTCTCCTCGCCGCAACGCCAACTGTCTTGTCTGGTGAGCCGGAGATCATCTTCAAGGACAAGAGCGGACGCGTGCTGACAAAACGCGATCTCGAGGGCACCACCGGGAAGGTCAACTGGGAGATTGCGTCCAGCAAGCCTGTTCCGTCCGCCGCCAGGGAACTGCATGACCTCGGACGGCGCGCAGGCCAGCAGGGCAAGAACGAAGCTGCTCTTGAATACTTCTCCCGCGCAGCCAAGGCGGCCCCGGATTGGCCCTACCCCCTCTACGACGCCGCCTTCACCTATCTATTGCAACGTCAATACGTCAAGGCGCTCGATCTCTACCGCCAGGCAGATCGACTGGCTCCGCGAGGCTTCTTCACCTCCAAGACGGCCGTTCATTGGCTCCAACGGGAAAAGGACGGAACCCTCCCCGAGGGCACCTATCTGGCCTATCTGAGCCTGGAATGGGTGGCGCCGGAACAGCAAGCCAAGCTCATTCAAGCCCTGGTCGACCAAGTGCCCGCGTTCGCGCCCGGCTGGAAGGCACGCGCCTATGGCGAGCCGGACCTGGACAAGCGTTTGGGCTACATCGCCAGAGGCCTTGCGGCCGACCCTGACGCAGAAACAAAAGGCTTTCTCTTGATTAACAGGGCCACAGCCCTTCAACAGCAAGGCAAGGCGGCAGAGGCGAAGGCAATTCTTGGCTCCCTTGCCTTGGATCCAGCCTCGCCCCTCGACATTGAAGTCCTTTCCAAGCTTACGTTGGCGAACTTCGCCCAGCGTGGGCGCCCATGACGCCCACGGCTCGCGAACTCGTCAAGCCCTGTCACGCCGCACGTAGCACGTGCAGCGGATCTGCAGACACCGCGGCGAATCGTAGAAAAGCCCCGGGCAGGTGAACTGCGCGGGGCTCTTGCCAGGTGCTCTTCTGGTCGCCTGTGCCAACTCAGCTCACCGCTTCAGCTTCAGCAGCCGCGCTGCGTTCATGCCGGGCGCACAGCATGGCCGCCAAGTGCTCGGGCACATCATTGTCAAAGCTCATCAGCAGGTCGGAAGCCTGGCCTGCAGCGGCGGCCCTCAGGACTTCGGCCACGCAGGTCCTCTGCGCGTCGGTCGCCGGCTGCTTGAGCTTGGCCTCCAGCAGCGCGACAGTCTCGTTGCGCAGGCGGTCGGAGCCCAGCACCTGCCAGGCGTAATCGATCTCGTAGCGCTGCACGGCGTCCTTCAGGCTTTCGCCGTCGAGCCGGGATTCTTCGGCAAAGCGGGTCAGCGGGCGGGTGCAGAGGGTCTGGGTGACGAGCGCCAGCAGTTCGTCGTGCGAGGGGGTGTTTGCAGCGGCCACGGGTGGGTCCTTGATCGATCAACAACCCACGGGGATTGGCACTGTCGAAAGTCCATGGGCGGACCGGCGAACACCGGCGGCGGGCGCCGGGACAGAGGAGCCAGTGCAAGCACCGAACCGCTGCCGAAGGAGAGGTGCCCAGGGGGCGACACCTGAAACGCCAACATCGGCGGGTTGCTGCCGAGAGGGGCGGAATGCTCGGGATCGGTCGGACCGATCCCTCGGCCTGAGCGGCCCCGCTCAGGCCCGTGCTGGCGCACGTCCAAGGCAGTCCACTGGACTGCCTTGAGCGAACCACTCGGTGGTTCTCATACGCCCCAGGCCACCCCAAATGAAAAAGGCGGCCGTGGGGGGCCGGTTTTGATTTGGTGGGCTGGGGCGGGATGACGAAGTCACCGGGGGACACGGGAATCAGTCCTGCGGCGCGGGTGAGTACGATTTTGATGTCAAGCTGTTCGCGGGCGTTGGGCAGGAACACTTCGGGGCCGGCGAGGTAGACGGATTTGGGC
>CBHWBD010000254.1:0-6878 GCA_966111775.1 uncultured Comamonadaceae bacterium | reverse complement strand
AGTTCGTCACCAGCAAGGACGGCACGCGCTTCCCCATCTTCATCGCCGCGAAGAAAGGCCTGAAGTTCGACGGCACGAACCCGACCCTGCTCTATGGCTATGGCGGCTTCGACATCTCCATCACGCCGGGCTACGGCGTGACGGCGGCGACGTGGATGAAGATGGGCGGCGTCTACGTCATCGCCTCCATCCGCGGCGGCGGCGAATATGGCTCGGCCTGGCACGAGGCCGGCACCAAGCTGAAGAAGCAGAACGTCTTCGACGACTTCATCGCCGCCGGCGAATGGCTGGTCAACAACAAGGTGGCCAGCCCCGCCACGCTGGCCATCAATGGCGGCAGCAATGGCGGCCTGCTGGTGGGTGCGGTCACCAACCAGCGCCCCGACCTGTTCGCCGCGGCCGTGCCCCAGGTCGGCGTGATGGACATGCTGCGCTACCAGAACTTCACCATCGGCTGGGCCTGGGCGACCGACTACGGCACCAGCAACGACAGCCCCGAGATGTTCCGCGCGCTGTATGCCTACTCGCCGGTGCACACCATCAAGAGCGGCGCCAAGTACCCGGCGGTGTTGATCACCACCGGCGATCACGACGACCGCGTCGTGCCGGCCCACAGCTTCAAGTACGCCGCCACGCTGCAGGCCGCCGACACGGGTGCCGCGCCCAAGCTGATCCGCATCGAGACCAATGCCGGTCATGGCGCCGGCAAGCCCACCTCCAAGATCATCGAGGAGCGCAGCGACATCCTGGCCTTCATCGCCAACACGATGAAGCTCGAGGTGAAGTAGCTGCCTCTACCGGTTGTGCGGGCCCTCACTGTCTAAGGGCAGTGAGGTGACTTGATACTTGAGGCTTGGCCCAGAGTCCTCTGCGTCAGCAGATCTACCTGGGCGGTGAGGACTTTGTTCAGCGCATGCAGGCACAGGCAGGGTCGCCGCAGTTGCGCGCAGCGGCCGTGCCGCGCGAACAGCGCGCCACGCGACCGACTGGCTGGCCGAAGTGCCGACGCGTGAAGAGGGCTTGTGCCGGGCGTATCGGCTGGGCGGCATGACCATGATCTGCAGAGCGGAACTGCAGCGGGCCGGGGAGGCTGACCCTCGCTCCCCTGTGACCCTCGCGCGTGTCAACGCCAATGCGTTGGTGGCGACCCAGGCGCGGCGCCGAGGCGATCGAGTGGGCGATGCAGCGCTTGTCGGCGCGCTGGCCGGCCGATCCGCAACATAGTGGATGCGTCGCGTCGTGAAGTCTTGCGCTCGAGCCGGCATCGGCGCAGCATCTTTGCCAACCTATCGCCGTCTGGAGGTCACCATGCAGCACCACACCTACAAATGGCTGCGGTTCCTCGCGAGCGCTGTCGCTCTGGCTGCGGCCGGATCTGCGGCGGCCTTCCCGGTTGGGATATCGGACTACGTGCGGATCGATTTTCGCGGCGCCAATGTGGTCGACGCCAAGGTGACCGAGGACGACGAGGCGGCGGGTAGGATCGAGCTGGCAGGGGCCCCCTCGGTTTCCCTGCACCTGGCCCAGGAAGGATCGATGTTCTTCCAGCTAGGCTTTTTGGAGGCCGACGGCTCGTTAAGCGATGTTTTCTCCTTGAACCTCACGGCGGCTTGCCTCGACAACATCATCGGCACCAACGGCGAGCGCACGCACCGCTGCGTCGGGGGTGACGATCTGCAGTCCGAAAACGGTACGTTGAAGGTCGGCTACCGCTTGGTCAGCGACGCGGCCGGTGGCTTGCCGGGCATCGATCAGATAAATCGCTTCGTCAAGGAAGACGCGCGCAACGGCATCGAGTTGATCTTCCCCGACGACCCGACGAATGTGCTCACCGCGGGAGAACAGGGTTTCCTGCGCGCGGTGGGGCTCACGGTGGCCGTCGGCTCGGATGGCGACGTGCCTGAGCCCGCCACCCTCTGGTTGCTGGCCGCCGCCAGCTTGGCCGCCCTGGCGTCCGCGCGCTGCCGCAAGGCTGGCCTGCAGCGGAGCTGAATCGCCGCGGCTTCGTCGGGCCGCAACGGTGCGCGGGAGCGAGGAGGGGCGAGGATCGGGGCGCCAGAGTCAGGTCATCCATTTGCCGTCCCCAGCCCGCAGCAGTTCGGCGCTGCGGATCAGCCGGCTCACGTGGGTCACCGACAGGCCGGCCCAAGATGAACATGGCGAGCTTGTGCATGCAAGCCCCCACGACGGCCTCACCCCAGGGTTCGGCGGGTTCGGGGCCAGGCCTCAAGTCTTAAGTCCGCAGGTCTGCAGGTCTGCAGGTCCGGGGTAACAACCATGACCTGCCTATCTTCCTCTGCGCTCTCGCGATCGGCTGGCTGACTTGGGCCATGTCAGAAGTTCACGGCCTTGGTCTTGAGCCCGCGGGCCACCAGCGTCGCGTTGATCAGCTGAGCCTGCTCGCGGCTCGGGAAGGGCCAGACCGTGGCGCGCCAGCCTTCGGGCGTCTGGATGACGTCGGCCTGCAGCGCATCGGGGTCGCTGTGCACGCCGACCAGGCCGGCCTTCATCTTGGCCAGCAGGGCCTCGGCCTCGGCTTTGCTGCCCGGCGGGCCGACGAGGGCGACGACGATCTTGTCAGGTGATTGCGCCAGCCTGGTCAGGCGCGGGTCGGTGGGCTCGGGTTTGCCGGGCGCCGAAGCGGCCGCCGGCTCGGACGCTTTTTCCGCGACGGCCTCGGCCGGCTTTTCCGAGCGCAAGATCGGCGGCCGCTTGATGCCTTCGCTGCGCTCCACCAGGCGAGGGCGGATATCGGGCTGAGACGCCTCGCCCGCCGGCTCGCTGGCCATGGTTTGCGGGGCCGAAGCGGCCATGGCGCCCGACGCTGCAGCAGTGGCTGCCGAGGCGCGCGCTGCAAGCGCCGGCACCGATGCGGCCGAAGCCGCCGCCGGGGGCGGCGCCACGACCGGTTCGGCAGTGCGCTTGGGCCACAGCATCCAGGTGGCCACCGTGATCAGGACGGCCAGCAAGCCGCCGGCGGCGCCCAGCCGTATCGGGTCCCAGAGCCGGCGGCCGGCGATCTCCGACGGGATGCCGCGACCGGCCAGCACGCGGGTGCGGGCGCTGCCGACGTCGATGCCCGCCGTCATCAGATACAGCTCGAAAGGCCAGCCGCCGTGGCTGCCGGCCAGGGCCTCGTCGATGACGATGACGCGCCAGGGCTGGCTCTCGGGTGTGGCCGGCGCCTCGGCAAAGCCGTGGGCCAGCGCAAAGCGCTCGACCTGGGCCGGACTCAGGCCGGGGACGAATCTTTCGCTGAAGGCGCGCCACTGCGTGCGCGGACGCCGCCTCAGCAGCCGGGGCAGCTGTTTCAGGCGCAGCTGCCAGGCTGCCCAGCGCGACAGCGGCGGCGAGCCATGCAGTTCGTCGAAGGTGCTGACGACATCGGTCAGCACGGGCTCGACGACGGCGCCCGCCTCGGCCGAGGCACGCACAAAGGGCAGGGCCACCACGCCCACGGTATGCACGTCGCCCACGGCGATGCGCCGCGCAAGCGGGTGGCGGTTGTGCCAGTCAACGATCTGTTCGGCCAGGCGCTCCATGACTCATCGATCTTCGCCGAGCCTGCGGGGCGACAGCGCCGGAATCAGGCGGGTGAACTCAGGCCAAATGCTTCAGCAGCCAGGCGTTCAGGTCTTCGATCTCTTCCATGCAGACCGAATGCGGCATGGGATAGTCATGCCATTCGACCTGGTGGCCCAGGGCGACCAGGGCGTCACGGCTGGCTGTGCCGCGGGCCGGCACGACGACCGGGTCCTGCATGCCGTGGGCCCTGAAGATGGGCAGATCGGCATTGGCGGCCGAGCGCTCGGCAGCCGTCGTGCCGGCCAGCGGCAGATAACCCGACAGGCCGACGGCGCCGCCCAGACGCTCGGGATAGCGCAGGGCCGTCATCAAGGCCATGGCGCAGCCCTGCGAGAAGCCCACCAGCACGATGCGCCCGGCCGCCACGCCGCGCTGGCGCTCGGCATCGACGAGTTCGGCGATCTGGCGTTGCGACTCGCGCAGGCCGGCTTCGTCCTCGCGCCTGACGAGGTCGGTGCCGAGGATGTCGTACCAGGCCCGCATCACATAGCCGCCGTTGATGGTGACGGGCCGCTCTGGCGCGTGCGGCAGGATGAAGCGCACGGCGCCCAGGCGCCGCAGGTCCAGCTCGCCACAGATGGGCACGAAGCCGTGGCCGCTGTCACCCAGTCCGTGCAGCACGATGATCGTCGTGCTGGGGTTGGGGCCGGTCTCGATGACCTCGGTTTCAAGCATGGGGATTCCAATCCTGTTTTAGCAGTTCAAAGCGCTTGTCGCCATAGGCGTCCAGGCCTTCGTCGGTCGGTATCCAGCCGGCGCGGCGGTAGAAGGCTTCGGCGCGGGAGTCGGGCATGGTGCCGAGGTCCAGGCGCCGGTGGCCCTGGGCGAACAGCCAGTTCACCATCACATCGTGCAGCATCCGCCCGAATCCCATGCCATGCAGTGGCGGGTCGACGAACATGGCCCAGATGTGGCCGTCGCGGGCGTCGCCGATCGAGAAGCCGGCAATGCGACCCGGCTCCAGCTCGACGACCCAGCCGCGGCCATAGTCCTCGAGGTAGGCATGCAACTCGGCGTCGGAGATGCGGCCCGGCGTCAAGGTGTTTTCGGTGACGGCATAGCGCACGCGCCAGATTTCGGCGGTGTCGTCGCGGGTGGCTTGTCGGAGGTGTGACATGGCGTCATTGTCGCGACAGCCGCAGGCGTTTTCGCGGTCCATGATGCCGGCCATGGGAAGCCTCTATCTCGTCCGCCACGGCCAGGCCAGTTTCGGCGCGGCCGACTACGACCAGCTCAGCGCCAAGGGCCATCAGCAATGCCGCCACCTCGGCGCCTACTGGCGCGAGCGCGGCCAGCGCTTCGACGCTGTCTTCACCGGCACGCTGCGCCGCCATGCCCAGTCGCTGGCCGGCATCGTCGAGGGCTATGGCGAAGACCTGCCGGCCATCGCCCTGCCCGGCCTGAACGAATACGACAGCGAGGCCGTCGTGCGCGCCGTCCACCCCGGCCCCATCGATCCACCGACCAACCCCGAGGCCGTCAAGCAGCATTTCCGCCTGCTGCGCCAGGGCCTGCTGGCCTGGATGAATGGTGAGACGTTGCCCGTGGGCATGCCCAGCCATGCCGATTTCGCCGCGGGCGTGGCCGATGCGCTGAACCGCGTGCTGGCCCTGGGCGTGGGCAAGCAGGTCCTTGTCGTCTCCAGCGGCGGCCCGATTTCGACAGCGGTCGCCCAGGTGCTGAGCGCGCCGGCCGAGACCTGCGTCGAGCTCAATCTGCGCATCCGCAACTCGGCCGTCACCGAGTTCGCCTTCAACCCCAAGCGCCACCACCTCGTCACCTTCAATACCCTGCCGCACCTGGACACGGCCGAGACGCGTGCGCTAGCCACGCATGCCTGACGCGCCTGGCCAGCTCCCAGGAGCATTTCAGTGGCGAGTGGAGAATCACGGCATGAGTGCAGAGTCTGCCCTGGGGCTGTTGGGCTTCGTCGGCGTGGTCGGGCTCGGGGTAAGCCTGGCCGTTGCCAACCAGCGTCGCTACACGCAGGAGATCGAGCGCAGGCGAGCCAGCGCAAGGGCCCAGGTGCTCGAATACCGCGCCTCGTCGGCTGACGCCCGCTATGCCTTCGATGGTCAGACGGCCACCATCGTCCTGGAGCAGGAATCGATTCAAGGCGGCCGCTCGACGGCCGAGCATTTCTCTCTCACCTGCTACGCCAGCAATGAAGCGGGCGAATACTTCATGTTCGTCTCGGATGGCGTGTCCAAACCCTTCTTCAAGCATGTGGAGCCGCGCATCGCCCGGTTGGTGCTGAAGGACAAGTTCCGCGAGCCGCGCTCGGATTGACCTGCCGCGCTGAGAGGCAGCAGCGATCTTGGACAATGGCCCTCGATGTCCTCGCCGCTTTTCACCTCGCTGATCACCCCGCCTCCCGCCGCCACGGCGCCGGCTCACGAACGCTTCCTGCACCTCATCCGCCTGGCCCTGGCCGGCGGCCAGTTCGGCAAGCTGCTGTTGTCCGGCCCGGTGGGCGACGACGCGGATGTCGAGCGGCTGACGGTGCGCCTGGTCGAACTGCGCGGTGAGCCGACCCTGAGCTTTCTGTGGCGGCACCGCACCAAGGACATCACCAAGAACCATGGGCTGGAGGCCGGCCTGGCCGAGATCGCCACGCTGCTGGGCGCGCGCTTTCGCAATGCCCATCTGCACACGGTGACCGAGGAAGTCCAGTTCGCCGTCAGCCGCAAGGGTCGCGAGACGCTGCGCGTGACGCGCGTCGACGGGGACGAGACGTCGGCACCGGCAGCCCATGACAAGGCCAAGCAGCGCCCGCTGGAGATGACCCACCCGGTCTGGTCGGCCCTGGGCCTGACCCATCTCGTCAAGGGCGAACCGGCCCTGGTGCCGGCCATGGCCCGCAAGTGGAAGCAGATCAACCGCTTCGTCGAGATCCTGTCATCGGCCGTCGACGAGGCCGGCCTGGCCGGGCCGGTGCGGGTGGCGGATTTCGGTTCAGGCAAGGGCTATCTGACCTTTGCCGTGCATGACTGGCTGCAGGCCCACGGACTGCAGCCACGGGTGACGGGCATCGAGCTGCGTGACGACATGGTGAAGCTGTGCAATGCCGTCATCGAAGGCGAGCAGCTTGCCGGCATCCGCTTCGACCAGGGCGATGTGAGAACGCAGGCGGTGCAGCCCCTGGACGTGATGATCGCCCTGCATGCCTGCGACATCGCCACCGACCATGCCCTGCACGTCGGCCTGCAGTCGGGCGCCCGCATCATCATGAGCTCGCCCTGCTGCCACAAGGAGCTGCGCCCGCAGATGACGCTGCCGGCCGTGCTGCGGCC
>CBHWBD010000253.1:0-6938 GCA_966111775.1 uncultured Comamonadaceae bacterium | reverse complement strand
TGCGGCCCGACTTCGTCAAGATCGACCGCCACTTCATCGACGGCATCGCCCAGGAACCGCTGAAGCAGCAGTTCGTGCGCTCCATCGTCGAGATGGCAGCCACCAGCGGCTGCGAAGTCGTCGCCGAAGGCCTGGAGCAGGAGCCCGACCTGGAGGTGCTGCGCCGCCTGGGTCTGAGCATCTGCCAGGGCTATCTCTTCGCCCGGCCCAGTGCCACGCCGCGCACCTCGCTGAGCGCCCAGTGGAGCGGGCGGCTGGCCGCCGACGCCCAGCCGCGCCTGTTGCAGAACGACCTGGCCCTGCCGCTGATCCAGGGCGCCATCACCAGTGCCGCCCAGCTCGCCCGCCGCGGCATGACGGTGACGGCCGCCACCAACTGCCGCAGCGTCGTCGACCTCTTCCACGGCGATGACCAGCTGCTCGCCATCCCCGTGCTGGACGACCAGCAGCGCCCCGTCGGCGTGCTGCGCTCCCTGCATGTCTTGAAGCGCAGCACCGAGCGCTATTTCATGGACATCTTCGACAAGCGCAGCTGCGTCGAGCTGATGGACAAGAACCCGCTGGTCTTCGACGTCGCCACGCCGCTGCGCGCGATGAGCGACGCCCTGGCCAACCTCGACGAGCGTCTGCTGATGGACGGCTTCATCGTCACGCGCGACGGCTGCTACTTCGGCTCGGGCCGCAGCTCCGACCTGCTCAAGGCCGTGTCCGACCTGCAAGTGCACGCGGCGCGCTATGCCAACCCGCTGACCCTGCTGCCGGGCAATGTGCCCATCGACAACCACCTGGACCGCCTCATCGAGGCCGGCGAGACCTTTGCCGCGGTGGTCTGGGACATCGACCACTTCAAGCCCTTCAACGACGTCTACGGCTACCGCATCGGCGACGACATCATCCGCCTCGCCGCCCGCGTGCTGACCCAGGCCGCCGATCCGCAGTTCGACTTCGTCGGCCATATCGGCGGCGACGACTTCGTCATGGTGCTGACCAGCGCTGACTGGGAGCAGCGGCTGGAGCGCATCTGCGAGGCCTTCGATGCCGGCGTGCGCAGCTTCTTCTCCGCCGAGCACCTGGCCGCCGGCGGCTATGTCACGCTGAACCGCCAGAACCAGCCCAGCTTCCACCCGCTGCCCACCATCTCGGCCGGCGCGGTCATGCATCTGCCCGGCCACTACGAGAACTCGCGCGCCCTGGCCGCCGCGCTGGCCGAACCCAAGCGCGTGGCCAAGGGCCGCGCCGGCGGCAGCCGCTTCTTCGTCGACCGCCGCCAGCCCCAGCGCGCCCTGCTGGCCGCCTGAGCGCGGTCGCGGGCAGCGCCGCCCGCCACAACCCGAGTCTTACCCCATGAATCTGTTCAAGACCACAGAACACTGGAGCCTGCGCACGCGGCTGACCCTGGTCGCCGTGCTGTCCCTGTTGCTGGGTGTCATCCCCAGTGCCGTGCTGCTGCGCGGCTATGCGGCCGAGCACGCCACCGCCTCGCGCCAGCACCAGGCCCTGCCAGCCAACCGCGCCTGGCAGGTCCTGCTGGCGCGGCTGCAGGAACAGCGCGGTCTGGCCGCCGAGGCCCTGAGCACCCGGCCCGACGCCAGGCCCCAGGCCATCGCCGCGAGCCAGGCCGTCTCCGCCGCTCTGACGGCACTCGATCAAGCCTTGAGCGACGGCCTCGATGCCGCGTTGGCGGCGGCCCAGCGCGACCGCGTCGCCGGCCTGCGCGCTCAGCAGACCGAACTCGCCAAGGCCATCGAGCAGGGTCCGCTGGACACGACGCGCCTGCTGGCGGCTCAAGCCAGGTTGGCCGACACCATCTTCGAAGCCGTGACCGAGCTGAATGCCGGCGCCAGCCTGTTGCTGGACGCTGAAGCCGCGTCTCACTTCGCCATCGAGGCCGGGCTGGAATCGGCGCCGCGGGTGCAGGACGCCCTCTCCGAGCTGGCCGCCCTGGCCCGCGCCGCCGCCGTGGACGACCCGGCCCGCATGGCCGCGGCCCACACCCGCTACGGCGAGCATGCCGCGCAGATGCAGCTGCGCCTGCGCCTGGCCTTGCAGGCCGACGACGCCGACTTGAAGCAGCGCCTGGAGCCGCTGCTGGCGAACGCCAAGGCCCAGCGCGAACAGGTCGACGCGACGCTGGAGGCCGCGGCCAAGGACGTGAACTACCCGCTGGACCAGCTGACCGCCCGCCTGAGCGAAGCCGGTGCCCTGCAGGCCCGGCTCAGTGCCCAGGTCATGGAGGCGCTGGACGCCGGCCTGTCGTCCCGCGCCGAACGCGCCGCCCACCGCCGCAATGCTGTCATGGTGCTGCTGCCCGCCGTGCTGGCGCTGCTGCTCTTCATCATGGCCCGCTCCATCCGCCAGCTCCTGACGCCGGTGCGGCAGATGGTGGAGGTGACCGAGCGCATCGCCGCCGGCGACCTCAGCCAGGCCGTGCCACAGGGCCGTCGTGACGAGCTGGGCCGCGTGCTGGCGGCGCTCGAACACATGCAGCAGCGCCTGCGCAGTCTGGTCGAGCGCATCCACGAGGACGCCGGCGGCATCCACCATGCCGTTCAGGAGATTGCCGCCGGCAACCAGGACCTGGCCCAGCGCACCGAGGAGGCTGCCGCCCGGCTGCAGCAGACGGCCTCCAACGTCCACGCGCTGACCGCCGCCGTCAAGCACAGCAGCGAGGCCGCCGAGAACGCCGAGGCCCTGGCGATCTCGGCCGCCGACGTCGCCGCCCGCGGTGGGCGCGTCGTCGGTGACGTGGTCGGGACCATGCGGGGCATCGAGGACGGCAGCCGCCGCATCGGCGACATCACCGGCCTCATCGACGGCATCGCCTTCCAGACCAATATCCTGGCGCTGAACGCGGCTGTCGAAGCCGCCCGCGCCGGCGATGCGGGCCGTGGTTTCGCGGTCGTCGCCTCCGAGGTGCGCGCCCTGGCCCAGCGCAGCGCCCAGGCGGCGCGCGAGATCAAGACGCTGATCAACCAGTCGGTGGAGCGCGTCGAAGCCGGCACCGCCCAGGCCGCCGAAGCCGGCGAGGCCGTCGACGCCATCCTCGGCAAGGTCAGGGAGATGAGCGGCCTCATCCACGCCATGGCCGAGCAGACCCGCGCCGAGGCCCAGCAGACCGCCGAGGTCGGCGAGGCCGTGCAGGCCATCGACGCCATGACCCAGCAGAACGCCGCCCTGGTCGAGGAAGCCGCCGCCGCCGCCGACAGCCTGCGCGCCCAGGCCGAGGGCATGGACGAGACGGTCAATGCTTTCCGGCTGTGAGCGTGGGAGCCCCTCGTCCAAGGAGTACCTTGGCCGGTCTCCCGAGGGGACGGCGATGCTTGCCGGATCGACCAGCAAGCACATCGCCCAAGGCGGACCGGCTAGGGAGCGGCCCGGCGCTCGGCCCGCAATGCCGTCACTTACATCGAGGCTTAGCTCGCCTGCGAGAATGAAGGGGTGAACCTTGATTCCACCATCAATGCCGATCTGCACTGCCACTCGGTCGTCTCCGACGGCACGCTGACGCCGGAGGCCCTGGCCGAACGCGCTGCAGAACGCGGCGTGCAGCTCTGGTCGCTGACCGATCACGACGAGATCGGCGGTCAGGCGCGCGCCATCGCGGCCGCCCGTGCCAATGGCCTGGCCTATCTGACCGGCACCGAGATCTCGGTGACCTTCGCCGGCCGCGTCGTGCACATCGTCGGCCTGGGCTTCGACCATGAGTCGCCCGAGATGATCGAGGGCCTGCGCGCCACCCGCGGCGGCCGTGGGCCGCGCGCCCGCGAGATGGCGGCCAGCCTGGCCCAGGCCGGCATCCACGGCGCCTATGAGGGCGCGCTGAAATACGTCGGCAACCCCGACCTGATCTCGCGCACCCACTTCGCGCGCTTCCTCGTCGACGCCGGCCATTGCGCCGACGTGCCCGAGGTCTTCCGCCGCTTCCTGACCGAAGGCAAGCCCGGTTTCGTGCCGCACCGGTGGGCGACGCTGAAGGACGCTGTGGGCTGGATCACGCGGGCCGGCGGCATCGCCGTCATCGCCCACCCGGGCCGCTACGACTTCACGCCGACGGAAGAGTACGCGCTGATCACCGAGTTCATGGCCCACGGCGGCCGCGGCATCGAGGTCGTCACCGGCAGCCACACGCCGGCCGAGTTCGAGGAGTACGCCAACACGGCCCAGGAATTCGGCCTGCTCGCTTCGCGCGGCTCCGACTTCCACTGCCCCCAGGAAAGCCGCATCGACCTCGGCGCCCTGCCGGCCCTGCAAGGCCGGCTGACGCCGGTCTGGGCCGAACTGGGCGAGCGCATCCAGCAGTAGTTCCGCCTGCCGCGAGGACTGCGGGTTTCCCTCGATAGGCCTGGTCGACAACAGCCGTTGACAATTTATCGTCAACAAACGTTGTCGATCATGAGCACCATCTCCGACGCCGAATCGCAAATCATGCGCGCCCTCTGGGAGCGCCATCCCCTCAGTGCCGAAGACATCCTCGCCGCCCTGCAGTCACGGAGCCCCCAGGGCCGGGCAGAGCCCAGCCCGCCCCCCGAGGGGGGCCAGGAACCTAGGGGCGGCCCGTCGGTTCCTGGGGACGACGGCTGGCAGCTGGGCACCGTCAAGACCCTGCTGAACCGCATGCTCAACAAGGGCGCGCTGCAGGCCCGGCGCGACGGCCGGCGCTATCTCTACGAGCCGCTGGTCGCGCGGGAGGACTGGGAACAGGGCGAGTCGCTGAGCCTGCTGGACCGCGTGTTCGGCGGTCGGCTGTCGCCGCTGGTGGCGCACTTCTCGGCCCAGCGCAAGCTCAGCCCCGAAGACGCCGAGGCCCTGCGCCGGCTGCTGCAGGAGCATGACGGTGCCCCTTGAAGCTGTCATCGACGCCCTGTGGCGCGCCCATGTGGGGCTGAGCCTGGGCCTGCTGGCCGTGCTGCTGCTGCGCCGGCCCTGGCGCCGGTTCGCAGGCGCCCAGGCAGCCTACGCGCTGTGGCTGCTGCCCCCGTGGCTGGCGGCAGCGTCACTGCTGCCGCGAGCGAGCCTGCCGGGCTGGGCGTTGCCGCCCGTCCTCGTCACGGGACCACAGGCCGCCGCTCTCGAGAAGATGTCTGCGGGCGCGTCGCTCTCGCTGGCGGGTTTGTGGACAGCCGGCGTGCTGGTTGTCGCCCTGCTGCTCGGGGTGCTGCATTGGCGCTATCGCCGGCGCCTGAAGCCGATTGCCGGCGGGCACCTGCTGGCCCCCGCAGGCGACTCGCCCGGCCTCCTCGGCCTCTGGCATGCCCGCCTGGTCCTGCCCGCCGATTTCCGTCAGCGCTTCGACGCGGCGGAGCGGCGCTGGATCCTGGCCCATGAATCGGCCCATGCCCGCCGCCTCGACAACCCGGCGCGAGTGCTCGCCGCCACCCTCGCGAGCCTGGCCTGGTTCAACCCGCTCGCCTGGATCGCCCTGGCCCTGCTGCGCCACGACCAGGAGCTGGCCTGCGACGCCGCCGTGATGCGTCGTTATCCCGGCAGCTGGCGCCGCTACGGCCTGGCCCTGCTCAAGCTCGATGGGGCCCATGGCCTCCCGCCCGCTGCCTCGGCCTGGCAGTCACACCACCCGTTGAAGGAGAGAATCATGTTGCTCAAGAAAGCCGCCCCCCAGGCAGGCGCCCACAGGGCCGCCCGCCTTGCACTGGCCGTCAGTGCCTTGCTGGGCTTTGGCGCCGTGCAGGCGCTGAACGCCGGTTCGCCAGCCGCCGCCAGCGCGTCCAGGCCGGCCTCCCAACGCGTGAAGGCGACCGAGGCCTGCCCGCAGATGCCGCGGCCCGAGCTGCCCCAGCTGCCGGACACGGTCAAGGGCGACTACCAGTTGGATGTGAAGTTCAGGATCGGGCGCAACGGTCATCCGGACGCCGTGCAGGTGCAGGGCGACCCGCGCCTGGTCGATGCGGTCCAGAAGACGGTGCAAAGCTACGGCTGCAGGACGGCATTGGCCGGCACCGAAATCGAACAGCAGTTCTCGTTCAGGATCGAATAAGCCTGCTAACACCACGGTCCCCGCCCGCGGGGCCAGCGGCCGCACAATGTCCCATGGCCCAGCTTTTCGAAGTCCACCCCGACAACCCCCAGCCGCGCTTCCTGCGCCAATGCGCGCAGATGCTGCAGGCCGGCGGCCTCGGTGCCGTGCCAACGGACTCGAGCTATGCCTTCGTCTGCCATCTGAACGACAAGTCAGCCGCCGAGTCCCTGCGCCGCGTGCGGGGCGTGGACGACAAGCACCACCTGACCCTGCTGTGCCGCGACCTGTCGGAGCTGGCCACCTACGCCATGGTGGACAACCGCCAGTACCGCCTGCTGAAGCTGGCGACGCCGGGCGCCTACACCTTCATCCTGCCGGCCACCAAGGAAGTGCCGCGCCGCCTGTCCCACCCCAGCCGGCGCACCATCGGCCTGCGCGTGCCGGAGCACAAGGTCATCCAGGAACTGCTGGCCCTGTTCGGCGAACCCCTGCTGTCGACGACGCTGATTCCGCCCGGCGACACCGAGCCGATGAACGACGCCGCCGACGTGTGCGCGCGACTGGACCGTCAGCTGCAGTTCGTGCTGGACGCCGGCGCCTGCCCGGCCCAGCCCACCACGGTGCTGGACCTGAGCCAGGGCGAGGAGCCCGTGCTGGTGCGCCAGGGGCGCGGCGACCTGGCCCGGCTGGGCCTGCAGCTGGACTGAGCTGCAGTTCATCCACGGCGCTTGCAGTTCATCCAGCGCGGCTCGCGCTTGATCGCAGACGCCTGGAAGCGCCCGGGTTCATTGCCGAAACTGACTCCATCGAACCAGCAATCACGCGGTTCGAAACCCAGCAAACGGAGTCCATCATGAGCCTGCAAACTGTCTTCACCGCCGCTGTCCTGGCCTTCTCCGCCGTCGCCGCCCAGGCCGCCCCCCAACCCACCGTCAAGCTGGAACGCGTCGTCGTCACCGGCAAG
>CBHWBD010000252.1:0-6945 GCA_966111775.1 uncultured Comamonadaceae bacterium | reverse complement strand
CTGGGCATCGAGACCCTGGGCGGCGTGATGACGAAGATGATCAAGAAGAACACGACCATCCCGACCAAGTTCAGCCAGACCTTCTCCACCGCCGACGACAACCAGCCGGCCGTGACCATCAAGGTCTACCAGGGCGAGCGCGAGCTGGCACAGGCCAACAAGTCGCTGGGCGAGTTCAACCTCGAAGGCATCCCGCCGGCACCGCGCGGCGTGCCGCAGATCGAGGTCAGCTTCGACATCGACGCCAACGGCATCCTGCACGTCGGCGCCAAGGACAAGGGCACCGGCAAGGAAAACAAGATCACCATCAAGGCGAACTCGGGCCTCTCCGAAGCCGAGATCGAGAAGATGGTCAAGGACGCCGAGGCCAATGCGGCCGAGGACAAGAAGAAGGTCGAGCTGGTGCAGGCCCGCAACCAGGCCGACGGCATGGTCCACAGCGTGCGCAAGTCGCTTGCCGAGCATGGCGACAAGCTCGAAGCTGCCGAGAAGGAAGCCATCGAGGCCGCCGCCAAGGATCTGGAAGAAGCCATCCAGGGCGACGACCAGGCCGCCATCGAGGCCAAGACCGAAGCCCTGATGACGGCCAGCCAGAAGCTGGGCGAGAAGGTCTACGCCGACCAGCAGGCCGCGCAAGCCGCTGCGGGTGCCGCGGCGGGTGCCGCCGGCGCCGAGCAGCCGCACGCTGCGCCGCAAGGCGAAGCCAAGCGCCCTGCGGACGACAACGTCGTGGATGCCGAGTTCAAGGAAGTCAAGGACAACAAGTAATCCTTCGATGACTTCACGGCCCGGGAGCGCCTCATAGCGCCCTCGGGCTTTTGCCTTGAAAGAGAAGCATGGCTTCCAAACGCGATTACTACGAAGTCCTCGGCGTCGCCAAGAACGCGTCCGAGGACGACATCAAGAAGGCCTACCGCAAGCTGGCCATGAAGTACCACCCCGACCGCAACCAGGGCGACGGGGCGAAGAAGGCCGAGGAACAGTTCAAGGAGGCCAAGGAGGCCTATGAGATGCTGTCCGATGCGCAGAAGCGCGCGGCCTACGACCAGTACGGCCATGCCGGCGTCGACCCCAATATGGGTGCCGGCCGCGGCGGCCCGGGCGCGGAAGGCTTCGGTGGCTTTGCCGAGGCCTTCGGCGACATCTTCGGCGACATCTTCGGCGGCCAGGGCGGCCAGCGCCGCGGCGGCGGTGGCCAGCAGGTCTATCGCGGCAGCGACCTCAGCTACGCCATGGAGATCACGCTCGAGGAGGCCGCCCGCGGCAAGGAAACGCAGATCCGCATTCCCAGCTGGGAAGGCTGCGAAACCTGCGGCGGCACGGGCGCCAAGCCCGGCACCAGCGCCAAGACCTGCGGGTCATGTGGCGGCTCGGGCACGGTGCACATGCGCCAGGGCTTCTTCAGCATCCAGCAGACCTGCCCGCACTGCCACGGCACCGGCAAGATCATTCCCGAGCCCTGCCTCACGTGCCACGGCCAGGGCAAGATCAAGAAGACCAAGACGCTGGAGGTGAAGATCCCCGCCGGCATCAACGAAGGCATGCGCATCCGCTCGGCCGGCAACGGCGAGCCGGGCACCAACGGCGGGCCGGCCGGCGACCTGTACATCGAGATCCGCATCAAGCAGCACGAGATCTTCGAGCGCGACGGCGACGACCTGCATTGCACGATGCCGGTCTCCCTCGTCACGGCAGCTCTCGGCGGCACGATCGAGGTGCCCACGCTGGGCGGCAAGGCCGAGATCGAACTGCCCGAGGGCACGCAGCACGGCAAGACCTTCCGCCTGCGCGGCAAGGGCATCAAGGGCGTGCGCTCCAGCTATCCCGGCGACCTGTATTGCCACATCGCCGTGGAGACGCCGGTCAAGCTCACCGAGCATCAGAAGAAGCTGTTCAAGGAGCTCGACGAGTCCTTGAAGAAGGGCGGCGAGAAGCACTCGCCCAATGCCAAGACCTGGACGGATCGGGTCAAGGACCTGTTCAAGTAAGCCATTCGCTTGCGCGTCTAAGCCGTGGTCCCGCAAGGGGCCACGGCTTTTTTGTGCCCGCTTTCCGCAGGTAACGTCGCGCCAGCCTGCGTCTTAAGTCACGGCAGGCGCCGCCCACACACGTAAACGAGGTTTCCCGGCTGGACGCGAAAACCCTAAAGTCGGCCAACCGTGACTCCGAATCCTCATAAGTGACTCCATTTGCGCCCTTCCCGATCACAGTCCACGGCCTTGCGCCGGGGCGGGAGGCCGCATGTTCCTGATGGACCAGACCATCCAGGAGGCGTCGGCGCTGATCATCGACAGCAACGCCAACTCGCGCAGCCTGATGTCGGCCCAGTTGCGCGACCTGGGCGTCGGCACGGTGCGCCAGACGCCGCGCGTCAAGGATGCCCGCGTGATGCTGGAGCACCAGACCTTCGACATCGTGCTGTGCGACTACCACTTCGACAGCAGCGACACCTCCGGCCAGGACCTGCTGGATGAGTTGCGCCGCGAAGGCCTGCTGCCCTACTCCACCGTCTTCGTCATGGTGACCAGCGAGGCCACCTATGCCAAGGTGGCGGAAGCCGCCGAGGCGGCGCTGGACGCCTACCTGATCAAGCCCTACACCAGCGCCAACCTGGCCGAGCGCCTGGCCAGCGCCCGCCAGCGCAAGCGCATCCTGAAGGGCATTTTCGAGGCCATCGAAAACCAGGACTTCGAGACCGCCGCCAACCTCTGCCTGGCGCGTTTCGAGGCCAAGGACAAATACTGGCTCTATGCCGCCCGCATCGGCGCCGAGCTGCTGCTGCGCCTGAAGCGTTTCGACGACGCCAAGACCCTCTACGAAGCCATCATCGCTGCCAAGACCGTGCCCTGGGCGCGCCTGGGCGTGGCGCGCACCGAAGTGGCCAGCGGCAATCTGCAGAAGGCCCGCCGCACGCTGGAAAACCTGATCGGCGAGTTGCCGGACTACGCCGATTCGCATGACCTGATGGGTCATGTGCAGATGGAGCAGGGCGACCTCGGCGAGGCGCTCAAGACCTACCAGACCGCCGCGACGCTGACGCCCGGCTGCCTGCTGCGGCTGCAGCGCTGCGGCACCCTGGGCTTCTACGCGGGCCAGCGGGCCGAGTCGCTGAAGATGCTGGAACGGGCCATGTCCCAGGGGCTGCGCTCCAAGCTCTTCGACATGCTCAGCCTCATCCTGATCGGGCTGATGCGCTTCGACGCCAAGGACTTCAAGGGCTTCAAGTACACCCACGACTCGCTCATCGCCGCGCTGGAGCGGGCGCCGGGGTCCATCCGCCTGCAGCGCTTCGACCTCGTCTTCCGCGGCCTGGCCTGCCTGCTCGAACGTCGCGTGGGTGCGGCCCTGGTCATCGCACGCGAGTTCACCGAGCATGCCGACGCCGGCAACTTCGACCTCGAAGCCGCCTCGCTGCTGACCGCGCTGTGGATCCGCCTGTCCAGCCAGGAGGTCGAGCTCGAGGAGATGATGCCCGTCCTGAAGAACCTGGGCACGCGCCACTGCACGGCCAAGGCCAGTACCGAGATCCTGGTGTCCATGTCCGAGGGACACCAGGGCGCAGCTGACCAGTTCCGCGACTGCCACCAGCAGATCTTCAACGTCGCCGAGACGGCCATGCGCCATTCCCTGCGCGGCGGCGCCAAGACGGCCGTCGAACTGCTGATCCAGCAAGGCGAGGCGACGCGCAATGCCAAGCTCATCGACATGGCCGGCCTCGTGCTGAAGCGCCATGCCGAGAAGATCGATGGCGCCGAGGGCCTGGCCGAACAGATCGACGACCTGCACGGTCGCTATGTGAAGCCCATGACCGGCGGCCCGAGCAAGGCGCGGGCGGCGGGCGGCGTCACCCTGCGTACATCACCCACGGCCGTCGCCGCGTGAACTGACCCTTTCTCGCCGGGCTCGTATCACCTGAGCCTGGAGGTCACACAGGGCCGCGAGAATTCGCGCCGACCCCGCTGCTTCGTTTTCCCTTCGATGTCTCTGCTCAAGCGCCTGCTGGCCTGGTTCCAGCCCGACACCTCGCGTCCCCTGACCCAGGCTTGGCTGGCCGCCCTGTGGATGGGCTTGTTGGCCAACTGGCCGCTGTGGAAGCAGCTTCAGGCCATGCCCGGCATCGGTGTGGGTTTCATCATCGCCTTCGCCGGCATGGTGATCGCCGCGACCGGCGCCGTGCTCAGCCTGCTGGCCTGGCCGCGCCTCATCAAGGGCGTCATCGCGCTGATGCTGCTGGCTGCCGGCGCCCTGGCCTATTTCATCGGCAGCTACGGCATCGTCTTCGATCCCACCATGGTCGTGAACATGCTGCAGACCGATGCGCGCGAGACGCGCGACCTGCTGAGCTGGAAGCTGCTGGCCAGCCTGCTGCTGCTGGGTGCCCTGCCCGCCTGGTGGCTGCTGCGCCGGCCGGCGGCGCCGGCCCAAGGCTTCCCGAAGCGCCTGGGCGGCAACCTCGCCGCCTTCGGCCTCGCCGTCGTCGCCATGGTGCTGATGGCCCTGAGCGTGTTCGCGACGCTGTCGTCGACGATGCGCAACTACAAGACCATCCGCTACATGGTCACGCCGCTGAACGCCGTCTATTCGGTCAGCGCCGTCGGCGTGCGCAGCCTCTCCGGTCCCAAGGGCCCCCCGGTCGTCATCGGTGCCGACGCGCACCTGCTGCCGCGCGCCGAGGGCGCCAAGCCGCCGCTGCTGCTCTTCGTCGTCGGTGAGACCGCCCGCGCCATGAACTTCAGCCTCAACGGCTATGCGCGGCCGACCAACCCGGAGCTGTCCAAGCTGCAAGGCGCCAGCCTGGTGAGCCTGCGCCAGGTGACGTCCTGCGGCACGGCCACGGCCGCCTCCCTGCCCTGCATGTTCGCGCCCCAGGGCCGCGCCGATTTCGACGCCGGCAAACCGCAGGAGAACCTGCTCGACGTGCTGCAGCGCGCCGGCCTGGCCGTGCTGTGGCTGGACAACCAGAGCGGCTGCAAGGGCCTGTGCGACCGCGTGCCCAACAGCCCGACGTCCAAGCTGCCGCAGGGCGCCGCGGCGCTGACGGCAGGCCTGTGCCACAAGGACGAACTGGGTGAAGAGGAATGCTTCGACGAAGCCCTGCTGCATGAGCTCGACAAGCGCATCGCTGCCCTCGATCCCGAGCGCCTCAAGCGCGGCCTCGTCCTCGTCATGCACCAGATGGGCAGCCACGGCCCGGCCTATTTCAAGCGCTCGCCGGACGACCTCAAACCCTTCCAACCCGAGTGCAAGCGCAACCTGCTGCAGGAATGCGAGCGCCAGCAGGTCGTCAACGGCTATGACAACACCCTGGTGACGACCGACCGCCTGCTGGCCCGCTCCATCGCCTGGTTGCAGACCCAGCAGGCCTTCGATGTCGGCATGCTCTATGTGTCCGACCACGGCGAGTCCCTGGGCGAGAACGGCCTGTATCTGCACGGCATGCCGTACGCCATGGCGCCGGATGAGCAGACCCATGTGCCCATGGTGCTGTGGGCGCCCGAGGGCGGCGACCTGGCGAAGTCGCTCAAGCCCGGCTGCCTGGCCGGCCTGCGCGACAAGCCGGCCTCGCATGACAACCTCTTCCATACGGTGATGGGTTGGGTGGGCGCGCGGGCGGATGTCTACAGGGCGGAGTGGGATTTGTTGGCGGGTTGCCGGAGCTAGAACAGATCGCCCTGCGCCGAAGGCTTGCGCGGCGGCTTGAATAGCGCCAGTTGCACCGGCCTTCGCTCCGTCCTCATCCCCAGCTTGACCACCACCCGCCGCAGCCGCGCGCGCAGCAGGTCGGCCCAGATGCCCTCGCCGGTGAACCGCTTGCCGAAGCGTGCATCGTTGTCCTTGCCGCCGCGCATGTCGCGGATGCGGGCCATGACCCGGTCGGCGCGCTCGGGGAAATGACGCTGCAGCCAGTCCTGGAACAGCGGATTGACCTCCCAGGGCAGGCGGATCGGAATGCTGAAGGCGCTGCTGGCACCGGCCGCATGGGCCGCCTCCAGGATGTGCTCCAGCTCGGGCTCGTTGATGAAGGGAATGATGGGCGACACGCTGACACCCACCGGCACGCCCGCATCCGCCAGCGCCTTGATGGTGCGCAGCCGCCGCGCCGGGGCCGCCGCGCGAGGCTCGAGGATGCGGGCCAGCTCGTTGTCCAGCGTCGTGACCGACAGATAGACCGACACCAGGCCCTGCGCCGCCATCGGCGCGATCAGGTCCAGCTCGCGCTCGATGCCGCTGGACTTGGTGACGACCGAAAAGGGGTGACTCGTTTCCGCCAGCACCTCGACGAGGCGCCGCGTGATGCCGAGCTTGCGCTCGATGGGCTGGTAAGCATCCGTGGCCGTGCCCAGCACCAGCGAGCGTGGCTCGTACCTCGAGCCCGCCAGCGTCTCGCGCAGGCGCTCGGCGGCGTTGACCTTGGCCACGATGCGGGTCTCGAAGTCCAGCCCCGGTGACAGGTTCAGATAGCTGTGCGTCGGCCGCGCGAAGCAGTAGACGCAGCCATGCTCACAACCGCGATACGGGTTGATCGAATAGTCGAAGCTGATGTCGGGCGACTGGTTGCTGGTGACGATCTTCTTCGCCTGCTCCTCGATGACCTCGGTGGCCGGTGGCAGGTGCTCCTCGGTCGCCTCCTGGTGCAGCGAACCCCAGCCGTCGTCGTACTGCTCGCGCTCGCGCTGCTCGAAGCGATGCGGCATGGCCGTCGCCGTGCCGCGGCCCTTGATGGAGTCGAGCGGGACGAGGCTGGGCTGGGCGGCGGCGATGCGGGTGGGAGCTGGTGACATACTGTGAATATATACAGCATTCAGCCAAGGACAAAAGCCATGACCCTGCCGGATTCCGGGCATGCCGACTCGACCCGGCTTGCCGAGCGCTGGACGCGCACCCGCCGCCGCAGGCCAGACTCCTGACGCGCCGGGATAATCCGCCGGCCCCTGGTTCTCCTGC
>CBHWBD010000251.1:0-6981 GCA_966111775.1 uncultured Comamonadaceae bacterium | reverse complement strand
TACTGCACGGCATTGGTGTCCTGGTATTCGTCCACCAGCACGTAGCGGAGCTTGTTCTGCCATTTCTCGCGCGCCTCGGCGTCGGTCGTCAGCAGCTTCAAGGGCAGGGTGATGAGGTCGTCGAAGTCGACGGCCTGGTAGGCCGCCAGGCGCTCCTGGTAGCGCACCATGACGGCGGCGGCCGAGCGCTCGTCCTCGTCCTGGGCGACCTGGGCCGCCTGGGCGGGACCGAACCCCTGGTTCTTCCACAGCGAGATGGTCCACTGCCAGCGCTGCGCCTGCTTCACGTCCGTCGTGCCGCCGGCGTCCTTCAGCACGTTGAGCACGTCGTCGCTGTCGAGGATGGAGAACTGCTCCTTCAGCCCGACGCGCGAGCCTTCCTCGCGCAGCAGGCGCACACCCAGGCTGTGGAAGGTCGAGATGGCCAGGTCCTTGGCCGCCTTCTTGCCCACCAGGGCCTTGGCGCGCTCGCGCATCTCCTGCGCGGCCTTGTTCGTGAAGGTGATGGCGGCGATCTGGCTGGGCCGGTAGCCCGACGCCAGCAGCTGGGCGATCTTGGTCGTGATGACCTTGGTCTTGCCCGAGCCGGCCCCGGCAATGACGAGGCAGGGGCCGCTCAGGTGGTGGACGGCTTCGAGCTGGGCCGGGTTGAGGCCGGCCGTGGGGGCGCCGGAAGGGGGTACTGCGGACATGACGGGGGCAAGGCGAGGCCGCGCATCATGCCACTCGGGCCACACCCTCTCCCGGCAAGGCGCGCAACCCGAGGCCGAGCAGCAGCAGCGTGAAGAAGATGAAGCCGATGCGCGGAGCGTCCAGCAGGCTGTCGAAGGCCCCGACGGCGCCGAAGCCGATCAGCGCGGCGACGATGGCCGGCGCCAGTGGGTGGTCGCGGCCGCGGCCGAAGGACAGGCGCACCAGCACCAGCAGATAGGCGCCTCCCAACAGCGCCAGGCCCACCAGGCCCTGCTCGAACAGCACGTGCAGGGCCGCGTTCTTGATGTGCCAGGGCAGGTGGTGGCGGTCGCTGGAGAAGAACCAGTGCGCCATCTCGCGGTTGAAGTCGCCGTTGACCAGCAGCTGGCGGCCTTGGGCATCCTGCATGGCGATGCGGTCGATGTCCACGCGGGCGCCGCGCGTGTCCAGCGCCATGGAGAAGGTCACGAAGCGCGGCGCCCACCAGTCGCCGCCCAGCTTCGGCACGCTGCCGAGCTGGAACTGGCTGGTCTGCCAGGTGCCCATGCCGGTGGCGGGTGCGGTCGCAGCCGTCGCGCCGGCGCTGTCTTCGACCGGCGGGGTTTCGGCGCGCAGCGGCTTCAGCGTCGGCTGGATGCTGCTGCAGTTGTCGGGGTAGATGAGGTTTTTCTCGCAGACCTGCAGCACCAGGATGGCATCCGCGGCCGTGCGATGCACCAGGGTGATGGAGACGGGCCCGGGCGCCGGCGCGGGGATGCGTTGGCTGATGCGGAACTGTTCGCCGCGGCCCAGCACGTGCTTGCCCGCAGCCAGCGCCAGATAGGACTCGTTCGGGTCGTGGCGCAGCCGGTAGTCGCCGATCTGGCTGCTGACCGGGCCGTCGTAGAAATTGCTCGGCACGAAGCGCCCGGACCCCTTGCCAAACAGCCACTGGCGGCCGCCGTGCAGCAGGTGCAGGCCGTCGCGCCAATGCGTCAGGCGGGTCTGGCCGTCTTCCTTCCAGGTCGCGACGCGATCGCGCAGATAGCCGCCGCCGCCCAGGGCGGCGACGATGGCCATGACCATCAGCAGGCCGGCCACCAGCAGGGCGCGCTTGCGCCAGCCGGCTCGGCCCTGGCTGCCCGCGCCTTGCAAGGGCCACAGGCGCTGCTCCAGCAGCATGGCCGCCCACAGGCCGCCAAGGGCCAGGCCCGCAGCGCCCGCCGTCCAGCGCCCCGAGGTGCCGCCCCAGTAGTCGGCCACGATGACCATGGTGGCCAGCAGCCAGAACCAGGCCGTCGTGACGATCAGCGCATAGATGGGGCGCACCTGCCCGGGCTCGTCGCGCCAGCGCAGCACGGCGCAGCAGAGCAGGGCGACGACATTGAGCACATAGGCCGCCTTGGGCACCGCCAGGGACAGGGCCCAGCTCGCGCCACCGAGCAGCAGGGCGAGCAGCCCGCCCATGAGGACGGCTGTCAGGCGCTGGCCGAAGCTCGGCAGCCACAGGCTGGCGGGCATGGTCAGCAGGATGACCATGGCGAAGAACAGGGCCAGCAGGCCGCGATAGCCGCCGCCGCCGAAGACCAGGGCCGCTGCCAGCGCAAAGGCCGCGGCCATGGCCAGGGCGCCGATCTTGGCCAGGCGGGGCAGCGGCGCGTCGATGGCGCCGAGGCTGCTGTCGATGCTGCTGCTCTCGGGCCCGGAGGCCACCGCGCGGCGGCGCTGGGCGTCGGCCAGCATCACCATGGGGATGAGGGCCAGCGGCAGCGCGAGATAGACGCCGCGCGAGAAGGTCGTCAGGCAGGCATAGGCCGCCAGCAGGGCGACGCCGATGCCGACGGCGAAGCGCCAGGGCGAGCGCGTGCGCAGCAGGGCCAGCAGCGCGAACGGCAGGGTCAGCACCAGGAAGCCGTCCAGAGCCGCGCCGCCGACATGCATTTCCCAGAACAGCGCCGTGGTGCGGTAGTCGGTGGAGAAGTCCAGCAGGCCGGGATAGGCCAGGCGTTCCCACAGCGCGGCGGCGCTGCCGCCGGCCAGGGCCAGCACCAGGCCCAGCAGCAGGCCGCGCGAAAAACCTCGCGGACGCGCGGTGGCCGCTGCCGTCCACAGCGGCAGCAGGGCCAGGGCCAGGAAGATGGCCTTGGCATTGCGCACCGAATTCATGGCTTCGTGATAGCCATGGAACCAGCCGAAGGCGAAACCGCCGGCGTCGGCGAAGCCGCGCCTCATGCTCCAGGCGGCGGACAGCGCCAGCGCGATCATCAGCACGATGACGACGGGCGAATAGACCAGGCCGTGCCGCCAGGCCGGGGCGCGGTCGCGCGCGTTCAGCTGCAGCGCATAGGCGAGGTAGCCGCCGCAGCCGCAGGCGGTGACCAGCAGGTCCATTTCCTCGAAAGTGATCCAGCCCGTCCAGGGCGCCAGGCCCACCAGGGGCAGGGGCGCGAACAGCAGCACGGGGGTCTTGACCCAGAACAGCGCGGCCAGCAGCACGACGACGCCCCAGGCCGCGAGCGCCAGCGGCCCCGACAGCGGGTGGTGCCAGGCCAGCTCGGCGCCGACCAGGCCCAGGCCGACGCCGGCCACCAGGGCCAGCCATTGCGTCCGGGTGGCGGGCAGCCTGAGCTGCAGTTCGCCGAAGCCCAGCAGGCCCGTGGCGATGGTGGCGGGCGCGGCCCCGACGGCGGCCATCAGCGTGCCTGCCGGTTCAGGCCGGTCGGGATAGCGACAGAAGGGGTCACGTACAACGGCGCAAGCAGCGGGCAGGTCATGGAGCCTCCGGGGAAGCGCGCATTGTTGCCGAGCACCGGCGGCTCGGCATCCCGGGCAACCCCGGCCGCCGGACCGGCTTCAGCGCCCGCGTCGCAGCAGCGCCAGCAGGCCCAGGCCGCCCAGCAGCAGGGCAGCGCCGGTGGGTTCGGGCACGGCGGAGACCTGGATGTTGTCGATGCCGACGACCTCGGTCACGCCGGCATGGAACTCGCCCTTGATCGTCAGGCTGGTGACGTTGGACAGCACGGGGGAGGACGGCAGCACGAAGCTGTAGCGATGCCACTGGCCGTCGGCCGGCGGGCTGCCGGGGGCCGCCATGTCGAACACCAGGCTGCCGCCGGTACCGGTGATGGTGACCTCACCGAAGGGCGCCCAGTCCGGGGCATCGCCGTTGACGTTCCTGGCGTCGAAGGACAGGGTGCGGCCGGCGTTGGCCGACCAGTTGCCCAGCCAGGCGACCGGCGCGTTCAGCAGGAAGTCGTCGTTGCTGCTGTCGGTGATCTGCAGCCAGCCGCCGCCGTTGCCGCCGCTGGCCATCCAGACCTGGTCGCCGCCGTTGCTGGTGGTCCAGCCTTCGGCATCGGTGTTGAAGCCGGCCGCGAGCGTGGCCGAGGCGGCCAGGGACAGGGCCGCGGCGGCGACGAAGGGCGCGAGGAGAGAACGGGCCATGAGGGCGCTCCAGGATCGGATGGGCGCGCATTGTTGGCGAAGCGATGCTGGGGGCGACATCCCTAGTCAGTCGCCCGTCAGTCGGGGTCAACCCGGGGATTGGCTCTGGGTGCCGGCCGTGGCCGCCGGGCGGTCCGCGACATGGGCGGCCATCGCCAGCAGCCCGAGGCCGGCAGCGGCACCCAGCCACAGCCAGCGCTTCCACCAGGGGGGGGGCTTGGCCTTGTCGGCCGCCTCGGCAGGCGTGGCCGCGTTGGCGGCACTGCGCGAAGGACTGAGGCCCAGCCATTCGCGCAACTCGTCGGCGAGGCTCTCGGCGCCGCGCATGCGCAGCTCCGGCGAGTCGGCCATGGCCGAGCGCAGCACCGCATCCAGCTTGATCTGCTGGGCTTCCTTCATCGCCGGCCATTGGTCGGCGGCGCTGCCGCGCAGCGGGGCCAGGCCCTTGGGGGTGTCTTCCCAGCCGCAGATGAGGACGCGGGCCAGGGCGCCGAGGCCGAAGACTTCGCTGGCCAGGGTCGGGGGTTCACCGTTGCGGCGCTCCGGCGCGACGAAGGCCGGCGAAGCGCCCAGGCTCAGGCCGCGGTCGAAAGGGTCGGTCGGGTCGGGAATCTTGGCCAGGCCCAGGCCCATCAGGCGCACATCGCCCTTGGGGTCGAGCCAGATCATGGCGGGATCGATCTCGGCCAGCAGCCAGCCCTGCTGGTGGGCCGAACGCAGGGCCTCGCAGAGCTGCACCAGCAACTCGACGCGGGCGCGCAGGGCCAGCTGATGCAGTTGCGGCAGCAGGGGCTCGCCGTGCTCGCCTTCGACGATCAGGTAGGGATGGGCATCGGGGGTCACGCCGCTGTCGCTGGGCACCGCGATGTGCATGTGCTGCAGCTTGGCGAGGTCACCGGCCTGGTCGGCGTAGCGCAGCATGACGCCGGCGCCCTGGTCGCTGCGGTCCAGCACGAGGACTGCCGACTTCTGCTCCTTGGCCATGGCGTGATGGGCGCTGTACCACTGGCCCGCATGCGCCTGCTCGCCGTCGGGCAGGGGCTTTTCCAGCCGCCACACGCCCAGGGCCTGCCCTTCGTCCAGGGGCGCGGCGGCGGCTGGGGGTGGCAGGGTGAGATTGGGCATGCGCATGGCGCGGCATATTAGGGGTGACCCCAGGGGGCTCGCCAGCCCCCGTTGTTACAAACGGCGACCGTCCGAGCATTCGCTCACGCGCGCTGATACTCGCGGGCGACCATGCTTGCCGTCCTCGCAACGACCTTTCCCTTCTTCGCCCTGGTGCTGTGCGGTTGGCTGGCCGCCGAGCGCGGCCTGCTGCCCGACAGCGCCATTCCGGGCCTGAACGGTTTCGTGCTGTTTTTCGCGCTGCCCTGCCTGCTGTTCCGCTTCGGGCGCGACACGCCGCTGCTGCAGTTGCTGAACCCGGCCCTGCTGGCCGTCTACGTCAGCTCGGCCCTGCTCATCGTCTTCTTCACGGTGGCGACGACGCTGTCCGAGCGCGTGCGCATGAAGGATGCGGCCTTCGGCGCCCTGGTCGCCGCCTTTCCCAACACCGGCTTCATGGGCGTGCCGCTGATCGTCGCGCTGCTGGGCAGCGCCGCCGGCGGGCCGGTCGTCAGCACCATCCTGGCCGACCTCTTCGTGACCAGCTCGCTGTGCATCGCCCTGGCCCAGGCCGGTGCCAGCGGCCACGCCGGCCGTGCCGCCTTCGTGCAGGCCCTGAAGGCGGCGGCCTCCAACCCGCTGCCCTGGTCGATCGCCCTGGGCGCGCTGCTGGGCGCCAGCGGCCTGGCGCTGCCGGGGCCGCTGGCCAAGGTCATCTCCATGCTGGGCGACGCCGCCTCGCCGGTGGCCCTGTTCACCATCGGTGCGGTGTTGAGCCGTTCGGGCCGGGCCAACCGCAAGGCCGGCCGGGTGACGCCGCCGGCCCTCTACCTGCCGGTGGCGGCCATCAAGCTGCTGCTGCACCCGGCCCTGGTATTCGCACTGGGCGCCGCGGCAAGGGGGCTGGGGGCGCCGCTGGCCTGGCCCCAGCTTGTCGCGCTGACGCTGGCGGCAGCCCTGCCCAGCGCCAGCAATGTGTCACTGCTGGCGGAGCGTTATGGGGCCGACAACGGCCGCGTGGCGCGCATCATCCTGGCGTCCACGGCCCTGGCTTTCCTGACGTTCAGCGGCCTGGCCACCGTCCTCATCGAGCCTGCTGCGGCAGGCTGATGACGACGCGCAGGCCGCCGCCGTCGCGATTGCTCAGCGCGATGCGGCCGTCGTGGGCCTCGGCGATCTCGCGCACCAGGGCCAGGCCCAGGCCGGTGCCGCCCTGCGAGCCGGGCTCGGAGCGCTTGGTCGAATAGAAGGGCAGCAGGGCCTGGGCCAGCACGGTCTCGCTCATGCCGGGACCGCGGTCCAGCACCTCGATGCGCAGCTCGCTGCCCGCCAGGCCCAGGCGCAGCGCGATCTCGTCCGGATCGCTGCCCGACTCGTGGGCGTTCTTGATCAGGTTCAGCAGGGCCTGCTCGATCTGGGCCGCATCGAACCAGCCCGGCTGGGCGGGCACCTCGCCATCCAGGTTGAATTCGCCCAACGTGCCCAGGCGGTTCAGGAAGGTGGCCCAGTCCACCGCGTCGCGGCGCGGCGCCGGCAGCTTGGCGAAGCTGGCATAGCCCGACAGGAAGCCATGCAGATGGGCCGCGCGCTCGCCGATGCTGGCCAGCACCTGGGGCAGGCGTTCGGTGTCGCCGCGCCGCGCCAGCTCGGCGCCGCTGTGGGCCAGCGAAGAGATGGGCGCCAACGAGTTGTTGAGCTCATGGCTGAGCACGCGGATGACGCGCTTCCAGGTCGCCACCTCGGCGCGCGACAGCTCGCGCG
>CBHWBD010000250.1:0-6995 GCA_966111775.1 uncultured Comamonadaceae bacterium | reverse complement strand
GGTGCTCGCGCCAGCGCTGGTCGATGCTCTGCAGCAGCACCATGCGCATGAAGGGATTGAACTGCTCGATGCCGACGCGGTCGAGCTTGTCCTGGAACAGCTTATCGCCCGCCTTGATGACGGCCTCGAGCAGGTCCTCGTCGGTGACGGAGTCGCTCTTCTTGACGAGCTCGGCCAGCGACTGGTCGATCTGCCATTCGCCCTGCAGCACCTGGTCCAGGCTGGCCAGGTCCCACTGCTCCTCGACGCTCTCGGCGGGCACATAGGTGCGCACCACGTCGGTCAGCGTGGATTCGCGCAGCGAGGCGATCTGGGCGATCAGGCTCTCGGCCTCGAGGATGTCGTTGCGCTGCTGGTAGATGACCTTGCGCTGGTCGTTCGACACGTCGTCGTACTCGAGCAGCTGCTTGCGGATGTCGAAGTTGCGGGCCTCGACCTTGCGCTGGGCGCCTTCGATGCTGCGCGTGACGATGCCGGCCTCGATGGCCTCGCCCTCGGGCATCTTCAGGCGGTCCATGATGGCGCGCACGCGCTCGCCGGCGAAGATGCGCATCAGCTGGTCGTCCAGCGACAGGTAGAAGCGCGAGGAGCCGGGGTCGCCCTGGCGGCCGGCACGGCCACGCAGCTGGTTGTCGATGCGCCGGCTCTCGTGGCGCTCTGTCGCGATGATGCGCAGGCCGCCCTCGGCGCGCACCTTGTCGTGCAGGCCCTGCCACTCGTCCTTCAGCTGCTGGATGCGGCGCGCCTTCTCGTCGGCGGGAATCGCCTCGTCGGCCTCGAGGAACTTGACCTGGTTCTCGACGTTGCCGCCCAGCACGATGTCGGTGCCGCGGCCGGCCATGTTGGTGGCGATGGTGATGACACCCGGGCGACCGGCCTGGGCGACGATCTGGGCTTCCTTCTCGTGCTGCTTGGCGTTCAGCACGTTGTGCGGCAGCTTGGCCTGGTTCAGCAGGTTGGAGATCAGCTCCGAGTTCTCGATGGACGTCGTGCCCACCAGCACCGGCTGGCCACGCGTGTGGCAGGCGCGGATGTCCTCGATGACGGCGTTGTACTTTTCCTTGTCGGTCTTGTAGACCAGGTCCAGCTCGTCCTTGCGGATGGTCGGGCGGTTCGGCGGGATGACGACGGTCTCGAGACCGTAGATCTCCTGAAACTCGTAGGCCTCGGTGTCGGCCGTGCCCGTCATGCCGGACAGCTTGCCGTACATGCGGAAGTAGTTCTGGAAGGTGATGGACGCCAGCGTCTGGTTCTCGGCCTGGATCTGCACGCCTTCCTTGGCCTCGACGGCCTGGTGCAGGCCGTCGCTCCAGCGGCGGCCGCTCATCAGGCGGCCGGTGAACTCGTCGACGATGACGACTTCGCCGTTCTGCACGACGTAGTGCTGGTCGCGGTGATAGACGTGGCGAGCCCGCAGCGCTGCATTCAGGTGATGCATCAGCGTGATGTTGGCCGCGTCGTAGAGGCTGGCGCCCTCGGCGATCAGGCCGGCCTGGGCGAGCAGCCGCTCGGCGGTCTCGTGGCCGTCTTCCGTCAGGTGGATCTGGTGCGACTTCTCGTCCACCGTGAAGTCGCCCGGCTCGATGACGCCTTCGCCGGTGCGCGGGTCCAGCTCGCCGATCTGCTTCTTCAGGCTCGGAACGACCGAATTGATCTTCAGGTAGACGTCCGTATGGTCGTCGGCCTGGCCCGAGATGATCAGCGGCGTGCGCGCCTCGTCGATGAGGATGGAGTCGACCTCGTCGACGATGGCGTAGGACAGGCCGCGCTGCACGCGGTCGGCCGTCTCGTAGACCATGTTGTCGCGCAGATAGTCGAAGCCGTACTCGTTGTTGGTGCCGTAGGTGACGTCGGCGGCGTAGGCCGTCTGCTTCTGCTCGCGCGGCATCTGCGGCAGGTTGATGCCGACCGACAGGCCCAGGAAGTTGTAGAGCTTGCCCATCCACTCGGCGTCGCGGCGCGCGAGGTAGTCGTTGACCGTGACGACGTGGACGCCCTTGCCCGTCAGCGCATTCAGGTAGACCGGCAGCGTCGCCATCAGCGTCTTGCCTTCACCGGTGCGCATTTCGGCGATCTTGCCGTCGTTGAGCACCATGCCGCCGATCAGCTGCACGTCGAAGTGGCGCATCTTCAGCGCGCGCTTGCTGCCTTCGCGGCAGACGGCGAAGGCCTCGGGCAGGATGTCGTGGACGGTCGCGCCGTCAGCGATGCGCTGCTTGAACTCGGCCGTCTGGGCGCGCAGTTCGTCGTCGCTCAATGCCTCGTACTTCGGCTCCAGCGCATTGATCTGGGCCACGGTACGGCGGTACTGCTTGAGCAGACGCTCGTTGCGGCTACCGAAAATCGAGGTGAGAAGCTTGGGCAACATGCTGCGACTTGAGTGCTGGCGGGCGCCGGCGAGGCCGACGGGACGCGCGAATCTGGGGGCGAGCCGGGCCAATGCAAGAAGGGTTTGCCTGGCCGCGCAAAACGTCGCAGTTTAGCAGTGGGGCCATGACGGCCTGGCCGCCTCACTACACTGCCGTCATGTCCTCCACGCCCCGCTACCTCGGCCCCAAGAGCGCGCGCGCCTCCGTCCCGTCGCCGACGCCGGTGGCCGAGGCCCTGCGCGCCCATGAGGGCCTGAGCCAGCTCCATGCAAGGCTGGAGGCGTCGCGGCGGCGGCTGCGCATCATCGCGCCCGCCCTGCCCGGCGCCCTGCTGGCCAGCCTGCAGCCCGGGCCGCTGGACGAGGACGGCTGGAGCCTGCTGGCCGCCAACGCTGCCGTTGCCGCCAAGCTGCGCCATCTGCTGCCCCGCCTGGAAGCCCTGCTGGCCCAAGCCGGCCTGCCTGGCCATATCCGCGTCAAGCTGATCCAGAAATGAAAAACCCACTGTCGCGAGACAGTGGGTTCTTGATTGGTGCCGGCTATCGGATTCGAACTGATGACCTACCGCTTACAAGGCGGTTGCTCTACCAACTGAGCTAAGCCGGCGAAAGTCGGGATTCTAGGCGCTCACTTGACGCGTTTCAGCGAAGGCCGCGGACCGCCGCTGGGTGCATCCGGCGGCGGCGTGTCGTCGCCCTCATCGTCGCTGGCCTCGCTCGCCAGCCGCAGGCCGCTGCGGCGCGGTTCGGCGGCGGGCACGGCCGCCGGCGCAGCAGCGCCTTCAGCCAGCGGCTCGGGCGCCGGGAAGGCCATGCCCTGGCCGTTCTCGCGGGCGTAGATGGCCACGACATGGTCCACCGGCACGATGATCTCGCGCGCCACGCCGCCGAAGCGGGCCTTGAACTGGATGAACTCGTTGCCCAGGTCCAGGCCGCTGGTCGCATCGAAGCCGATGTTCAGCACGATCTCGTTGTTGGACACGTACTCCATGGGCACCTGCACCGAACGGTCGACATGGACCGCGATATAGGGCGTGAAGCCGTTGTCCGTGCACCAATCGTGCAGGGCGCGGATCAGGTACGGGCGGGTGGACGTGCCCCCACCTGCGCCTGTCGAAGCGGGGGTCTGGTCCATCAGCGGCGCATCACCTTCTCGGACGGCGTCAGCGCCTCGATGTAGGCCGGGCGGCTGAAGATGCGCTCGGCGTACTTCAGCAGCGGCAGCGCGTTCTTGGACATGTCGATGCCGTAGTAGTCCAGGCGCCACAGCAGCGGGGCGATGGCCACGTCGAGCATCGAGAAGTCGTCGCCCAGCATGTACTTGTTCTTCAGGAAGATCGGGGCGAGCTGGGTCAGGCGGTCGCGGATCTGCGAACGGGCCTTCTCGAGCTGCTTGTCCGTCGCCTTGGTCGTCGTGCCGCGGCCTTCGAGGATGTTCACGTGGGCGAACAGCTCCTTTTCGAAGTTCAGCAGGAACAGGCGCACGCGGGCGCGGGCGACCGGGTCGCCGGGCATCAGCTGCGGATGCGGGAAGCGCTCGTCGATGTACTCGTTGATGATGTGCGATTCGTACAGGATGAGATCGCGCTCGACGAGGATGGGCACCTCGTTGTACGGATTCATCAACGCGATGTCTTCGGGTTTCGCGAACAGGTCAACGTCACGGATTTCGAAGTCCATGCCTTTCTCGAACAGCACGAAACGGCAGCGGTGCGAGTAGGGGTCGGTGGTACCGGAGTAGAGGACCATCATGGCTTGGGCTCCCGAGGGGTCAGTCAATCAAAACACGCGGCAGGCCGCCGCGCAAAAAGCAAACGCAGTGGGTGGCTGGAAGCCCTCCCCACTGCGTGTTTGGCGCCCCCGTTCGGGATGCGCCGGGACTCAATGGCTTACTTCACGTCCTTCCAGTACGAGGCATTCAGACGCCAGGCGAACACGGTCAGGAAGCTGAGGAAGATCAGCACGATGACACCCAGCTGGAAGCGCTGGCCCTGGGCCGGTTCACCCATCCACTGCAGATAGGCGACCAGGTCGGCCACCGCGTCGTCGTACTGGCGCTCGGTCAGGGTACCGGACGTCAGCTGCTCGTACTTGCCGGTGAAGACATGGGTCGTCTTCTCGTGGTCGTGCGGATCGGCGATTTCCTCGAACTTGGCGACACGCTGGCCCTGCAGTTCCCACATCACGTGCGGCATCGCGACGCTGGGGAAGGCCATGTTGTTCCAGCCCGTCGCCTTGGTGTCGTCGCGGTAGAAGCTCCGCATATAGGTGTAGAGATAGTCCGCGCCCGAGCCCTTGGCGCCGTCGGCGCGCGAGCGGGCGATGACCGACAGGTCGGGCGGGTTGGCGCCGAACCAGGCCTTGGCTTCCTTGGGATCGATGCTGACCTTCATGGTCTCACCGACCTTGTCGGCCGCGAACAGCAGGTTGTTCTTGATGTCGGCTTCGGTCAGGCCCAGGTCGCGCATGCGGTTGTAGCGCATGTAGGCGGCACCGTGGCAGTTCAGGCAGTAGTTGACGAACAGCTTGGCGCCATGCTGCAGCGCGGCCATGTCCGACATCTTCTCCTTGGGGAACTTGTCCCACTCGATGCCACCGGTGTTGGCTTGGGCGGCGCCGGCCAGGCCCAGCGTGGCCATCAGGATCGCGATCAGCTTTTTCATTGTGTTTTTGCTCCGCGGCTCAGTGGGCGTGGAAGGTCACACGGTCGGGCACGGGCTTGGGCGTCCCCAGACGGCTCCACCACGGCATCAACAGGAAGAAGCCGAAATAGAACAGCGTGCCGGCCTGGGCGACCAGGGTGCCCATGTCGCTCGGCGGCTGGATGCCGAGATAGCCCAGCCACAGGAAGAAGACGACGAAGACCGCGTACACATACTTGTGCCAGCTCGGACGATAACGGATCGACTTGACCGGGCTGTGGTCCAGCCAGGGCAGGAAGAACAGGATGATGACCGCGCCGCCCATGACGACCACGCCCCAGAACTTGGCGTCGAAGACCTTGAGCAGGAAGATCAACACGGCCGCGGCGACCAGCAGGGCGACCTTGGCGGTGCCGCCGAACTTGCCCTTCAGGAAGCTCACGATGGCCGCGATGCCGACCACGCCGCACAGCACGTTGACCATGGTGTCGGTGGTGGCGCGCAGCATCGAGTAGAACGGCGTGAAGTACCAGACCGGGGCAATGTGGGCGGGCGTCTTCAGCGGGTCGGCCGGGATGAAGTTGTTGTACTCCAGAAAGTAGCCGCCCAGCTCAGGCGCGAAGAAGAGGATGGCGGTGAAGACCATCAGGAAGATGCAGACGCCGTAGATGTCGTGCACCGAGTAGAAGGGGTGGAAAGGCACGCCGTCCAGCGGACGGCCTTGCGCGTCCTTCGGACCCTTCTTGATCTCGACGCCGTCGGGGTTGTTGGAACCGACGTCGTGCAGAGCCAGCAGGTGGGCCACCACCAGGCCCAGCAGCACCAGCGGCACGGCAATGACGTGGAAGCTGAAGAAGCGGTTCAGTGTGGCGTCGCCGACGACGTAGTCGCCGCGGATCATCAGGGCCAGGTCCGGGCCGACGAAGGGCACGGCGGCGAACAGGTTCACGATCACCTGGGCGCCCCAGTAGGACATCTGGCCCCAGGGCAGCAGATAGCCCATGAAGGCTTCGGCCATCAGGCACAGGAAGATCGCGCAGCCGAAGATCCAGACCAGCTCGCGCGGCTTGCGGTAGCTGCCGTAGATCAGGCCCCGGAACATGTGCAGGTAGACGACCACGAAGAAGGCCGAGGCGCCGGTGCTGTGCATGTAGCGGATCAGCCAGCCCCAGGGCACGTCGCGCATGATGTACTCGACCGACGCGAAGGCCAGGCCGGCATCGGGCTTGTAGTGCATCACCAGGAAGATGCCGGTGACGATCTGGATCACCAGCACCAGCAGCGCCAGCGAGCCGAAGAAGTACCACCAGTTGAAGTTCTTCGGCGCGTAGTACTCCGACATGTGGACCTTGTAGGCGTCGAACGCGGTCGGAAACCGGTTCTCCAGCCAGGTCATGGTCTTCACGCCAACCGAGGCGCCTGCGGGTGCTTCTTTGAATTCAGCCATGTCTCGTCCCGTGCTTCCGTTTAGGCCTTCTTGTCTTCACCGATGACCAGCCGGCTGTCCGACAGGTACATGTACGGCGGCACCTCGAGGTTGTCGGGCGCGGGCTTGTTCTTGAACACGCGGCCAGCCATGTCGAAGGTCGAGCCGTGGCAGGGGCACAGGAAGCCGCCGTTCCAGTCGTCCGGCAGCGAAGGCTGGGCGCCCGTCGCGAACTTGTCGCTCGGTGAGCAGCCCAGGTGCGAGCAGATACCCACGACCACCAGGTATTCCGGCTTGATCGAGCGGTTCTCGTTCTTGGCGTAGTCGGGAATGGGGAAGGCCTTGCGATCCGAGTTCGGATCGGCCAGCTGGCCGTCGTTCTTCTTGAGGGCCTCGATCTGCTCCGGCGTGCGGCGCACGATCCAGACCGGCTTGCCGCGCCATTCGACGGTGAGCTTCTCGCCGGGCTTGATGCCGGAGATGTCGACCTCGACGGGGGCACCGGCGGCCTTGGCGCGCTCGCTGGGCGCAAAAGTGCTGACGAAGGGCACGGCAGTCG
>CBHWBD010000249.1:0-7068 GCA_966111775.1 uncultured Comamonadaceae bacterium | reverse complement strand
GGCAAGGGCCCGGACATCTTCTGCTGGCCGCACGACCGCGTCGGCGAATGGGCCAAGGCCGGCCTGCTGACGCCGCTGCGCCCTTCCGCCAAGCTCAAGGCCGAGTCCGAGGAACAGGCCTGGAATGCGCTGAGCTACCGCGGCCGCATCTGGGGCTACCCCATCGCCATCGAGACGACGGGCCTCATCTACAACAAGGCACTCGTCCCCACGCCGCCGGCGACCTGGGACGAACTGATCGCCATCGACAAGAAGCTGCAGGCCAGCGGCAAGCACGCCGTGCTGTGGGACTACAACAAGAGCTTCTTCAGCTGGCCCATGATTGCCGGCGCCGGCGGCGTCATCTTCGGCCGCGATGCCCAGGGCGACTTCGACCCCAGGAAGGTCGACGTCAACAACGAAGGCGCGCTGGCCGGCGCCCGGATGATCGAGCGCCTCATCAAGGACGGCCACATGCCCAAGGGCGCGCGCTATTCCGAGATGGAGGCGGCCTTCGCCCGCGGCGAGGTGGCCATGATGATCTCCGGCCCCTGGGCCTGGGACAACGCCAAGAACGCCAAGATCGACATCGGCGTGGCCCCCATTCCCGCCGTCTTTGCCGGCAAGCCCAGCAAGAGCTTCGTTGGCGTGCTGGGCTGCATGATCTCCGCGCCGAGCAAGAACAAGGACATCGCCAAGGAGTTCATCGAGAACCACCTGATGCGCCCCGAGGCGCTGAAGGTACTGGACGCCAACGTGCCCATCGGCGTGCCGGCCAACAAGGCCTTCTATGCCGAGCTGTCGGTCAACCCGCTGATCGCGGCCAGCATGACCAACGCCCGCAACGGCGCGCCCATTCCCAACATCCCCGAGGTGGGCCGCTTCTGGACCGCGATGGACGCGGCCCTGGAAGCCATCACCAACGGCCTGCAAAGCCCCAAGGACGCGCTCGACGGCGCCGCCGCACGGATGCTGCTGAACAAATGAACGCCTTGTCCTCCTCCCTCGGCCAAGGCGCCTATTCGACGCTGCCGGCAACGACCACCGAGAAGCTCGCCAAGTGGCTGCACTGGCCGCTGGCCGCGGCCGCCATCGTGGCCGCCCTCTATCTCGTCTTTGTCGTCTACACCACCGGCCAGGCCGCCTGGGCCGCCGGCCTGCTGGTGCTGTTCACGGCCGGCTTCTACGTGTATCTCAGTCGCGGCGGCTTTGCCTGGCGCTACCTCTTCCCCGGCATCGCCGGCATGCTGGTCTTCATCGCCTTCCCGCTGGTCTACACGGCGCAGATCGGCTTCACCAACTACTCCAGCACCCATCTGCTCAGCGAGAGCCGGGTGCGCGAGTACCTGCTCGAGCAGCACGACGCCGTCGAGGATCAAGTTCTCGCCTATCGCCTCATTGCCGATGGCGCCGAGTACCGCCTGCTGCTGAGTGCGGAAGGTGAAACTCACGGCGAAAGCAGGGCGGCGGCGCTTTGGCTGAAAAGTCAACCGCGCCAGGCGGTGGGCCTGATCGGCGAAACCGACATTGCGGGGCGCTGGTTGTCACCACCGTTTTCGCTGAAGAAGTCGTCGCAGGACGTGAGGGTTGAGCTCGCTCCTGAGGGCCTCACTCGCCCCCCGATGAAGGACTGGCCAGAAGCCGAACTGCCCCTGTCCGAGCTGATCAAACACCGCGACGCACTGTCCAAGCTGGTGCTGGTGATGCCCGACAAGACCGAGCTGCACTACCTCGGCCTGCGCGAGTTCGGCCCCGTCAAGCCACAGTGGACGGCGAATGCCGACGGCAGCCTGACGCGCACGCTGGACGCCGCCGTCTTCACGCCCAACCGCGACACCGGCTTCTTCCAGACCGCCGCCGGCGAGACCCTGCAGCCTGGCTTCAAGGCCTTCATCGGCGCGGCCAACTACGCGCGCATGCTGTTCGACGCCGAGTTCCGCGGGCCCTTTTTGTCCATCTTCACGTGGACGGTGCTGTTCTCGGCGCTGACGGTGTTCTTCGCCACAGCCATCGGCATGCTGTTCGCGGTGATGCTGAACTGGGAGGGCATGAAGTACCGCACCACCTACCGCACCCTGCTCTTCCTGCCGTATGCGGTGCCGGGCTTCATCTCCATCCTGGTCTTCAAGGGCCTGTTCAACCAGAACTTCGGCGAGATCAACGCCATCCTGAACGCGTTGTTCGGCGTCAAGCCGGCCTGGTTCGCCGACCCGCTGCTGGCCAAGACCATGCTCGTCATCGTCAACGTCTGGCTGGGCTACCCCTACGTGATGATCCTGTGCTCCGGCCTGCTGAAGGCGATTCCGGCCGACCTCTACGAAGCCTCGGCCCTGGCCGGCGCCAGCCCCGCGACCAACTTCTTCAAGATCACCGCACCGCTGATCATCAAGCCGCTGGCGCCGCTGCTGGTCAGCGCCTTCGCCTTCAACTTCAACAACTTCGTGCTGATCGCGCTGTTGACCGACGGCCGGCCGGACTTCCTGTCCACCAAGCTGCCCGCAGGCCAGACCGACATCCTCGTCAGCTACACCTACCGCATCGCCTTCCGCGACTCGGGCTCGGACTTCGGCCTGGCCGCGGCCATCTCGACGTTGATCTTCTTCCTCGTCGCGGCGCTGTCACTGATCAACCTGCGGCTCTCCGCAAAGGCGCAAAAGTAAATGAAGCCCCCAGTTCATTCCATTCACTGCCCCCCGAGGGGGCGCTCAACGCCCTACGGGCGGCCGGGCGGGCGTTGACATGGCCATCGTCCTCGGCAAACAAGCCCGCTGGCGCACCTTCAGCGCCCACGCGGTGATGTGGATCTTCATCGCCATCACCCTCTTCCCGCTGCTGGCCGTCGTGTCCATCTCGCTGCGCCCCGGCAACTTCGCCACCGGCAGCCTGATCCCGACCGAGATCAGCCTGGAGCACTGGAAGCTGGCCCTCGGCATTCCCTATCAGGCGGCGGACGGCAGCCTGGTGCAGCCGCCCTTCCCGGTGCTGACCTGGCTGTGGAACTCCATCAAGATCGCCACGGCCTCGGCCTTCCTCATCGTCGCCATCTCGACGACGGCCGCCTATGCCTTCGCGCGGCTGAAGTTCAGCTTCAGCAAGCCGGTGCTCAACGGCATGCTGCTGCTGCAGATGTTCCCGCCGGTGCTGGCCCTGGTGGCGATCTTTGCCATCTTCGAGACCATCGGCAACTACGTGCCGGCGCTCGGCGTCGAGACCCACGCCGGCCTGGTGCTGGCCTACCTCGGCGGCATCGCGACGCACGTCTGGACCATCAAGGGCTACTTCGAGACCATTCCCGTGGAGATCGAGGAGAACGCCAAGGTCGACGGCGCGACGCACTGGCAGGCCTTCTCGCGCGTGCTGCTGCCCATGGCCGTGCCCATCCTGATGGTGGTCTTCGTGCTGGCCTTCATCGGCACCATCATCGAGTACCCGGTGGCCTCCATCCTGCTGCGTGAGGAAGGCAACCTGACGCTGGCCGTCGGCTCCAAATACTTCCTGCATGACCAGCGCTTCCTGTGGGGCGACTTCGCGGCCGCGGCCGTGCTGTCGGGCCTGCCCATCACGCTGGTCTTCCTGCTGGCCCAGCGCTGGATCGTCTCCGGCCTGACCGCCGGCGGCGTGAAGGGATGAAACGCGCCCTCGCCGCGGCAGGCCTGGTTCTGCTCGGCACCCTGTCGGCCCAGGCCGGCCCCTACGAGGACCGCGAACGCGACTGGCGCAATGGCGCCGTCGTCTACCAGATCATCGTGGACCGCTTCGCGCCGTCGCAGAACCTCGAGGCCAAGCGCGCTCTCTATCCCGCGCCGAAGCGGCTGCGCGCCTGGAGCGAGGTGCCGACGCCCGGCCCCTACCTCGAGGCGGAAAAGCTGTCGGCCCACGAGCTGGACTTCTGGGGCGGCGACCTCGCCAGCGCCACAAGCAGGCTCGATCACGTCCAGCAGCTCGGCGCGGACGTGCTCTACATCAACCCCATCCATCACGCCTACACCAACCACAAATACGACGCGCTGGACTTCAAGGCCATCTCGCCGGAGTACGGCAGCCGCGAGGACTTCAAGCGCCTGGCCGCCGAGGCCCACCGCCGCGGGCTCAAGGTCGTGCTGGACGGCGTCTTCAATCACATGGGCCGCAATGCGCCGGCCTTCAAGGCCGCGATGGCCGACGCGAAGAGCCCCTGGCGCGAGTGGTTCGCCATCGACCCGCAGTACGCTGGCGGCGCACGGGTCTGGACGGGCTTTCAGAACCTGCCGGAGCTCAACCTCGAATCGCCCGCCGTGCGCCGCTATCTCTACGAAGCACCGGACTCGGTCGTGCGCAGCTATCTGCGTGACGGCGCCGACGGCTGGCGGCTGGACACGGCCTTCGAGCTCGGCCCGACGTATCTCGCGGCGTTGACGAAGTCCGCTCATACCCAGAAGCCCGGCTCGCTCGTCGTCGGCGAGATCGTCAACTACCCCGGCGACTGGCTGAAGTCCATCGACGCGGTCATGAACTTCACGCTGCGCCAGATCATCAACGGCACCGCCGGTGGCGAACTGGACGGGCCGATGGCCGGCCGCATGATCGACCGCATGGTGCGTGATGCCGGCATCGAGCCCATGCTCAAGTCCTGGATCGTCATCGACAACCAAGACATCCCGCGCATCGCCAGCCAGTTCCCCGACACCGCGCAGCGCCGCTTCGTGCAGGCCCTGCAGTTCACGCTGCCCGGGGCACCCAATGTCTACTACGGCGTCGAGGTCGGCATGGCCGGCGGCATCGACCCCGAGAACCGCGGTCCGATGCGCTGGGACCTGGCCACCGACGGCAACCCCGAGACCGTCTGGGTGCGCAAGCTGATAGCCCTGCACAAGTCCCACCGCGCCCTGCGCGTCGGCGACTTCCGCCTCGTCGAATCGGCCCGGCTGCTCGCCTTCGAGCGCTACACCGACAAGGCACTGGACACCCTGATCGTCGTCGCCAACCCGTCGGACCAGCCCGTTCGCGACCGCCTCATGGTGGCGAACTGGGCGCTGATGGACGACACCCCGCTGCAGGATGTGCTCGGCCTGGTGCCGAACGCGGCGCCGTTGACCATCGGCTCCGGCTTCATCACGGTCGACGTGCCCGCCCACGGCGTGCTCGTGCTGCAACCCGTCCCGCGCGAGATGGGTGGCTACAACCGCTACAAGCGCGTGCACTGAAGCATCAACCCCATGGCCGCAGTCGCGGCATCACGGATCGCCATTCCATGTTCAAGTCACTCGCGCTCTGCGCCGCCCTGCTCGCGCTGGCGCCTGCCGCCCACGCCGCCGACTGCAAGCCCGCGCCTCTCGGCGACGCCACCCTCTATCTGCGCGGCGGCCTGAACAACTGGGCCGCCCAGGACGAGCAAGCCTTCGAATACCGCTGCGATGCCTACTACCTGAACCTGGCCGCCAAGGGCACGCAAGAGTTCAAGATCGCCGACGAGGACTGGACGGCCTCGCACACCTTCGGCAGCGACGCCAAGGGCAACCCGGCCCGCGGCGCCAGCGGCAACCTCAAGCGCGACTTCGGTGGCGAGCACACGCTGCGTCTGGCCATCGCCGCGGACGGCGGCGCGACGCTCGCCGTCGGCCCCAAGACCTTCAAGCCCGCGCCGCCCCGGGCCATCACCGACAAGGCCGCGCTGAGCACCCGCTTCGACTCGCGCACCGAGGAGTTCAAGTCGCCCTTCGGCGCCCAACCCCAAGGCCACGAAATCCGCTTCTACGTCGGCAACGACGTGCCCGGCCTCAAGCGCGCCACCCTCGTCATCGAACGCCGCCGCATGACCGGCAACCAGGAGCAGCTGGCCTACGAGCCACTGACCCGCATCGCGATGACGCCCGAGCCGCGCGGCCTGGGCACGGGCTTCGCCACCCGCTACCGCTTCGACGAGGTCGGCGTCTTCGGCTACTGGTTCGAGATCGAGACCGACCAGGGTCAATACGCGCTGCAGAACAACAAGGACAGCGTCTACTGGACGCGCGAGAAGGGCTCCATGGGTTTCTCCACGGTCGAGCGCCTGCCGAGCAACCTGAACCGTGTGCGCCGCTACCGCCAGACCGTCTACGCGCCCGACTTCAAGGTGCCGGACTGGGCCCGGGACATCGTCTACTACTACGTCTTCCCCGAGCGCTTCCGCAACGGCGACAAGAGCAACGACCCGCGCCCTGGCGGCGGCCGGCCCCAGGACCGCTACCAGGATCGCGACGTCGAGCGCCACGCGAGGTGGAACGAGAAGCCCTTCAAGCCGGGCACCGGCGACGGCTCCGACAGCCTCTACAACAACGACTTCTTCGGCGGTGACCTGGCCGGCATCACGAGCAAGCTCGACTACATCAAGAGCCTGGGCGCCAACGCCCTCTATCTGACGCCGGTCTTCCGCGCGCCCAGCAACCACAAATACGACGCGGCCGACTACAAGAACATCGACCCGGCCTTTGGCAGCAACGCCGACTTCGAGCGCCTGTGCGCCGAGGCCGCCAAGCGCGGCATCCGCGTCATCCCAGACACCTCGCTGAACCACGTCGGCGCCGACTCCCCCTACTTCAATCGCTACGGCAACTTCCCCGCCGGCGGCGCCTTCGACAACGGCAAGCCCAACCCGACCTCGCCCTACTACGGCTGGTTCAAGTTCAAGCCCGAGGAGACCGACCCGAACAAGCAATACCAGGGCTGGGTGGGCGTGAGCGACCTGCCGGAGATCGACAAGAACAACCCGTCCTTCCGTGCCTATGCCTACCGCGACAAGGACTCGGTCACCAACCTGTGGTTGGACCGCGGCGCGGCCGGCTGGCGCATGGACGTGGCGCCCTGGGTGCCCGACGATTTCTGGCGCGAGTGGCGCCAGGCCGTGAAGGCCAAGAAGCCCGATGCGCTGACGGTGGCCGAGACTTGGTTCGACAGCTCGAAATATCTCCTCGGAGACATGTTCGACAGCACGATGAACTACATCTTCCGCAACGCCGTGCTGGACTACGCCGCCGGCAAGAGCGGCAAGGCGATGGCTGCCAACCTCGAGCTGATGCGCGAGGCCTATCCGCCCCAGGCCTTCTCGGCGCTGATGAACCTGCTGTCCACCCA
>CBHWBD010000248.1:0-7080 GCA_966111775.1 uncultured Comamonadaceae bacterium | reverse complement strand
GCTGTCCTTCCGCGCGGCGACCTACTCGGGCGTGTTCACGCTGCTGCCGCTGCTCAGCGGCGAGGGTCGGCAGCGGCATGGCGACATCCTGCGCGAAGCGGCGGCCCTGGTGGACGCGGGGCTGATCACGCCGCGGCTGGACGCGCATCGCTTCACGCTGGCCACGGTGGGCCAGGCGCATGATCTGGTCGCCACCGGCCAGGGCCGCGGCAAGGTCGTCGTGGACGTGGCCGGCGACTGAACCGGGCTGGCCTTCAGCGGCAGGTGTAGCCGCCGTCGACGACGAGCTCGGTGCCGGTGACGAACTGGCTTTCGTCGCTGGCCAGGTAGACGCAGGCCCAGGCGATGTCGTCGGGCGTGCCGAGGTGGCCGAGGGGGTGCAAGGCCGCGGTCGCTTGCTTGGCCGCCACCGGGTCGGCCTGGGTCTGCAGGAAGCCGTCGACCATGGGCGTCCAGATGAAGCCAGGATGGACGCTGTTCACGCGGATGCGGTCGCCAGCGTAGAGCAGGGCGTCGGTCTTGCTCATCATCCGCACCGCGCCCTTGCTGGCGTGATACGGCGGCACGTCGGGCGCGCTGACGATGCCGTAGATGCTGGACAGGTTGACGATGCTGCCGCCACCGGCCTCGCGCATCTGCGCGATGACGTGCTTGGTGCCCAGGAAGACGCCGCGCACGTTGACCGCCTGCACGCTCTCCCATTCCTCGACGCTGAGTTCATGGGTGGGCTTGTTGGGGCCGGCGACGCCGGCGTTGTTGACCAGCACGTTGATCGGCCCGAAGCGCCGCTTCACGTCGGCAAAGACGCTGGCCACCTGGCTCTCGGTGCTGACGTCGAGATGCCAGTAGGCCGCCTCGCCACCGGCGCGCCGGATGGCCGTGGCCACGGCTTCGCCGCGTGCATCGTCCCGGTCGGTCACCGCGACCCGGGCGCCTTCGCGCGCCATCGTCAAGCAGACCGCCTCGCCAATCCCCATCGCACCGCCGGTCACGAGCGCGACCTTGCCCTTGAGCCTATCCATGTCAGCCTCCGTTGCAGAACCGAGGCTTGCACTGTCGCGCCGCTGCGGGCCGGCGACGTTGAGCTTGATCAAGCCAGACTCAGTTGCCCACCTCGGCCGAGGTGTCGCAGTCCAGGCAGTTCTCGATGGGTGGCGGCGGCAGGTGCAGGTCGCTGCTGAGCTGGCGCAGCGCGGTGCGCAGGCCTTCCTCGACGACCGGGTGATAGAAAGGGCAGTCCAGCATGTCCTGCACGGTGTCGCCGCGCTGCACGCTCCAGGCCAGCAGGTGGCCCAGGTGCTCGGCAGCCGGGCCGATCATCTCGGCGCCCAGCAGCCGGCCCGTACCGCGTTCGGCATAGACATGCAGGCCGCCGCGGTTGACCAGCATGACGCGGCTGCGCCCCTGGTCGGCGAAGCTGACGCGGCCGGTGTCGAACGCGCGGCCCGTGGCCCGCAGCTCGGCGTGGCTGGCGCCGGCGATGGCGATCTGCGGTTCGCTGAAGACGACGGCCAGCGGTGCGCGGCGCGGGCGCCTGTGCACATCGGGCCAGCGCGCCGCGTTGTCGCCGGCGATGCGGCCGGCATCGGCGGCCTCGTGCAGCAGCGGCCGGTCGTTGGTCACGTCGCCGGCGATGAAGACGGGCATGCCGCCCCACTGGCTGGTGTGACGGTCGATGTCCGGATGTCCGTCGGCATCGCGCGGCAGATTCAGCGCCTCCAGCCCGAGGTCGTCCAGATTGGCCTGGCGGCCGGCCGTGCAGAGCAGGCCTTCGAAACGCTCGCCGGCCATGACGACCTCGTCGCCGTCCAGCACGGGGTTGAGCTTGTCTGCATTCAGCGTCAGCGGCAGGTCTTCGGCAAATAGCTTCTGAGCCAGTGGCTGCAGTTCGGGGTCGGTCAGCGGGCCGACGCGGGAGCCGCGGGCGAACAGGCGCACGCGCACGCCGAGCTTGTGCAGGGCCAGGGCCAGCTCCAGGCCGATGACGCCGGCACCGACGACGGCCAGGGACTTGGGCAGATCGACCCAGTCGAAGACATCGTCGTTGACCAGCAGCCTGGCGCCCAAGCGCTCGCGCCAGCCCTCAGGCACAAAGGGCCGTGAGCCGGTGGCGATGACGACCCGCTTGGCCTCGACCCGTTGGCCGTCGACGTCCAGCTTGCCCATGCCCGTGAAGCGGGCGCGGCCGAACAGGCGCGTCGCCTCGGGCCAGCCGTTGATGGTCTCGAGCACGAATCCGACGAAGCGGTCGCGCTCATCTCTCACTCGCTGCATCACGGCGCGGCCATCGATGCGCGGTGCATCCGCCTGCACGCCGAAGCGATGCGCCTCGCGCACGGCTTGCGCGGCTTCGGCCGCGGCAATCAGCAACTTGCTCGGCATGCAGCCGACGCGTGCGCAGGTCGTGCCGTAGTGGGCGGCCTCGATGAGCAGCACCTTGTCGGTATGCACGCGGGCGGCGCGGTAAGCGGCCATGCCGGCGGTGCCGGCGCCGATGATGGCGACGTCGCAGGAGAGGGTCATGGTGAGGGAGTCCTTCTGAAGGTCTGCGAGGGCAGCTCGCCGAAGAGATCGCGGTAGCGCGTGCCGAAGTGGCCGAGATGCTCGAAGCCGGCGTCACCGGCGGCCTGGGACACGCTGAGTTCGCTGGCCGGCGTCGCCAGCAGGCGCTGGCGCACGGTGTTCAGCCGCAGGCTGCGCAGATAGTGCACGGCGGTCGTGTCCGCCACCTGGCGGAAGCCGTTCTGCAGGCTGCGCCGGCTGGTGCGCAGGCGCTGGCACAGGGTGTCGATGTCGGGCGGCTCGTCGCCAGCAGCCGCGACAAGTCGGTGGCAGGCTGCCACGATATAGGCGGCCGAGGCGCTGCCGGCGCGCTGAGCCGGGCCGGCGGCGGCTTCGAAGAGATTGGTCAGTGCAACGAAAACGGCCGCGGCGGAGGATGCGCGCAACAGCACGGCACGCAGGGCCTCCAGCTCGGCAGCCGGCGCTTGAATGCTGGACCGTGACAGCAGGGCGCCCGCCGATGCGCCCCAAGGTCGCGCATCCAACAAGCGCCGGAAGGTCTCGGCCTCGAAGCTGCAGGCCAACAGCGCCATGCCCGGTGGGCGCTGCAGCATGAACTCCTGGCCGGTGCGCAGCACGAAGATCAAGTCCTCGCCCAGTTCCCGCCCCTGCATCCAGGGCTGTCCGGCGCCGCCGCCATGCAGCATCGCAAAGCAGATCTGTCCCGCCGGCAGGCAACCCTGCTGCACGACGCGCTCGCTCATCCATTTGCGGAATACGTGCAGGCCCGGCGCCGCCGTCTCGATGAGGGCGCTGCGCATGACGCCGGGCGAGAGCTGGACGTAGCGCTGCTCCCACTCGGGCGCCGAGGCGCCGTGCAGGTGGAAGTCGTCGAAGACGTCGAGGCGGATCGCCATGCGGGCAAGGATAGCCGTCGAGGGGATGGCACACGGCCCCCACGTTTTGCCGATTTGGGCTAACGCGCTGCCACGGCCGGCTCCCACACTGGGCAGCCAAGGAGGACTGCAACGATGTGGACCCGACGCGCCGCGCTGGCCCTGTGCCTGGCGGCTTCAGCCCTGAAAGCCCATGCCATGAACCTCGACGACCTGAAAACCCAGTTGCTGGGCGACTGGACCAGCCTCGCACCCGAGCTGCGCCCCAGCAGCCTGAAGAACGCCGATGGCAGCCTCAAGCCCTTCCATCTGAAGCGCGACTTCCGCTATCTGGCGGGCGATCGCTTCGAGCTGACGGTGACCAATTTCGCCGACCCTCTCGGCCGTGTGCCGCTGGCGCGCATCGTCATCCGTGGCCACATGCTGTGGCGCGGCGAGCACCCGGTTGCTGCAGGCGCGCAGAAGGTGGATTTCCTCGCCGACGAGGCCTACGAGGTCACGCCGCTGATCCAGGGCTTTGCCGATGTGTTGAACCAGGCCGCGAGCCAGGGCTATGCCAAATGGGAGGTGGGGGCGACGCAGAGCGTCTTCGGCAAGACCTTCGCGCCATTCGGTTTGGTGGAGGGCCGCAACTTCATGGAGTACGACCTCGTGCACCTGAGCCACGGCCTGCTGTTCTGGGGCGCGCGGCATATCGACGGTCGCGGCTTCGACAGCGAGGCCAACCGCCCGACCAACTTGCAAATCCCGCTGATGCGAAAGCCCTAGCGCGGCAGCCGCCGCGCGGCTTCCTCGCGCAGGCAGGCCAGCATCAGCTCGGCCCCGGGCGACAGCTGGTGGCCGCGGCGGGTGACGATGCCGTAGGCGTCCATGCGCAGGCCCAGGTCGAAGGGCAGCACCTCCAGCAGGCCGGCAGCCAGATAAGGTTTGACCAGTTCCTCGGGCAGGGCCGAGACCATGTCGGACTGGCTCAGCAGGCTGGTGACGACGGGCAGGGACAGGGTCTCGACGGTCTGGTGGGGCTGGTCCAGTCCGGCCGACAGGAAGAGGGCGGTCAGGCGGTCGCGCAGGATGCTGCCGCCGGGCGGCAGGATCCAGCTCTGGCGGGCCAGTTCGGGCAGGCTGAGGTCGGTGCGGCCGGCCAGCGGGTGGCCGGCGCGCACGACCAGGCAGTGGGGCTCGTCGTTCAGCGGCTCGAAGCTGAGCTGGGCGGCGGACTCGCTGTCCAGCACGCGGCCGATGACGAGGTCGAGTTCGCCGTTCTGCAGGTGCTGGATGAGGATCTTGCTGGTGTCCACCGAGATGGCCACATGCACGCGCGGCTGGCGCTGCTTGAGCAGGGTGATGGCGGGGGGCAGCAGCGTCGTCGACGGCGTCAGCACGGCTCCGACCGCCACGCGCCCGGACAGGCCGGACAGCAGCTCCATGACCTCCTGGTGGCCGGCGTCCAGCTCGGCCAGAGCGGCCCCGGCGCGGCGGATCATGACCTCGCCATACCAGGTGGGCGCGACGCCCCGCGGCAGGCGCTCGAAGAGCTTGACGCCCAGGGCATGCTCCAGGTCGGCCAGCAGCTTGGACGCGGCCGGCTGGGTCAGATTGGCCGCCTGGGCCGCATGCAGGATCGAACCGTGCCGCCCCAGTTCCACCAGCAGCACGAGCTGGCGGGTTTTCAGGTGGGAGCGGACAAAGCGGTCCGAACGGGGATCGGTCATTCGTGATAGAGCTGGGAGCGGCCGCCGTCGATGAGGATGTCGGTGGCGTTGATGAAGCGGGCCTCGTCGCTGGCGAGGAAGAGGGCGGTGTAGGCCACTTCCTCCGGCGTGCCGATGCGCTTGCAGGGTAGCAGGTCGATCTGGCGCTGCTTCTCCTCGGGCGGGGCGCTGGCCAGCCAGTCGATCACGCGCTCCGACAGGATCAACCCCGGCGAGATCGAGTTGACCCGCACATGGCGCGCTGCGTACTGGATGCCCAAAGCCTTGGTCATGCCGATCAGCGCATGCTTGGCGACCGGGTAGGGGAAGGCGTTGGGAATGATGCGGTGGCCGTGGACCGAAGCCACGTTGACGATGCTGCCGCCGCCCGTCTCCAGCATGCCCGGCAGCACGGCGCGGCTGCAGTGCATGGCGCCGTCGAGGTCGACCGCGAAGCAGCGCTGCCACTGTGCCGTCGTCATCTCCAGCGGTTCGGTGAAGACGTCCATGCCGGCGTTGTTGATCAACACGTTGATGGTGCCGAAACGCTCGGCGCCGCGGGCGGCCATGGCGCGCACGGCGGCCTCGTCGGCAATGTCGGCGGCGACGAACATCGCGTTGTCGGCGCCCAGCTCGGCGATCAGGGCCTCGCCATGGGCATCGGCGTTCAGGCCGTTCAGGATGACCTTGGCGCCCTCGGCGACGAAGAGGCGAGCGATGGCCTTGCCGATGCCCTGGGTGGAGCCGGTCACCAGCGCGACCTTGCCTTTCAAGCGATCAGCCACGGCGTTCGCCTCGCGTCTTCAGTTGGTCCAGGAGAACCGCGGCCAAGAGGATCAGGCCGCGCACCAGGTATTGGTAGAAGGCATCGACGTTGAGCAGATTCATGACGTTCTCGACCGTGCCCATGATGAGCACGCCGATGACGACGCCGAAGATGCGCGCCTTGCCGCCCTGCAGGGACACGCCGCCCAGCACGCAGGCGGAGATGACGTCCAGCTCGAAGCCGGTGGCCGCATTGGGCTGGCCGCTGGTGATGCGGGCCGACAGCACCAGGCCGGCCAGCGCGGTGACGACGCCCTGCAGCAGGAAGATCCAGACGCGCAGCCTCTCCACCCGCACACCGGCCAGTCGCGCGGCTTCCGGGTTGCCGCCGATGGCCAGGGTGTTGCGGCCGAACACGGTGTGGTTGAGCAGCACGCCGAAGACCAGGAAGCAGAAGGCCGTCAGCCAGATGGGCAGCGGCAGGTTCAGGAAGGTGGTGTCGCCGAAGCTGATGAAGCCTTCGTCGGCGATGCCCACGGCCTGGCCCTTGGAGGCGATGAAGGCCAGGCCGCGCACCATCAGCATGGTGGCCAGCGTGGCGATCAGCGCGTTGACGCGCAGATAGGCGATCAGCACGCCGTTGCCGGCGCCAATCAGCGCACCAGCCAGCAGGCCGCTTCCGATGGCGGCCGCGACGCTGCCGGTGCGCTCCAGCACCATGGCGCCGAGCACGCCGGCGAAGGCGATGGTGGAGCCCACGCTGAGGTCGAAGTCCCGCGAGGCCAGGCACAGCATCATGGTGCAGGCCACCATGCCGATTTGGGCCACCGACAACAGCAGGCCGACGATATTGGCCGAGGAGAAGAAGTTCTCCACCGAGAAGGCCAGCACGACGAAGAGCAGGGCATAGCCCAGCGTCATGCTGTGTTCCTTGAGCAGGGCACGGGCGGGAGACGTCATGGCGGGGCGTTGAGCAAGGGTGGTGGTGTTCATGATCAGTGCAGGGGCGCGGCAGGCGCTCCCGAAACTCCATCAGGCAGGGCGAGAGCGAGAGCGGCGGTCTCGCTGGCTTGTTCGCGCGAGAGTTCGCCGCTGATGCGGCCGTCGCGCATGACGATGAGGCGGTCGGCGATGCCCAGCACCTCGGGCAGCTCGCTGGAGATGACGATGACGCAGCAGCCCGAAGCGGCCACGTCGTGGATGATCTTGTAGATCTCGTTCTTGGC
>CBHWBD010000247.1:0-7151 GCA_966111775.1 uncultured Comamonadaceae bacterium | reverse complement strand
GGGCCGCGGCGGCGACCACTCGGAGCTGGGCGCCGTCGAGGTCAGGCGCTTCTGCCGCCAGCACGGCCTGGGCGCCGAGGACACCGCCATGTGCGTCTTCCTCGTCGAGCACCACCTGACGATGTCGCGCGTGGCCCAGAAGGAGGATCTGGCCGACCCCGAGGTCATCGCCGCCTTCGCCGCCAAGGTCGGCGACGTGCGCCGCCTGACGGCCCTCTATCTGCTGACCGTCGCCGACATCCGCGGCACCAGCCCCAAGGTCTGGAATGCCTGGAAGGGCAAGCTGCTGGAGGACCTCTACCGCATCACGCTGCGGGCCCTGGGGGGCGCCAGGATCAACCTCGATGCCGAGATCGAGGCGCGCAAGGCCGAGGCCCGCCAGGACCTGGCCCTGCACTCCCAGTTGCCCGGCACCGAGGAGCCGCTGTGGAAGCGCCTGGCCGTCAGCTATTTCGCCCGCCACGACGGCGCCGAGCTGGCCTGGCATGCGCGCTCGCTGTGGCGGCATGTGGACACGCAGGTGCCGGTCGTGCGCGCCCGGCCCTCGCCCATCGGCGAAGGCCTGCAGGTGCTGGTCTATTCGCCCGACCAGCCCGACCTGTTCGCCCGCATCTGCGGCTATTTCGACAGCGCCGGCTTCAGCATCCTCGACGCCAAGGTGCACACCACGCGCAACGGCTATGCGCTGGACACCTTCCAGGTCATCCGCCCCGAGGCCGACGTGCACCACCGCGACCTCGTGCCTATGGTGGAGCAGAAGCTGGCCAGCGTGCTGCAGGCCGGCGGCCCGCTGCCGGAACCGCGCCGCGGCCGGCTGTCGCGCCGCGTCAAGAGCTTCCCCTATACGCCGCGCATCTCGCTGCGCCCGGACGAGCGCGCCACCGCCTGGCTGCTGACCATCTCCACCAGCGACCGCGCCGGCCTGCTCTACGCCATCGCCCGCGTGCTGGCGCGGCATGGCATCAATCTGCAGCTGGCCAAGATCTCGACGCTGGGGGAGCGCGTCGAAGACACCTTCCTCGTCGACGGCGCCGCGCTGCAGCACAACAAGGCCCAGCTGCAGATCGAGAGCGAATTGCTGGACGCGGTCTCGCTGCCCGCCTGAGCTCAGCCGGCAGGTCGCAGCGCCGGCCGCTGGACGGCCAGCCAGGCCCGCGGCGCCTGGCCCACCCGGCTCGCAAAGGCGCGCGACAGGGCCGATGAACTGCCGTAGCCGGTGTCCAGCGCAATCCGCTTCAGCGCCTCGCCGCGCAGCAGGGCCTGCTTGGCCAGCTCGATGCGCCACTGCGCGAGATAGTCAGCCGGCGTTTCGCCCAGCACCTCATGGAAGCTCGCCGCGAAGCTGCTGCGCGACATGCCGGCCCGCCCGGCCAGGCCGTCCAGCGTCCAGGGCTCGGAAGGTTGTTCATGCATGGCGCTCAGGGCCTGCGCCAGCTTGGGATGAGCCAGGCCGGCAAGCAGGCCCGCGGGCAGCTCCGGCGCCCGGGCATCCTCCCGCATCCAGCGCAGCAGCTGGATCAGCAGCACCTCGAAGAGCCGGTCGGCCAGCACGCGCTGCCCCTGCATGATGCGCGAACCCTCGTCGAACAGCAGAGCCAGCGTGTGGCTGAGCATGGGCAGGCGGGCCAGCGGCACCGCCAGCACCGGCGGCAGGGCCCGGGCCAGCGGATGGGCCGCTCCGCCTTCGAAGCGAAGCTTGGCGCAGAACAGCTCGGAGCCGCGCTCCGAAGCCTGGATGAAGCCATGGGTCAGGGGTCGCGGGAAGAACAACAGCGTCGGTTCGTCCAGCGCGTGGCGCTGCGCGACGCCATCGGCGTCGGCATAGGTCATCACCATGCGGCCTTCGCGCAGTATGTGCACAAAGCCCACGCCGCGCGACTCGTCATAGCGCGTGACGCCGCACACCGGCCCGGCCTGGAAGGTCATGGCCTGCACGCGCAAGCGATCCAGCACCTGGCCCAGCCCATCGGAACTCATGGCAGCAGCGACCCTCGTGGACGTTGAGTCAACTCTTGTGGACTGTAGGACACCCAGGCCGCGCTGCCCCACGCCACAGTCGGGCATGTCCCCGTGGCCTGAAGTTTCCGGAGTTCCCTTGAATGCCTTCGCCCCCGCATCCAACCTGCCGCTGAGCTGGCTGCTGCTGCTCGCTTCGACGGGTCTGGTCAGTGCCATGCTCGGCCTCGCGCTGCGGCGCGAACGCCGCCGCAGCCGCTCCAACCGTGCCCGTCTGATGCAACTGGGCAGCCAGCTCGAGCTGATGCACGCCGACCTGGCGCGGCGCCTGGACGACCAGACCGCCGGCCTGCGCGCCAAGGTGGCTGCGCTGGAGAGCTTCAATCGCGCCGTCGCCCATGACCTGCGCGGCCCGCTCTACGGCATCGAGGGCCTGGCGCGGCTGGCCCGCGAGGCCCTGCTCCGGAGCGACGCCCAGGCCGAGCGCATGCTGCAGACCATCGCCCACCAAGCCGCGACGACGCTGCAGCTGGTGGACGCACTGATGTGCCTGGCGCGCGCCGCCGACGTGGCACTGAAGCTCGAGAGCGTCGACAGCCAGCGCCTGGCCGAAGAGGTGGCCCAGCAGTTGGCCCTGACGTCGTCGCAGGGGCGGCGGGCCCTGCAGCTCGGCCCCCTGCCCCCGGTGCAAGCCGATGCCACGCTGCTGCGTCAGGTCTTCGTCAACCTGATCGGCAACGCGCTGAAGTTCACCCAGGGCTGCGCCATGCCACGCATTGAGGTGCAGGCCTGGAACGACGCCGGCCGCGTCGTCTTCCGCGTGCGGGACAACGGCATCGGCTTTTCGCCGAGCGAGGCCGAGCAACTGTTCAAGCCTTTCAAGCGCCTGGACGGCAGGCGCTTCGAGGGCAACGGGCTGGGCCTATCCATCGTCAAGCAGATCGCCGAGCGCCACGGCGGCTCTGCCTGGGCCCAGGCCAATCCCGAGGGGGGCGCCAGCTTCCATTTCAGCCTGCCGCAGCAGCCGGCGCCCACCCAGGCACCGGTGCGCAGCGACATTCAGGAGAGCCACGATGCCTGACACCGCCATTCCCCGCCCCGGCAACGAAGCCGAACGCCTGTCGGCCCTGCAGCGCTACGGCATCCTGGACACGCCCAACGATCCGGATTTCGATTTCCTGACCGAGCTGGCCGCCCACGTCTGCGACGCACCGTATGCCTTCGTCGTCATGGTGGACGCCGAGCGTGTGTGGCTGAAATCCGCCGTAGGCCTGCGCGCCGGCAGCCAGCGGCCGCGCGACCAGGACTACTGCGCCTGGACCATCCTGGAGCCCGGCGGCCTGCATCTGCGCGACGTGCGCGCCGACCCGCGCACGGCGGTGCTGGCGCCGACGCTGGACATGGGCTATCGCATGTACAGCGGCATCAATCTGCATGTCGGCGACGGGCTGCACATCGGCACGCTGTGCGTGCTGGACAGCCAGCCGCGGGACCTCAGCGACACCCAGCGCGACCTGCTGCAGCGCCTGGGCCGGCAGGTGATGGCCCTCATCGAGCTGCGTGCCGCGCGGCGCGACCTGCAGCAGAAGGTCGCCGCGCTGGATCGCCTGTCGCGCCATGACGAGCTGACCGGGCTGTACAACCGCCGCGCGCTGGCACAGGCCCTCGACCAGGAGCTGGCACGGGCCCGACGCTTCGGCAACCCGCTGTCGCTGATGCTGGTCGACGTCGATCATTTCAAGGGCATCAACGACGGCCACGGGCATGCCATGGGCGACGAGGTGCTGCGCCGCCTGGCCGCGGCGCTGGGCCGGCGCGCCCGCAGCATCGACGTGCTCGGGCGCTGGGGCGGCGAGGAGTTCATCGTCGTGATGCCGCAGACGACGTTGGACGGTGCCCTCGTGCTGGCCGAAGCCGCACGCCGCTGCGTGGCGGCACTGCAGATACCGGGCCTGGACCGGCGGCTCACCATCAGCTGCGGCGTCGCCAGCCTGGACGACTCGCTCGATGACGCCGCCGCGCTGACCGCCGCGGCCGACCAGGCGCTCTACGAGGCCAAGCGATCGGGCCGCAACCGGGTCATGGCGGCCCGGGACCGGCAGGCACTGGTCGCCTGAGCGCCGCGACCGGCTACTTGGCCGCGGCAGCAGCGATGCCGATCAGCGGCACCTGGCCATAGGTGGTGGTCGGCAGCACGCCGTTCCACTTGGCGATGGCGGCGCGCTGGTTCTCGATCTCGCGCAGCTTCAGCAGCTCGGGCGTCACCTGGGCGCGCTGCAGGGCCAGCGATTCCGCCTCGGCCTTGGCCTGGGTGATCTTCTGCTCGGCCTCGACGCGGATGCGCAGCAGGTCGCGCTCGGCGCGCAGCTTGTCCTGCTCGGCACCGACCTTGGCCTCGATGGCCTTGGAGAAGCTGTCCGAGAACTTGAAGTTGATGATGGCGAACTCGTCCAGCACCAGGCCATGGCGCTGCATCTTCTCGCGCAGCAGCGAAGAGATGGCCTCGCGCACATCGGTGCGGCGCGTGATCAGCTCCTCGGCCGTGAAGCGCGCCGTGACGGCCTTCATCGACTCCTGGGCCGCCGGCAGGATGATGCGGTCGGCGATGACATCGGTGCTGGGGCCGATGGCCTTGAAGGCCTGGGCCACCTGGTGGGGCTCGAGGTGGTAATTGATGGCGACGCGGGTGTGCACGGCCTGCAGGTCCTTGGACGCGGCATCGCCCTCGCCTTCGCTTTTCTGCACCCGGGTCTCGAGCAGATGGATCTTCTGCGCCAGCGGAAAGCGCAGATGGATGCCCTCGTCCAGCACCTCGTCGGCTGGGCGGCCGAAGGTGGTCATGACGCCGCGTGAACCGGCAGGCACGATGCCATAGGGCGCCAGTGCCCACAGCACGGCCAGGATGGCGACGACCTGAATCAGGCGCGCGAGGCCGCTCGGAAAGCGGCTCGATTCAAAGCTCATGCAATCTCCCTGCTGTTGTGGCCCCGACTGTGCCAGCAAAAAAGGGAGAGAACCGGTCAGCTCAGATCGCCCGCCAGGCTCGCCAGCGTCTCCGGCGCGATCTGCCTATGCGCGGGGTAATGGGTGTGGTCGCAGCCGAGCTTGACGGCGGCACCGGCCTTGACGGCCTCGCGCATGGCCGCGCTCAGCTCGAAGCGCACGAAGTGCACGGCCGAGGTCTTCTCCTCGTTCTCGCGGTCCAGGTCTTCGTCGGCAATCGCATAGACCCGAGCCTGGCCTTCCACCTCGATGAACATGCGGTCCTCGACGCCGATGAGGCGCGCCAGCTCGCGCTTGCGCTCGTTGGGGTCGGGGTACTCGATCAGCATCGTCGCCTTCCAGTTCGAGCCGTCCGGCACCAGGGGCGCATAGGCGTCGATCTCGCCCTGGATGCCCTCTTCCTCGAAGATCTTCTCGATGCGCAGCATCTCCTGGATCTGATAGCGGATGGTGCGCTCGTCCTCGAACTGCAGGTTCAGGTGCTCGCCCAACTGCACGCTGCGCAGGCGACGGTGGGCGACGATGGCCGCCTTCTCGACCTTGCGGAACTTGGCATAGGCCTCGAGGGTCATCAGGCTGTCAATCGTGATGGTCATGGCAGTCCGTAAGCGGTCCGCATCAGGGTCAAGGGGTGAGCGACCGCCTTGGCCGGCGTGCCGGCCAAGGCCATGCCCTGGGCGATGTGGTGGCTGGCCAGGGCGCAGTCGCTGGCGATGACGTCGGGCTCGTCCTTGGCCATGGCCTTGAAGACCGGCTTGCCGATCTTCATGGCTACCGGGTGATACGGAGTCTTCACGCCATAGGTGCCGGCGTGGCCGGAACAGCGCTCGACGGTGTTGAGTTTGACCTCCACGCTCTGGCCGATGAGCTTGAACATCTCCTCGGTCTTGCGGCCTATCTTCTGCACGCGGCCATGGCAGGGCACGTGATATGACACTCTGCCCAGGGCCTGCTTGAAGTCGGTCTTCAAGAGGCCATCCTTGTGCCGCGCGACGAGGTATTCGAAGGGGTCCCACATCGCGTCCTGCACGAGCTTGACGTCTGCCTCGTCGGGGAACATCAGCGGCAGCTCCTGCTTGAACATCAGCGTGCAGCTCGGGATGGCCGACAGGATGGCGAAGCCGTCCTTGGCATACGGCGCCAGCACCGCGATATTGGCGGTCTTGTGCTTCTCCACCGTCTCCAGGTCACCCAGCTCCAGCTTGGGCATGCCACAGCACTTTTCCTTCTCGACGATGACGTAGGGGATGGCGTTGTGGTCCAGCACCTTCAGCAGGTCGAAGCCGATGCCGGGCTCGTTGTAGTTGACGTAGCAGGTCGAGAAGATGGCCACCTTGCCCGGTGTGCGCTCGCCGTTCGTGACGACCTGGGCCGCCGCCTTGGGCGCGCTCCAGCGGAAGCGCTTGGACGCGAGTTCCGGCAGCCAGGCCTCGGGGTGCACACCGAGTTGCTCATCCATCAGCTTGCGCGCGAACTTCGTGCGGTTCACCGCGTTGACGGCCTGCACGACGATGGGGATGCCAGCGAACTGGCCATGCACGTCGGTGGACGCCAGGAACTTCTCGCCGCCCTTGACCTCGCCCTTGCGGAACTTGATCGCCTTGGCGCGCAGCATGGTGTGGGGGAAGTCCAGGTTCCAAGGGTGCGGCGGCACGTAGGGACACTTGGTCATGTAGCAGAGGTCGCACAGATAGCACTGGTCGACGACCTTCCAGAAATCCTGCTTGTCCACGCCGTCCAGCTCGCCCGTCCTGCCCTCGTCGACGAGGTCGAACAGCGTCGGGAAACTCTGGCACAGCGACACGCAGCGGCGGCAGCCGTGGCAGATGTCGAAGATGCGCTCCATCTCGTGGAGGCATGCGGCCTCGTCGTTGAACTCCGGGCTTTTCCAATCCAGCGCGTGTCGGGTCGGCGCTTCGAGGTTGCCTTCTTGGGTGCTCATCGCGTCTCCTGCGCAATCGTCTGGGCGCAGGGGCACGCGCAGACGATTGCGGCCGCCCCTGGGCAGCCGCTGAAACGGTCAATCGTCAATCCACCAATGCGTCCAGCGCCTTCTGATAGCGGTTGGCATGCGAGCGTTCGGCCTTGGCCAGGGTCTCGAACCAGTCCGCGATCTCGTCGAAGCCCTCGTCGCGCGCCGTCTTGGCCATGCCGGGGTACATGTCGGTGTACTCGTGGGTCTCGCCGGCCAC
>CBHWBD010000246.1:0-7151 GCA_966111775.1 uncultured Comamonadaceae bacterium | reverse complement strand
TGATGCAGGGCCTGGCCTGGGGCTTCAAGATCATCACCGACCCCTTCCACGACGTGCTGCTGTACTGGAAGTCGCCCTTCTACCTGCTGCGCGGCCAGCTGATCGATCCGATGGATCACGTCGGCCAGCAAGCCCACTGATGGACGAGACCCTCACCCTGTCGGCGCTGGCCCTGGGCGTGCTCGCCCTGTTGCCGGCTGCCAAGCGGCGTATCGAGCTGTCGCGCGCCAAGCATCGCTCGCTGGCCGGCCATTCGCGCATGGCCAAACGGCTGGCGCGCTGGGTGCCAGGCTATGCCTATGACGAGGCGCAGTTCTTCACAGCCGACGGCGCGCCGGCCGACGTCGCCGCGCAGCGCAAGGCCGCGCTGCAACGGCTGGGCGCCGAGTTCGACAGCCGCTTCGCGAAGACGCTGGCGGCCACCGAGCGAGCGCGCGAGACCATCTCCGACCTGCGCTTCACCGGTCGCTACCGCGTGCCCTTCCAGTTCAGCCCTGTGCTGCGCGAGCATGTGAAGGTCGGCGCCTTCCTCCAGCACAGCGAGGGTGTGCAGGTCGAGGACCTGGACGGCAACCGCCTCTACGACCTGACCGGCTCCTACGGCGTCAACCTGCTGGGCTACGACGCCTACAAGGAATGCATTGACGAGGCCGTGGCCACGGCACGCGAGCTGGGGCCCGTGCTGGGGGCCTATCACCCCTGCGTGCTGGAAGTGCTGCAGCGCCTGAAGGCGGTGTCCGGGCAGGAGGAAGTGAGCTTCCATATGTCCGGCACGGAAGCCGTCATGCAGGCCGTGAGGCTGGCTCGCTATCACACCAGGAAGAAGCGGCTCGTGCGCTTCGCCGGCGCCTATCACGGCTGGTGGGAAGACGTGCAGCCTGGCCCGGGCAACCCACTGCCACCGCGCGAAACCTTCACGCTGCAGGACATGGCCGAGCGCTCGCTTAAGGTGCTGGCCACGCGGCGCGACATCGCCTGCGTGCTGGTCAACCCACTGCAGGCACTGCACCCGAACGCGAATGCGCCGGGCGACTCCGCGCTGATCGACGGCAGCCGCCGCGCCAGCTACGACCGCGAGGCCTACACGGCCTGGCTGAAGAAACTGCGCGAGGTCTGCACGGCGCGCGGCATCGTGCTGATCTTCGACGAGGTGTTTGTCGGCTTCCGTCTCGCGCCGGGTGGCGCCCAGCAGTATTTCGGCGTCAAGGCCGATCTGGTCACCTACGGCAAGACGCTGGGCGGCGGCCTGCCGGTCGGCGTCGTCTGCGGCAGCCGCGCATTGATGACGCGCTACCGCGAGGACAAGCCTGCCGACATCTGCTTTGCGCGCGGCACCTTCAATGCCCACCCCTATGTGGTGGCGGCGATGGCGTCCTTCCTGAAACGCATCGAGCGGCCCGAGGTCAAGTCGCTGTACGACGGCCTGGACGAGCGCTGGAACTCGCGCTGCGAGCAGTTCAACGCCCGCCTGGCGGCGACCGGTGCGCCGGTGCGCATGGCCAATCTGTCGACGATCTGGACGGTGATGTACGACCAGCCCGGCCGCTACCACTGGATGCTGCAGTTCTATCTGCGCAAGCATGGCCTGGCGCTGAGCTGGGTGGGGACGGGTCGACTGATCTTCAGCCTGAACTATGGCGACGCCGAGTTCGCGGAGGTCATGGACCGCTTCGTCGCCGCCTGCGACGAGATGCGCGCCGACGGCTGGTGGTGGACGGCACCGGAGCTTTCGGCCAAGGCCATCCGCCGCAGCGTGTTCCGCGAGATGCTGGCCCAGAAGTTCTGAACGACGGCGAATGAAAACTCAAGAAGCCTCGCGCCCGCTCGATGACGGCGCGGAAGATGCTCGTGGCTGGCTGGCGCGCCTGGGCGCCCAGGAAGACCTGAACTTCCTGCTCACCAACCGCATCCCGCGCATTGCCGCGACCCGGCTGATGGGGCGCATCGCGCGTATCGAAAGCCCGCTGTTCACGCGGCTGGCCATCCGTGTCTGGCGGCTGTTCACGCCGCTGGACCTCAGCGAAGCGAAGAAGCAGAGCTTCACGTCCCTCAAGGACTGCTTCACACGCGAGCTGAAGGATGGTGCCCGCGTCTTCGATGCACGACCCGAGATCTTCGCCAGCCCGAGCGACGCCATCATCGGCGCGACGGGCCTCGTGCGGCAGGGTCAGGTCTACCAGGCCAAGGGCTTTCCGTATTCGACGGCCGAGCTGTTCGGCCCTTCGCAGGACGCCAGCGTCTTCGAGGGCGGCCGCTTCGTCACCCTGCGACTGACCTCGGTCATGTACCACCGCTTCCACGCGCCGGCCGACGGCACGGTGGAGCATGTGTCCTATCTGAGCGGCGACACCTGGAACGTGAATCCGGTGGCGCTCAAGCGCGTGGAGCGACTGTTCTGCCGCAACGAGCGCGCCGTCGTGCGCATGCGCTTGAGCGACGGCCGGCCCGTGGCCCTGGTGCCGGTGGCGGCCGTGCTGGTCGCCAGCATCCGCCTGCACTGGCTGAACGTGCTGCTGCACATCGGCCGCAAAGGCGCCAACGAGATGCCCTGCTCCGCGCCGCATGTGAAAGGCCAGGAGATGGGCTGGTTCGAGCATGGCTCGACCATCATCGTCTTCGTGCCTCCCGGCTTCGAGCTGGCGGACGGCATTGCGCCCGGTGCGCATATCCGCGCCGGACAGGCCCTGCTGCGCCTCAGCTGAGGGTTTCGCTGGCGGCGGCCTTGGCCGCCGCAGGCAGGGGCAAAGCCACGGGTATGGAAGCCGGCGTGGCCGCCTTGGGCGCCGGCAGCATGCCCGGCAAGGCGGCCTCGTCGCCACGGTCGATGATCTCGAGCCGGCCATCATGGTGCTCCACCAGCGCGGTCAGGCTCTCGACCCAGTCTCCGTCATTGCAATACAGGATGCCGTCGATCTCGCGAATCTCGGCGTGGTGGATGTGACCGCAGACCACGCCATGCGCACCGCGCTTCTTGGCCTCGCGCGCCACGGCGTTCTCGAACTCGTTGATGTAGCTGACCGCGCGCTTGACCTTGTGCTTCAGATAGCGCGACAGGCTCCAGTACGGCAGGCCGCATTTGGCGCGGATGTGGTTGAACCAGCGATTGACCTTGAGCGTGAACTCGTAGGCCAGGTCGCCGGCGATGGCCAGCCAGCGCGCGCACTGGATGACGCCGTCGTAGAGGTCGCCATGCGTGATCCACAGCTTCTTGCCGTCGGCCGTCACATGCATGGCTTCCTCGACCACGTCGACGCCGCCGAAGTTGTGCGTCAGGTATTTGCGCGCGAACTCGTCGTGGTTGCCGGGGATGAAGACCACCCGCGTGCCCTTGCGTGCCTTGCGCAGCAGCTTCTGCACGACGTCGTTGTGGGCCTGCGGCCAGTACCAACTGCGGCGCAACTGCCAGCCGTCGATGATGTCGCCCACGAGGTAGAGCGTCTCGCACTCGACGTCGCGCAGGAAGTCGAGCAGGGCCTTGGCCTGGCAGCCGGGCGTGCCCAGGTGCAGATCCGAGATCCAGACGGTGCGCACCGACAGCGTGGGCGTGTCGGCGGCGGCAGAGGTGTCTTGCGTCGTCGGCATGGCAGAGATGCTGCCCGCCGCTCATGACGCGAGCGTGAACGTCTGATCTAGGTCAAACCTTTGAAGGGGCCGCTGGCCAGCCAGCGCTCGATCTGTGCTTGGCGGTCATTCCCCCAGAAGGGTTCGCCATCAACAATGAAATGAGGCGCGCCGAACACCCCGGCGGCAACCGCGGCCTGGTTCTCGACCTTGAGGCGGTCCTTCCAGGCCGCGTCGGTCCAGGCCGCCTCCGCGGCATCCGCATCGATGCCGGACTCGTTCAGCAGGGTCTTGAGCGCCACGTTGTCGCTCAGCACGACACCGCGCGTGAAGTAGGCGCGCAGCCCGGCATGGGCCCAGGCGACTGCGTTCGCAGGATCCTGGTCGTGCAGCCACCAGAACACCCGCGCCGCGTTCTGCGTCGCGATGGGGAAGGTCTCGGGCTGGCGATAGGGCAGGCCGGCAAAGCGGGCCGAACGCTCGAAGTCGCGCAGGGTGTAGTCACGCTTGATGGGATAGGAGACCGGTGACTTCAACTCGGCGGCCTGGAAGGTCACGCCCAGCAGGATGGCGCGCCATTGCACGCGCCGCCCATGGCGGGCCGCGACGGCCTCGATCCACTCCGAGGCGATGTAGGAATAGGGGGAAGAGAAGTCGAAATAGAACTGCACCGGCGGTCGCAGCAGGGCAGTGTTGTCGGCGAGAAAGCGGTCATCGATCATGCCGCGACCTTAGCCGCGCACGCTGCGCACCGCAGCGGTGCTTACGCCGAGTGCAAGCGGGCCGCAAGCAGCGGCGTGGCGGCTTCGATGGGGGCCAGCAGGAGCGGCCAGAGCTTGGCACCCAGGTCGCGGCGGAAGGGGCCGAAGTGCTCGATCTTGGTCACGCCGAGGTCGTCGGGCGAGACGGCATGACGCTGCACGCGAGCGGCACTGAACTGCGCAGCCAGGGCATCGACGGCAGGCGCCGGACCGAACAGGTGATCGTCGGTGATACTCCATAAATGCGCCGTGCCTCGGAAGCGGTCGTAGCTGCGCTCGCGTGCGAGGCTGTCGTCGCCGAACAAGAAGCCCGGCGTGCGCCCCCAGCTCGCCCACTCGAGCGCAGCTGCGGCGGGCAAATCCTGGGCGCGCGGGCCCAGCATGCGTCCTGGCGCGTGGCCGAGCAGGCGCACGACGACCGGCAGCATCAGATGGAAGAACAACCAGGCCTGAAGGCGAGCGAAGCCCGACCAGTGGCCGAGATAGGCGACCTGGGCGGCGACGCCAAGCAGCGCGTCGACTTTCTCGTTGAAGCCTGGCACGAGGCCGACCGAATTGCCACCCAGAGAATGCCCCACCCACAACAGGCCGAGCTCGCGGCCCTGAGCAACCTCTTCCTCGCGCCGGCGCCTGTCAGCCGCGTGCAGGGCGGCGCCCATGTCCACGCGGGCCCAGTCGCGCAGGCGCACGTCCTCGCCCGGCTGCAGGGCCTCGCGGGAAGCCGCGACGCCACGATAGTCGAAGCTCAGCACCGCATAGCCTCGGCGAGCCAGCCATTCGGCGAAGTGACGGTAGTAGCTTGCCGGCACTGCCGTTGCAGATCCGATCACTGCAACAGCGCGCACGCCGAGCGCCACGGGTGGCTCGAACCACTGTGCCGCCAGCAGACGGCCGTCGTTGCAACGCAAGGCAGTGGGCTGCACACGGGCCTCAAGATTGATACCGGAAGCGCCATCCTCCAGATCGAGCGGTGTCGTGATGGGGACGCTCGGGGGCAGGGCATCAGCGGGAGAAAGCGGCAGGCTGGACATCGGAACCTCGGGAACAAGCGCTTGCAGCAGCGTTGAACCCAGTCTAGATTGACAACTTTTGAGCCGCTAGATCGCCGATCGTCCTCAGATCGTCAAATAAATGTCAACAAATCCACCGGGTATAGGGCGCCGCCGTCAAACCGCCGCTGAAGAAGCGCTGGATGCGAACGCGCTGGAGCTCTTCGCCCGCATTGCCCAGGCTGGCAGCTTTGCCCAGGCTGCCCGGGACTTGGGGCTGACACGGGCAGCCATCAGCCGCCGCATCGCGGCCATCGAGAGCGCGGTCGGCCTCGCGCTGTTCGCCCGCAGCACGCGAAGCCTGGGACTGACCGAAGCCGGGCGGCGCCTGCATGCCCGCGCCCGCGCCGTCCGCGATGCCGCCGAGAGCGCGCGCCTGGCACTGCGCCATACCCGCGACCAGCTCGACGGCACCATCCGCATCAGCGCCACGGCGGGTTTTGGCCGGCACGTCCTTGCGCCGCTCCTCGCGCGCTTTCAGGAGCTGCATCCTGCGGTCCGCTACGAGCTCTTCTTCACCGATCGCCGCGTCGACTTGCTGCGCGAGAGCCTGGACATCGCCTTTCGCATCACCAGCAAGCCGCCTGAGGCCTGGGTGGCGCAGCCAGTACTGGCTTTCAAGGTTCATGCCTACGGGAAGGGCACCGTACGCCTCCAGAGTCCACAGGAGCTGGCCGCCGTGCCGATGCTGCTGCTGGGTCAAAGCGATGAGCCCTACATCAGCCAATGGCAGCACGACGACGGCCGGCGCGACGAGGTATCTCTGCAGGCTTCGGCTTGGGGCAGCGATCTCGACGGATTGATTGCCTTGGCGCAGCACGGCAACGGTGTTGTGCTCGCGCCTGACTTCTGTGTGCGGCTGCCGGTCTCCTTGCGAACCGCGGATCGAAATGAAACGGAGTCAGATGACGCGCCGCTGGGGTCGGGCACAGGGCTGGTCGACGTGCTTCCCGGCTGGCGGCTGATGGTCGGCATGGAGACCGTGCAAGCCCTGACGCTTCCCTTGCCCGCCGGCTCGGAGACGGCGCGTGTGCTGGTCCGTTTCGTGCGCGAAGCGCTTGGATCAGCCAAGCCTTGAGGCCGCCATGGCGGGGCACCGATACCTGATCATGGCAATGCCTTCGGTGATTGTTGCGGATCGCATCGAGGCATGTGTCAGCCATCACGGCTTGACCGGCAAGATGGGAGATGGCGAGGCAGGTCGTGCCAACTGGCATCAATCGCTGTCAGACCGGTATTGGCCTGGGCAGATGCAAGACCTGGAAAACAAGCTGCAGCGCGCACTCAATGTGCTGGTCGCCTATCCGGCGAAGCTGGCATTCCATCGCATCGTCAGCGACAACGAGCACTGCTGGATCGAAGCCGATGGGACGAAGGACTTTCGCGCACTGCTGCTGGCAATCAAGAGAGCGTTGGCGACGCAAGGCCTGGACAGCCCGGCAAGCAACAGACCGCACATTTCACTCAGCTACTGGGGCGCAGCTGCAGGGCTTGCCATCGAAGTCGAAGCAATTGACTGGGTGATTGACCGAGTGTTCGCTGTCGAGGGCCGCAAGGAAGGTCGGAAGTATTGCTACAACGTGATTGCAAGCATTTCGCTGAGAGCTCCACCGCCCAAGGCCGAACAACAAGATTTGTTCTGATTGCCATTCGTGAACGGCATCTCGCGTCGCAGCCATCGCGGGCGAGTCGCGAAGTCGCGCCGCAAAAGCGAAACCCCCACCGGCTTTCACTGATGGGGGTTGGCTTTAATAATAGCCTGACGATGACCTACTTTCAC
>CBHWBD010000245.1:0-7158 GCA_966111775.1 uncultured Comamonadaceae bacterium | reverse complement strand
CGCCGACCGACATGGTCGTGACGCTCTCGCACACCGGCTACATCAAGAGCCAGGCCCTGAGCGAGTACCGCGCCCAGCGCCGCGGCGGTCGCGGCAAGCAGGCCACGGCGACCAAGGAAGACGACTGGATCGACCAGCTCTTCATCGCCAACACCCACGACTGGATCCTGTGCTTCTCCGACCGCGGCCGCGTCTACTGGCTCAAGGTCTGGGAAGTGCCGCAGGGCTCGCGCAACTCGCGCGGCAAGCCCATCGTCAACATGTTCCCGCTGCAGGCCGGCGAGAAGATCACCGTCGTGCTGGCGCTGACCGGCGAGTTCCGCAGCTTCCCCGAGGATCACTTCATCTTCATGTCCACTGCCATGGGCACGGTGAAGAAGACGTCGCTGAAGGATTTCAGCAACCCGCGCAAGGCCGGCATCATCGCCGTCGACCTGGACGAGGGCGACCACCTGATCGGCGCCGCGCTGACCGACGGCCACCACGACGTGATGCTGTTCAGCGACGGCGGCAAGGCCGTGCGCTTCGACGAGGACGATGTGCGCCCGATGGGCCGCACCGCCCGCGGCGTGCGCGGCATGATGCTCGAGCCCGACCAGCGCCTCATCGCCATGCTGGTGGCCGAAGACGAAACCCAAAGCGTGCTGACCGCCACCGAGAACGGCTACGGCAAGCGCACCTCCATCGTCGAGTACACCCGCCACGGCCGTGGCACCAAGGGCATGATCGCCATCCAGCAGAGCGAGCGCAACGGCCGCGTCGTCGCCGCGACGCTGGTGCGCCCGGAGGACGAGATCATGCTGATCACCGACAAGGGCGTGCTCGTGCGCACCCGCGTCGCCGAGATCCGCGAACTTGGCCGCGCCACGCAGGGCGTCACGCTGATCGCGCTGGACGACGGCGCCAAGCTGTCGGGCCTGCAGCGCATCGTCGAGAACGACGCCAACGAAGCCGACGCTTCCGCCGAGGGCGGTGAAGCCGGATCGGCCGATGACAACACCGAAGCTCCCAAGGACTGACACATGATTTCTCGCAAGCTGGGCCTGGCCCTCGCCGTCGCGCTGGCCACGAGCACCGCCACGGCCGACCCCTCTCCGGCCAAGAAGGCCCTGATCGACAAGCTCCTCGCGCTGCAGCAGCAAAGCGCGGAAGGCATGGCACGCAACCTCGTCCAGCAGCCGCTCGCGCCGTTGATCCAGGGCGTGGGCGCTGCGTTGCAGCAGGTGCCGAGCGACAAGCGCGAAGCTACCGCCAAGGCGCTCGACGCCGAAATGAAGAAGTTCATGGACGAGAACGTGTCCTACGTTCGCGACAAGATTTCCAAGACCCTGCCCAGCACGTCTTCGGCGCTGCTGGACGAACGCTTCAACGAGGACGAACTGAAACAGATCGTGGCCTGGGCAGAATCCCCGCTCAGCCAGAAATTCGGCCTCGCCAACGTCGACATGCAGAAGGCCATCGCTCAAAAGGTGATGACCGAAGCCGGCCCGACGCTGGAAGGTCGCCTCAAGACCCTGCAGACGAACCTCGCCAAGCAACTGGGCCTTCAGCCACAGCCTGCCGCGGCCTCCAAGCCCGCGGCACCCGCACCAGCGCCCAAGGCCGCAGCTTCGGCGCCCAAGAAGTAGCCGCTCTCACCTCGATGACCACTGCCCGCCCGTTCAATTTCTCCGCCGGCCCGGCGACCCTCCCCGAACCGGTGCTGCACCGGGTGGCGAGCGAGATGCTGGACTGGGGCGGCAGCGGCATGAGCGTCATGGAGATGAGCCACCGCGGCAAGGAATTCGGCAGCATCCTGGAAACAGCCCTGGCCGATCTGCGCGAGTTGCTCGCCGTGCCGGCCAACGTCCGCATCCTCTTCATGCAGGGCGGCGGCCTGGGCGAGAACGCCATCGTGCCGCTGAACTTGAGTCGCGGCGGCAAGGTCGACGTCGTCGTCACCGGCTCCTGGTCGCGCAAGAGCGCGTCCGAGGCGCGCCGCTATGCCGATGTGCACGTGGCCGCTGAAGGCAACGGCCGAATCATCCCCAGGGACTGGCAACTGCGCGACGACGCAGCCTACGTCCACGTCTGCACCAACGAGACCATCGACGGCGTCGAGTTCCACGACCTGCCGCATCTGACCCACGGCGTGCCCCTGGTCATCGACTGCTCGTCGCACCTGCTGTCGCGCCCCATCGATTGGAGCCGCGTCGGCCTGGCCTTCGGCGGCGCACAGAAGAACATCGGCCCCGCGGGCCTGACCCTGGTCTTCGTGCGCGAAGACCTGCTCGGCCGCGCCCTGGACATCTGCCCCACGGCCTTCAACTACGAGACCGTGGCGGCGAACAACTCCATGTACAACACGCCGCCGACGTTTGGCATCTACGTCGCCGGCCTGGTGTTCCAGTGGGTCAAGAGCCTCGAATACGCCGGCAGGCGCGGCCTCGCGGCCATCGAGCAGCGCAATATCGACAAGGCCGCCCTGCTCTATTCGGCCCTGGACGCGTCCGGCTTCTACGAGAACCGCGTCGACGCCACCTGCCGCTCGCGCATGAACGTGCCCTTCTTCCTGAAGGACGAGAAGCTGAACGACAGCTTCCTGTCTGAGGCCAAGGCGGCCGGCCTGCTGCAGCTCAAGGGCCACAAGTCGGTAGGCGGCATGCGCGCCTCCATCTACAACGCGATGCCGCTGGAAGGCGTGCAGGCCCTGGTGTCGTTCATGAAGGATTTCGAGGCCCGCCATGGCTGAACCCGTCGCCTCCCATGCCCTGCTGGCGCTGCGCGGCCAGATCGACGGTCTGGACAAGCAGTTGCTGGAACTGCTGAACCAACGCGCCCGCGTCGCCGAACAGGTCGGCGAGATCAAGCGCGCCGAAGGCACGCCCTTCTTCCGCCCGGACCGTGTCGCCCAGGTCATCGACAAGATCCGCGCTGCCAACCCCGGCCCGCTGAAGGCCGAGCATGTGTCGGCCATCTGGCGCGAGATCATGTCCGCCTGCCTGGCCCTGGAGTCGCCGCAGCGCGTCGCCGTGCTGGGTCCGATGGGCACCTTCTGCGAGCAGGCCGCCCTCGAGTACTTCGGTGGCGCGGCCGACATGACCTACTGCGCCAACTTCGACGAGGTCTTCCACGCGACGGCCAGCGGCAGCGCGCAGTTCGGCGTCGTCGGCGTGGAGAACATGACCGAGGGCGTCGTCACGCGCTCGCTGGACCTCTTCCTGCACACGCCCTGCCACGTGGTCGGCGAGGTCAGCCTGCTGATCCGCCACAACCTGATGCGCAAGGAGCCGTCCATGCACGGCATCGAGGCGGTGCTCGCGCATCCCCAGGCCCTGGCCCAGTGCCAGAACTGGCTGAACAAGCACCTGCCCGATGTCGAACGCCGCGCGGTGTCCAGCAATGCCGAAGGCTCGCGCCTGGCAGCCGAGAACCCGGCCTGGGCGGCCCTGGGCAGCGAGCGCGCCTCCACGCTGTTCGGCCTGCACATCGTGGCCCACGCCATCCAGGACGAGGCTTACAACCGCACGCGCTTCGCCGTCATCACGCTGCCCCAGACCATGGCAACGCCGCCGGCCACCGGCCGCGACTGCACCAGCCTGGTCGTCTCCGTGCCCAACCGCCCCGGCGCCATGCATGACCTGCTGGTGCCGCTGAAGAAGCATGGCGTCTCCATGACCCGCCTGGAGTCCCGCCCAGCCCGCACCGGCCAGTGGGATTACTACTTCTACATCGACCTTGACGGCCACCCGACCCAGCCTCACGTCGCTGCAGCGCTGAACGAGTTGCGCGAGCTCTGCGCCTTCTTCAAGATGCTGGGCGCCTACCCGGTGAAAAACTAAATCATGTTCAACCAGCTCGGCGTGATCGGATGCGGCCTGATGGGCGGCAGTTTTGCGCTGGCGATGAAGAAGGCCGGCCTGGTCAAGCGTGTCGTCGGCTACAGCAAGTCGCCGTCGACGACGGAGCAGGCCAAGAAGCTCGGCGTCATCGACGTCGCCGCCGAATCGGCCCTGCTCGCGGTGTCGGGCTCGGACATCGTGCTGATCGCCGTCCCCGTGTCGGCCACCGAGAGCACGCTCAAGGCCATCCGCCACCTCGTCAACCCGGGCGTCCTGTTCATGGACGTGGGCTCGACGAAGTGCGACGTCATCGAGGCCTCGCGCCGTGCGCTGGGTGACCGGGCGGCGAGCTTCGTGCCCTGCCACCCCATCGCCGGCAAGGAGTCGGGCGGCGTGCAGCACGCCGAGGCCACGCTCTACGAGGGCCGCCAGGTCATCCTGACGCCGCAGCCCTTCACCAACCCGATGCTGGTGCAACGCGCGACGGACATCTGGTCGGCCCTGGGCGCCACGGTGCTGAAGATGCGGCCGCACAACCACGACGCGGCCTTTGCCGCCGTCAGCCACCTGCCGCATCTGCTGGCCTTCGCCTACTTCCAGGCCATCGCCGAGCAACCGGCGGCGCGCGACTATCTCAGCCTGGCTGGACCGGGCTTTCGCGACTTCACCCGCATCGCCGCCGGCGAGCCCGCCGTGTGGCGCGACATTCTCCTGGCCAACAAGCACGAGGTACTGGCCCAGTCCAAGCGCTTCCGCACCATGCTGGACCAACTCGAGGCCCTGATTGAATCCGGCGACGCCGCCAGCCTCGAGGCCGCGCTGCGCCCCATTTCCGAAGGCCGCTCCGCCTGGGGCAATCCGCCCCCCGTTTCCCCACCCGGCCGCCCGGCCGGCAAGTGATGTTCAAGATCCCCTTCCTCGACCTGCCGCCGCTGCGCGGCGCCGCAGGCACGGTGCGCCTGCCCGGCTCCAAGAGCATTTCCAACCGCGTGCTGCTGCTGGCCGCGCTCAGCGAAGGCAAGACGGTCGTGCGTGACCTGCTGGCTTCCGACGACACGGCCGTCATGCTGGACGCGCTGCGGGCGCTGGGCTGCGGCGTCTGGCGCGAAGGCGAAGCCATCGTCATCGACGGCCTCGGCGCCCAACTGCGTGCCAAGGAGGCCAAGCTCTTCCTGGGCAATGCCGGCACGGCCATGCGCCCCCTCACCGCCGCCCTCGCAGTGCTGGCCGCCACGCAAGGCGGCAGCTTCGAGGTTTCCGGCGTGGCGCGCATGCACGAGCGCCCCATCGGCGACCTGGTCGACGCGCTGCGCGGCCTGGGCTGCGAGATCGACGACCTGGGCAATGCCGGCTACCCGCCGCTGCGCCTGCGCGGCCCGTCGAGGCTGGCCCTGGACACGCCGGTGCGCGTGCGCGGCGACGTCTCCAGCCAGTTCCTGACCGCCCTGCTGCTGGCCCTGCCGCTCGTGGCCGAGCAGGACGTCCGCGTCGAGGTCATCGGCGAGCTGATCTCCAAGCCGTATATCGAGATCACGCTGGCCCTGCTGGCGCGCTTCGGCATCGAAGTGAAGCGCGAGGGCTGGGAGGCCTTCGTCATCCCGGCCGGCAGCCGCTACCGCTCGCCGGGCGAGGTCTTCGTCGAGGGCGACGCGTCCTCGGCCTCCTATTTCGTCGGCCTGGGTGCCATCGCCGCCGCCGACACGCCCATCCGCATCGAAGGCGTGGGCAGCGAATCCCTGCAGGGCGATGTGCGCTTCATCGAGGCCGCCGCCGCCATGGGCGCTGAGGTCCAGGCCGGCCCGAACTGGCTGGAAGTCCGGCGCGGCGCCTGGCCGCTGAAGGGCATCACGCTGGACTGCAACCACATCCCCGACGCGGCGATGACGCTGACCGTCATGGCGCTGTACGCCGATGGCCCGACGACACTGACCAATATCGCCAGCTGGCGCGTCAAGGAGACCGACCGCATCGCCGCGATGGCCACCGAGCTGCGCAAGCTGGGTGCGACGGTCGAGGAAGGCCCGGACTGGATCCGCGTGCAGCCGCTGCGCGACTGGAAGGCCGCCGCCATCCACACCTATGACGACCACCGCGTCGCCATGTGCTTCTCGCTGGCTGCCTTCAATGGTCTGGTCACCGACCAAGCCGTGCCGGTGCGCATCCTCGAGCCGCATTGCGTCGCCAAGACCTTCCCGGACTATTTCGAGACCCTGTTCGGCGTCGTCGCGGCGAAGGCCGCAGACATTCCCGTCATCACCATCGACGGCCCGACCGCTTCCGGCAAGGGCACGCTCGCGGACGAGGTCGGCAAGGCCTTGGGTTTCGGCGTGCTGGATTCCGGCGCCCTTTACCGCGTCACCGGCTTGGCCGCGCGCCGCGCCGGCCTGAATCTCGACGATGGCCAGGCCGTGGCCGCCATCGTGCCGACGCTGCAACTGCGTTTCAGCAATGGCCAGGTGTTCCTGGGCGCCGAAGACGTAAGCGCCCGGCTGCGTGCCGAAGCCACCGGCCTGCTGGCCTCCCAGGTGGCTGCCCACGCCGAGGTGCGCCAGGCCCTGAACCAGCTGCAGCTGGACTTCCGTCGCCTGCCTGGCCTGGTGGCCGACGGCCGGGACATGGGCACGGCCATCTTCCCGGATGCCGCGCTCAAGGTATTCCTCACGGCCAGCGCCGCCACGCGCGCCGAGCGCCGGTATAAGCAATTGATTTCCAAAGGGATTTCGGCTAATATCGAGAGCTTGCGCGAAGATTTGGAGGCGCGGGACGAACGGGACAAGAACCGCTCGGCCTCACCTCTGGCTCCCGCACAAGACGCGCTGTTGCTGGACAACTCGGCGCTGGGCATCGAGGAATCGGTGACCCAGGTGCTGGACTGGTGGCAAAAGCGCCGGCCTTTTTGACGGCTCGTTACTGACGGGTCTTCAAAAAGGTCCAGGCTTGAGAAGCCACGGCCCGCGGCCCTTCCCTCCGAACGTCAGTTCACTGAGGGCCGCGATGTCAACAACTTAACCCGCAGCTCGTCTGCACGCCGCGTCGGGGTTCCCCGCCGCACCAGGATCTATCAACATGTCCCAAACCCAAACCGCCGCTTCCGGCATGGAATCCTTTGCCGCAATGTTCGAGGAGTCGCTGCAGCGCTCCGACATGCGCGCTGGCGAAGTGATCTCGGCCGAAGTCGTTCGTGTCGAGCACAACTTCGTCGTCGTCAACGCCGGCCTGAAGTCCGAGGCCTATGTGCCCATCGACGAATTCAAGAACGACCAGGGCGAACTGGAAGTCCAAGTCGGCGACTTCGTCTCCGTCGCCATCGACGCCATCGAAAACGGCTACGGCGACA
>CBHWBD010000244.1:0-7190 GCA_966111775.1 uncultured Comamonadaceae bacterium | reverse complement strand
GCACCTGGAAGGACCTGACCGACAACGTCAACTTCATGGCCTCCAACCTGACCGAACAGGTGCGCGGCATCGTGAAGGTCGTGACGGCCGTGGCCAACGGCAACCTGACGCAACGCCTGACCGTGCAGGCCAAGGGCGAGGTGGCCGCCCTGGCCGACACCATCAACAACATGACCGACACCCTGGCCACCTTCGCCGAGCAGGTGACCAACGTGGCGCGCGAGGTGGGCGTGGACGGGCGCCTGGGCGGCCAGGCCCACGTGCCGGGCGCCTCGGGCACCTGGAAGGACCTGACCGGCAACGTCAACCTGCTGGCCGCCAACCTGACGACCCAGGTGCGCGCCATCGCCGAGGTGGCGACGGCCGTGACCAAGGGCGACCTGACGCGCGCGATTCAGGTGGAAGCCAAGGGCGAGGTGTCCGAGCTCAAGGACAACATCAACACGATGATTTCCAATCTGCGCGAGACGACCGAGCGCAACCGCGAGCAGGACTGGCTGAAGACCAACCTCGCCAAGTTCACCGGCATGCTGCAGGGCCAGCGCGAGCTGCAGACGGTCAGCCAGATGCTGCTGACCGAGCTGGCGCCGCTGGTGCAGGCCCACCAGGGCACCATCTATCACGTGGCCGGCGCCGAGAGCGACAACCGCCAGCAGCTGCGGCTGCTGGCGAGCTATGCGCAGTCGGGCGCCGTCCGCCTGGCCCCCATCATCGAGATGGGCGAAGGCCTGGTCGGCCAGTGCGCGCTGGAAAAGCGCAGCACCCTGCTGGCCGACATCGCCTCGGACTTCGTCGCCATCTCGTCCAGCCTGGGACAGGCGACGCGCGTCAGCGTGGTCGTGCTGCCGGTGCTTTTCGAGGGCCAGACCAAGGCCGTCATCGAACTGGCCACGCTGCAGCCCTTCAGCAGCGGCTCGCTGGCCTTCCTGGAGCTGCTGACCCAGAGCATCGGCGCGGTGTTCAACACCATCGAGGCGACCATGCGCACCGAGGCCCTGCTGGCCCAGTCCCAGCAGCTGACGGTGGAGCTGCAGTCGCGCCAGAGCGAGCTGCAGGAGACCAACGAGCAGCTCGGCACCAAGGCCCGGCTGCTGGCCGAGCAGAACGAGGAGGTCGAGCGCAAGAACGCCGAAGTGGAGCAGGCCCGCCACGCGCTGGAGGACAAGGCGGCCGAGCTGGCGCTGACGTCCAAGTACAAGTCGGAGTTCCTGGCCAATATGTCGCACGAGCTGCGCACGCCGCTGAACTCCATCCTGATCCTGAGCCAGCAGCTGGCCGGCAACAACGACGGCAACCTCAGCAGCAAGCAGGTCGAGTTCTCGCGCAACATCAATTCCTCGGGCTCGGACCTGCTGCACCTCATCAACGACATCCTGGACCTGTCCAAGATCGAGTCGGGCACGGTGACGGTGGAAATCGAGGACATCGCCTTCGCTTCGCTGCGCGACAACATCGACCGCAACTTCCGCCATGTGGCCGAAGCCAAGGCCCTGCCGCTGCGCCTGCTGTTCGCCGACGACCTGCCGCGCAGCATGGAAAGCGACGCCAAGCGCCTGCAGCAGATCCTGAAGAACCTGCTGTCCAACGCCGTCAAGTTCACGGCCCACGGCCATGTGGAGCTGCGCGTCAGCCTGGCCAGCGAGGGCTGGAGCACCGAGCACCCGGTGTTGTCCAAGGCGCCCCAGGTGCTGGCCTTCGCGGTGGAAGACACCGGCATCGGTGTCGCCCCCGAGAAGCAGCGCCTGATCTTCGAGGCCTTCCAGCAGGCCGACGCCGGCACCTCGCGCAAATACGGCGGTACCGGCCTGGGCCTGGCCATCAGCCGCGAGCTGGCGGCGCTGCTGGGCGGTGAGATCCGCCTGTCCAGCGTGCATGGCCATGGCAGCACCTTCACCCTCTTCCTGCCGCTGCATTTCGCCGGTGCCGACAGCGCCCGCATGGCCCCGCCCGAGCGCGGCCGCCCCGCCCAGGCGCCGCGCAGCAACCTGCCGCTGGTGCGCGAGACGACGGTGCCCGACGACCGCGACAACATCGTCGAGGGCGACTCGGTGCTGCTCATCATCGAGGATGACCCTCACTTCGCGCGCATCGTGCTGGGCCTGGCGCGTGACCGCGGCTTCAAGGGCCTGGTGGCGCTGAAGGGCAGTCTGGGCCTGGAGCTGGCGCGGCGCTTCAAGCCGACGGCCGTGTCGCTGGACATCTTCCTGCCCGACATGCTGGGCTGGACGGTGCTCAACCAGCTCAAGCTGGACCCGCTGACCCGCCACATCCCCGTGCAGATCTTCAGCGTCGCCGAGGAGGACCGCAACCACGGCCTGGCCCACGGCGCCTTCAGCTACGTGGTGAAGTCCTCCACCAGCGAGGAGATGGAGGCGGCCCTGGACCGCATCCGCGATTTCACGGTGCCGCGCACCAAGCGCCTGCTCGTCATCGAGGACAACGACATCGAGCGCCAGGCCATCGTCGAACTGCTCGACCATGACGACATCGACCTGGAGACCGCCGGCACCGGCGCCCAAGCGCTGGAGCTGCTGCGCGACCAGGCCTTCGACTGCATCGTGCTCGACCTGCGCCTGCCCGACGTCAGCGGCTTCGCCCTGCTGGAGAAGCTGCATGCCGATCCCGCGCTGGCGAGCGTGCCCGTCGTCGTCTTCACCGGCAAGGACCTCTCCGGCGCCGAGCAGAAGCAGCTGCGCGCCCTGGCCAAGAGCGTGGTGCTGAAGGACGTGCAAAGCCCCGAGCGCCTGCTGGACGAGACGGCGCTCTTCCTGCACCGCGTCGTCACCGAGCTGCCGCAGAACAAGCAGGACATCCTGCAGAAGCTGCACGGCGCGGCGGAGATGCTGCGCGGCCGCCGCGTGCTGGTGGTGGACGACGACGCCCGCAACATCTTCGCGCTGACGACGCTGCTGGAGAACCAGGAGATGCAGGTGCTGACCGCCACCAGCGGCCGCGCCGCCGTGGAGATCATCCAGCACACGCCCGATCTCGACCTCGTGCTGATGGACATCATGATGCCGGACATGGACGGCTACGAGACCATGCGCGAGATCCGCTCCCACGCCGAGTTCCGCAACCTGCCCATCCTGGCCCTGACGGCCAAGGCCATGAAGGGCGACCGCGAGAAATGCCTGGAGGCCGGCGCGAGCGACTACATCTCCAAACCGGTCAACACCGCGCAGCTGCTGTCGCTGATGCGCGTGTGGCTGTACCGTTGATGGCGATGCAGACGACCGACATCCTGGAGGCGAGAGCGGGCGTGGACGAGCTCACCAACATCCTCATCGTCGACGACGAGCCGGCCAATCTGCTGGTGCTGGAGAGCGTGCTGGCCGATCCGGGCTATCGCATCGTGCGCGCGCTGTCGGCCGACCAGGCCCTGCTCGCGCTGATGAGCCAGGAGTTCGCCGTCATGGTGCTGGACATCCAGCTGCCCGACATGAACGGCATCGAGCTGGCGCAGATGATCAAGGAGCGCAAGCGCAACGCCCACCTGCCCATCATCTTCCTGACGGCCTATTTCGATCAGGATCAGCACCGGCTGCAGGGCTATGGCTCGGGGGCCGTGGACTATCTGCACAAGCCGGTGAACCCGGCGGTGCTGCGCTCCAAGGTGGCGGTCTTCGCCGAACTGGATCGCAAGACCCGCCAGCTGCAGCGCGCCAACATGGCCCTGCAGGCCGAGGTGGAAGAAAGGCGCCGCGCCGAGGAACTGCTGCGCGAACTCAACGAGACGCTGGAGGGCCGCGTCACCGAGCGCACCGAGGCCTTCCAGGCCGCTGACCGACGCCTGCGCGCCATGATGAGCAGCATCACGGATGGCCTGCTCGTCATCGAGCATGACGGGCTTGTCGGCTATGTCAACGAGCAGGGCGCCCGCCTGCTGGGCCGCCAGGCCGCCGAGCTGACCGGGCGGCGCAGTGCCGACGTGTTCGGTGCCGGTGGCGAATTCGAGGCAGGCTTCGCGAGTGCGCGGGCCAAGGGCCAGGCCGTGTCCTTCGAAGCCCTGGTGCCCGCCTCGACGGAGCGCTGGGTGGAATGCCATTGCTATCCGTCCCACGATGGCCTGTCGGTCTACTTCCACGACATCACCGACCGCCGCGAGCTGCAGCTGCGCCGCGAGCAATTGCTGGCCGCCGAGCAGGCTGCGCGTGGCGCCGCCGACCAGGCGTCGCGCGCCAAGGAGGAGTTCGTCGCCGCCATCAGCCACGAGCTGCGCACGCCGCTGGCGGCCATCCTCGGCTGGGTCAATGTGCTGACCCACCCCAGCGTGCAGCCGGCCATGCAGCAGCGCGGCATCCAGGCCATTGCCCGCAATGCCCAGGCCCAGGCCGTCCTCGTCGACGACCTGCTGGAGATGAGCCGCATCGTCGCCGGCAAGCAGCTGATGAATGTCGAGCGGGTGGACCTGAACGGCATCGTGGCCGGCGCGGCCGATACGGCGCGGCCGACGGCCCAGCAGCGCCAGCTCGACATCGTGCTGCACCTCGCACCCGAGGCGGCCGAAGTCTTCGGCGATGCGCGGCGACTGACCCAGGTCGTCATGAACCTCGTGACCAATGCGATGAAGTTCACGTCGGTGGGCGGCAGCGTCACGCTGTCGACGCGGCTGAACGGGCCCGTCGTGGAGATTGCCGTCAGCGACACCGGCCAGGGCATAGACCCGGCCTTCCTGCCCCAGCTGTTCGATCGCTTCACCCAGGCCGACGGCACGGCCACCAGCGTGCACGGTGGTCTGGGCCTGGGCCTGTCCATCGTCAAGAACCTGGTCGAGCTGCATGGCGGCGAGGTGGCGGCGCACAGCGCCGGCCCCGGCCAGGGGTCGACCTTCAGCGTGCGCCTGCCCCGCGCGGGCCCATCGACGTCAGCGGGTTTCGAGACCGAGGCCGGCGGCGTCGAACCCTCGATCGCCGGCGTGCGCGTGCTGCTGGTCGACGATCATCCCGACGTGCTGGAGGTCCATGCCCGCCTGCTGTCCGAGCGCGGGGCCCGGGTGGTCACCGCCGAGTCGGGCGAAGCGGCGCTCGCGCTGCTGCGCGAGCAGAGCTTTGACGTGCTGCTCAGCGATCTCGGCATGCCGGGCATGGGCGGCTACGACCTGATCCGCCATGTGCGGCGGCAACTGGCCCTGGGGCCGGCCGACCTGCCCGCTGCCGCCGTCACGGCCTATGTGCGCGCCGCCGACCGCGAGGCGGCCCTCGAAGCCGGCTTCCAGCGCTGCCTGCCCAAGGCCGTCTCACCCCATTTGCTGGCCCGGGCCGTGGCGGAGCTTTCGCTCAGCCGCCAGCCGGTCGCCCCCGAGGAGTTGGATTTGCGAGTGCTGTTTGTGGAAGACAACGAGGATCTGCGCGAGCAGATCGGCTATCTGCTCGAGGAGGTCGGCTTGCAGCTGGAAAGCTGCGCCACGGCCGAAGAGGCCCTGGCGATGTATTCGCCGGACCGCTTCGACCTGGTGCTGACCGACGTCAGCCTGCCGCAGATGTCGGGCGTCGACCTGGCCCGCGCCATCCTGCGCAGTGCGCCCGAGGCCTGGGTCGTGTTTTCGTCGGGCTATGCGATGAAGTCAGACCTGTCGGACTTCGGACCCCATGTGAGGGCCTTGCTCAAGCCCTTCGATCTGCCTGACCTTCAACAGCTGCTGGCGGAGATTCGCCAGCAGCGTTGAGCGTCAGTTTCAGCGGCCACGGCGCGGGCCGTAGTCGTCGCGGTCGTGACCCCAGCGGTCACCTCGGTCGCCGTGATCGCGGTGGCCGTGGTCCCAACGGTCGTCGCGGCCTTCCCAGCGGCGCTCATAGACCACCCGCGGAGGCGGGGCGTAGTAGACGTCACGCTCGACGTAGCGGGGGGCGGGCGCGTAACGCACGACCGGGGCCGCTTCGTAGTAGACCGGAGCCGGTTCGTAGTAGACGGGTGCGGGTGCCGGGGCGTAGTAGCCGCCGTTGGACACGACGACGCCGGTGGCGGGCAGGCTGATGCCGACGGACCAGTGCGTGCCGGCCTGGGCGGACGTGGCACCCAGCAGGGCAGCCGTGGTGGCAAGGGCGGCAAGAACGGTGCGGAACATGGCGGTACTCCTATGGGGCTCAGCAAGATGCTGGCCGTGCACGAACAACGCCGGTCGGGGGCCGACGTTGACGGGCCTGGCCGGGCATTGGTAAGCGGGTGTAGTCCGGGTTGACCCTTAGGTATTGCCGCGTGGCGCCCCTGCGTGGCTTGACCGATGCCCCGGGGGCCTCGTTTTCCGAGACTTCGCTCACGGTAGCGCCGCCCCTTCGACGTGCGCACCGCAACGGAGACAAGCCCCATGCAGAACCTGCGCCGCCACCTCGCCTGGGCGGGTGTCGCGATCCTCGGTGCCGTATCCCTCGCCACCGTGGCCCTGAGCCGCGGCGAGACGATCAGCGCGCTGTGGGTCGTGGCCGCCGCCCTGTGCACCTACCTCATCGCCTACCGTTACTACAGCCTGTTCATCGCCGACAAGGTGCTGGGGCTGGATGCGCGCCGGCAGACGCCCGCCTGGAAGTACAACGACGGCCTGGACTACGTGCCCACCAACAAGCATGTGCTCTACGGCCACCACTTCGCGGCGATCGCCGGCGCCGGCCCGCTGGTCGGCCCCGTGCTGGCGGCCCAGATGGGCTATCTGCCGGGTCTGCTGTGGATCCTGGCCGGCGTCGTCTTCGCCGGTGCGGTGCAGGACTTCATCGTGCTCTTCATCTCCACGAGGCGTGACGGCCGGTCGCTCGGCGACCTCGTCAAGCAGGAGATGGGTACGGTGCCGGGTCTGATCGCGCTGTTCGGCGCCTTCATGATCATGATCATCATCCTGGCGGTGCTGGCCCTGATCGTGGTGAAGGCCCTGGCCGATTCACCCTGGGGGCTGTTCACGGTGGCGGCGACGATTCCGGTCGCGCTGTTCATGGGCGTCTACCTGCGCTTCATCCGCCCGGGCCACATCGGCGAGGTGTCGGTGATCGGCTTCGCGCTGCTGATGGCGGCCATCTTCGGCGGCCAGGCGGTCAGCGAGAGCCCGACGCTCGCGCCCATCTTCACGCTGCAGCCCACGACGCTGGTCGGCCTGCTGATCGGCTACGGCTTCGTCGCCGCCTGCATCCCGGTGTGGCTGCTGCTGGCGCCGCGCGACTACCTCAGCACCTTCCTGAAGATCGGCACCATCATTGCGCTGGCCA
>CBHWBD010000243.1:0-7232 GCA_966111775.1 uncultured Comamonadaceae bacterium | reverse complement strand
GAATTTACACAGGCGTATTTCGCATTGACACGTCGATGACCGGAAAACGTTTCAACGAGGTCGTCAGCGGTGAAGTAGGCAGTTGAACTGCAATAGAATAGTGGATAATACTCACAATATTAGAAACTGATCGAATTGCTTGCCTCTATAGCTGTATTTGTCTGTACTACTTGTCTCCCACCTGAGACGGTTCGTTCACGAGGTAGTAGCACGACTCGGTGACCAGTACAGATTCCTTGAGTGGCGCCCCCCGGGGGGGCCGGGGGGGTGGGGGGGGGGGGGGGCCCCCCGGGGGGCGGGCCCCCGCCGCTCAACTGGCTGGGCCGGTGGCCGGCGCGGTGGGCGATGCCAAGGCGCTCCATCACCTCGTCGACGCGCTCGCGCCGCGCACGCGCGGGCAGCTCGCCGTATTCCAGCGCCAGCCCGATGTTCTCGGCCACGCTGAGGTCGTCGATGAGGTTGAAGCTCTGGAAGACGAAGCCGATGCGCCCGCGCCGCAGCGTGTTGAGCTGCTTCTCGCCCCAGCCCGCGACGTTGTGGCCGTCGAACCAGTATTCGCCGCCCGACGGCGCATCGAGCAGGCCGAGGATGCCCAGCAGCGTCGACTTGCCGCAGCCCGAGGGGCCGGTGATGGCCAGGTATTCGCCGGCCTCGATGTCGAGGTCGATGCGGTCCAGGGCCGTGGTCTCGATGTCGCCGGAGCGGAAGGTCTTGGTCAGTTGCTTGAGCTTGAACATGGTCAGTCCAGTTGAAGAGCGGTGGCGCCGGTGAAGGCGCGATACGGGGAGACGACGACCTGCTCGCCGGGCTGCAGGCCCCCGAGGACTTCGACGACGCCATCGGCGCGGCGGCCGAGCTTGAGCTCGCGTCGCTGGACGTGGCGACCGTCGGCGTCGAGCACGAAGGCCCAGGCGCCGCCGGTGTCGGCATAGAAGCCGGCGTCGGGCAGCAGCAGGGCGGGGCCGCCCTCGCCCAGGGTCAGGCGCAGGTCCAGGTTCTGGCCGACCTGCAGGGCCGGCGGCTCGGCGTCGAAGCTGAGTTCGACGCTGAAGCGGCCGTCCTTGACCTGGGGGTCGATGCGCGCGACATGCAGGCCGTGGCGACGGCCCTCGTGCAGCAGCTCGGCGGCCAGGCCTTCGCGCACGCGGGCAAGATGGAATTCGTCCAGCCGCAGCTCCAGCTTGAAGCGGCCCAGGCTGTCCAGGCGGGCGATGCGGCTGCCGGTGCGCACGCTCTCGCCGACCTGCAGCGTCAGGCCGGTCACGCGGCCGGCTACCGGCGCGCGCACGGCCAGGCCTTCGCTGGCGGTGCGCATGGCGCCCAGGCGCTGGTCCAGGTCGGCGACGGCGCGCTGCATGGCCTGCACCGACTGCTCGCGGGTGCGCAGCTCCTCGCGGCCGTCGGTCTGCAATTGCGTGAACAGGCGCTGCGCCATCGCCAGCTTGTCGGCCGAATCCTCCAGCGCCGACGGCGACAGGAAGCCCTGGGCGGCCAGGTCGCGGTTGCGCTCGTGCAGGCGGCGCACGCGCTCCAGCTCGAACTCGGCCTGGGTCAGCTCGCGGCGCTGCGCGGCCTGGGCCTGGGCCAGGCCGGCACGGAAGGTGGCGAGATTGGCGAGCTGCTGGGCCGCCTCGCTGGAGCGCGCCATCAGCTCCTGGGCGCGCTGGCTGCTGGCCAGCACGACGAGGAGCTGGCCGGCTTCGACACTCGCGCCGTCCTTGACCAGCACCTGCTCGACGCGCCCGTCCTCGGTCGCATCCAGCAGCACCGACTGCAGAGGCAGCACCGCCGCGCGGCCGACGACGACGTCGCGGAAGGGGCCGGTCCTGGCAGCCGCGATCTCCACATCGGCTCGCGACACCGGCGTGCCACGCGGCCAGTAGTGCGACAGCAGCCCGGCCGCCGCCAGTGCCGCCGCTGCGGTGAGAGCGACAGCCCAGCGCCGCGACGGCGCCTTGACGCGCCTGTCCATGGCGGCGCCGGAACTCAGCACAGCGCTCATCCCCTGAGCGCCTGCAAGGGGCGCAGGGCCAGCGCGGCGTGCAGATGGCGCGCCACGGCCAGCGCCGTCACGACGACGAGCAGCGCCGCGGCGGCCAGCAGCACCCACAGCGAGGCCGGTCCCACTGGCGCGCGCTCGACGAAGTCCGCCAGATAGCGCTGCGACATCCAGGCCGCTACCGGCAGGGCCACGGCACAGGCCACGGCCAGCACGCCGGCGAACTCGCGCGCCAGCAGGCCGGCCACCGCACCGGCGCCGGCGCCGTGCAGCTTGCGCAGCACGATCTCGCGCTCACGCAGGCGCAGGGTGTAGGCGGCCAGCGCGTAGATGCCGACGGCCGCGAGACCCAGGGCCATCAGGCCGGCGATACCCACCAGCTGGCCCAGCCGCGTGTCGTCGGCCACTTTCTGCAGCAGCATGTCGCGCATGGGCAGGGCCGCGACGGGCGCGTCAGGGAAACGGTCGTGGACCAGGGCGGTGAGCTTGGCCATGGTGACCTGGGGGTCGCGGCTGTGCACACCGATGACGCCGGCGCCGCGCTCCACCACGGGGCGGATGGCATGCGGTTGCGGCGGGCTGCGCGGGCCTTCGAGGCGGATGTCCTCGATGACGGCCACCACCGTCGCCGGCTTGCCGTCGTCGATGTTGGGCGCCGTGCCCAGCGTCTGCCCCACCGCCGCCTCGGGGCTGGCGAAGCCGAGGATGCGCACCGCGTTGCGGTCCAGCACGATGGCGTACTGGGCCACGTCGGACTTGTGGTCGGCCGACAGCCGGCCGGCGATGACTTTCATGCCATAGAGCTGGAAATAGCCGGGCGTGAAGCCCACGCCGGTGCGCAGGCTGACCGACTTGCCGTCGGGGCTGCGGAACTCGCCGAACCAGCTGGCGAAGTCGCGTCCGGGCACGTCCTCGGCGGCGGCGGCAGTGATGACCTCGGGCCAGCCGCGGATGCGCTCCAGCAGCGCATTCGTCTGCGCCGGCTGGGCCTCCCAGGGCAGCTCGATGGCGACGCGATCCTGGATCTCGAAGCCGCGCGGGATGCCGACGCTGTGCTCGGCCTGCCACAGCACCGTGAAGGCCAGCGTTGCGAACACGGCGGCAGCGCCGAACTGCAGCGTCGTCATCACGCGGCGCAGCCATCGGCTGGCCCGACCCTCGCTGTGGCTGCGGCCGGCCAGGGACTCGGCGGGCCGCACGCGCAGCGCGATGGCCGTCAGTGGCAGGGCACTGAGGGCGGCGATGAACCCACACAGCAGACCGGTCAGGACGACCATGCCGGCCCCGAGCACGGTCGCCTGGAACGGGCGCTGCATCAGCGCCTCGGCCACGGGCGTGGCCCACCAGGCCAGCAGCAGGCCGAGGGCACCGGCCAGGCCGGCCACGACGGCGGCCTCGGCGAAGAACTGCCAGCCCAGCTGGCGGGCGCCCGCTCCCAGCGACTTGCGCAGGCCGATCTCGCGCTGGCGGCGCAGGGTGCGCACGCTCCACAGGTTGACGAAGTTGATGACGGCCAGGGCCAGCACGCCAAAGGCCGCGGCGGCCAGGCTGCCGAGCTGCAGCCGCCGTTGCGGGCTGCCGGCCCCATGCAGGCCGATGTCGGCCATGGGCAGGGCACGGAGGTAGGCGGCCTTGCCGCCGCCCTTCAGGAAGTCCATCGGGAAGCCGGGCGGGATGGGCTGCTGGTCCATCAGCTGCTGTGCGAGCACGCCCAGCTGCTCGGGCCGGGCGCCGGGCTGCAGACGGGCATGGAGCTGGCCGTTGGCCAGATACCAGCTGTCGGAGCGCGCCAGATAAGCCTTCGCGGCCGGCGCATTGAAGCCGGCGAGGCCACCGAAGTTCAGCGTGCCGTTGGGGTTGGGCGTGGGCAGCACGGCCTTGACGGTCAGCGAGAACTGCATGGCCGGGCTGCGGCCCTCGGGGTCGGGCGGCAGGGCGATGGTGAAGCTGCGGCCCACCACGCCCTGCGTCGTGCCGAAGAGCTTCTCGGCGGACTCGGCACTCAGTGCAATGCCCTCGGGCGTGGACAGGGCCTCGGTCAGGTTGCCGACCAGCGGCCGCAGGCCGAACAGGTCCTGGATGTCGGCATCGGCCAGCGCGATGGGCAGGCGACTGCTGCGCTGCACGCCCTGCGCATCGGTGGCGCGGGCCTGCAGCTCGGTGAACAGCACGCGGCTCATGGCCTGCACCGGCGCGCCATTGGCGCGAAGGCCCGCATACAGCGGCACGGTGGGCACGGAGCCGAACCACTCCGTCGTGATGCCGCCGGGGCCGCGGGCCCTGAACTCGAAGGCGACGAGGCGATCGCCTTCGGGCAGGTCGCCGTCGGGCCAGAGCACGTCCTGCAGGAAGCTGGCGGTCAGCAGGGTCAGGGCCAGGCCCAGGGCCAGGCCGGCGATGACGAGGGCGGCCGGGCCGGGCTCGGCGCGCAGCTGGCGCCAGGCACCGCGCCAGAAGGAGGAGGAGGCAAGCATCATGGACGCTCTCGGTGCAAAAGCCGGGCCAGCCCGGTTTGGCTGGGAAGCCAGGGCCTTTCAGACCTGGAGCGTCCGCTTGCGGACACCCCGACTGTCCGGTTCCGGACACCGCCTTGCCCGGCCGCACACCGGCCGCTTAGAGTCCCGGCCTTCCATGAGCGGCCTGCTGATCCTCGACGACGACCCCGACGTGGCCCTGGCCGCGCGCCTGGCCCTGCGCAAGCTCGCGCCCGTCGCCGTGCGCAACGACCCGCGCGAACTGGCGGCGGCACTGGACGAGATCGCCCCCGACGTGCTGCTGCTGGACATGAACTTCACGCCCGGCGCCAGCGACGGTGCGGCCGGCCTGGCCCTGCTGCGCGAGGTGGTGGCCCGCCGCGATGCGCCGGCCGTCATCGTCATGACGGCCTATGCCGAAGTCGAGCTGGCCGTGCAGGCGCTGAAGGCCGGCGCGGTGGACTTCATCACCAAGCCCTGGCCCAACGAGCGGCTGGTGGCCTGCGTGCAGGCGGCCCTGGCACGTCGGGCCCCGGCGCCTGCCGCGGGCGAACTGCTGGGCGATTCGGCGGCCATGCAGTCGCTGCACGCCCAGATCGCGCAGGTGGGGGCCAGCGAGGCCAGCGTGCTGATCCTCGGCGAGAACGGCGTTGGCAAGGAGCTGGTGGCGCGCGCCCTGCACCACGCCTCGCCGCGTTCGGCCGGCCCGCTGCTGGCCGTCGACATGGGCTCCCTGCCCGATGCCCTGGTGGAGAGCGAGCTGTTCGGCCACAAGCGCGGCAGCTTCACGGACGCGCGCGAGTCGCGGCCCGGGCGCTTCGTCGCCGCGGCCGGTGGCACCCTCTTCCTGGACGAGATCGGCAACCTGCCGCTCGCGCAACAGGCCAAGCTGCTGGCCGCGCTGGAGCGCCGCGAGGTGACGCCCCTGGGCAGCGACAGGCCGGTGGTCGTGGACGTGCGCGTGCTGGCCGCGACCAACGTGCCCGAGCGCGAACTCTTCGATGCGAAGCGCTTCCGACCCGACCTGCTCTACCGCCTCAACACCGTGGTGCTGCGCGTGCCGCCGCTGCGCGAGCGCGGTGCCACGGATGTGACGCTGCTGCTGCGCCACTACCTCGGGCAATTCGCCAAGCGCCCCGTCGAACTGACGCCCGACGCGTTGGCGCGGCTGTGCGCCTACCGATGGCCGGGCAATGTGCGCGAGCTGCGCCAGGCCTGCGAGCGCGCGACGCTGCTGGCGCGCGGGCCGGTGTTCACCTTCGCGGATTTCGGCCTGACGGAGCTGACGGCGCCGGCACACGTAGAACCAGGCCTGGACCTGGCCCAGCGCGAGCGCGAGGCCGTGCAGGCGGCGCTGGCCCAGGCCGAGGGCAATATCAGCCAGGCGGCCAAGTTGCTGGGCGTCAGCCGGGCTGCGCTGTATCGCAAGCTGGAAAAACATGGTCTCTGAAAGGGTTCGCGTCGTTCTTGCCGCGCTGGTGCTCGCCGCCTGCGCAGCCGGTGCCGTCGCGTCGCTGGACTCGCCCCGCCTGCTGGTGGCCTGTGCATTGGCCGGCCTGATCGCCGCGAGCCTGGGCTGGATGGAGCTGAGCCGCCTCGCCCACAAGCCCGTGCCGCTGCCGCCCGACCCACCGCCCGCGCCGCGGCCCGATCTGGACGCCGCCCTCGAACACGCGCCGCTGGCCCTGTGGCGATTGACCGCCGGCAAACCGCCGCTGGCCCTGAATGCCGCCGCCCGCCGCCTCATCGCACCCGGCCGCGCCGTCGAGCCCGCCAGCCTGATCTCGCTGCTGGACGCCGACCCCGGCCGCCGCGTCGTCACCCTGCCCACCGAGCACGGCCAGGAGCGCGCCGTGCTGGCCGTGTCGGCCCTGACCGTGCAGGGCGAGGCCTGGCGTCTCGCGGCCCTCGCACCCCTCGAGTCGGAGCTGGAGACCGAGGCCCTGGCCGCCTGGCGACAGCTGGTGCAGGTGCTGACCCACGAGATCATGAATTCGCTGACGCCGATCGCCTCGCTGGCCGCCAGCGCACCGGCCCTGCTGGAAGCCGGCGAGCACGGGGAGCTGCAGGCGGCCCTGGCGACGCTGGCGCGACGGGCTTCGCATCTGCAGGGTTTCGTCGAGCGCTATCGCAGCGTCAGCCAGCCGCCGGCACCCACCCTGGCCGACACGCCGCTGCTGCCGTTGCTGCAGGCCGTGCAACGCCTCGTCGCCCCCGCCTGGGAGGCTGTGGGCGGCCGCGTGGCCGTCAGCGTCGAGCCCGCGACCCTGGCCCTGCGCACCGACGCGGCCCAGCTGGAGCAGGTGCTCATCAACCTGGCGCAGAACGCCCTGCAGGCCTGCGCCGGACGGCCTTCGCCCAGCCTCGGCATCGAGGTCGCGCTGAGCCGCGGCGCGCGGCTGCGCCTGACCGTGGCCGACAACGGTCCGGGCGTGGCGCCGGGGCTGGAGAACCGCATCTTCACGCCCTTCTTCACAACCCGCGAGGGCGGCAGCGGCGTTGGCCTGGCCGTCGTGCGTCAGCTGGTGCATGGCCTGGGCGGCACGGTGCGCCACGCCAAGCGACCCGGCGGCGGCGCCTGCTTCATCCTGACGTTCTGACTTCCTGAAGCCTCTCGTCCAAGGACTGGCTTGGCCGGTCACCCGACGGGACGGCGATGCTTGCGGCATCGAGCCGCAAGCACATCGCCAGCGCGAGCCGGCTGGGCGAGGTGGAGTCGGACACAAGCAGTCCCTGCGGACTGCTTGTGCCTACGGAAC
>CBHWBD010000242.1:0-7243 GCA_966111775.1 uncultured Comamonadaceae bacterium | reverse complement strand
TGGACGCCGCCGCACTTCTGGGCCCTGGCCCTGTACCGCGCCGAGGACTACGCCCGCGCCGGCCTGCCCATGCTGCCGGTCACCCACGGCAACGACTACACGCGGCTGCAGATCCTGCTCTACACCTGGGTGCTGCTGGCGGCGACGCTGCTGCCCTTCCTGACCGGCATGAGCGGCTGGTTCTACCTGTGCGCCGCCGTCGGCCTGGGCCTGGGCTTCTGCGCCTATGGCTTCCGGCTGTGGCGGGCCTATTCCGAGATGCTGGCGCGCCGGACCTTCTGGTTCTCCATCTGGTATCTGTCGCTGCTCTTTGCGGCCCTGTTGATCGACCACTACATCGCATGAACACCCGTCGCTTCGCACTGGCCGCGCTGGCCGCCTCCGCCATGGTGCTGCTGGCCGCCTGTCAGAAGTCCAGTCCCGACAAGCCGGCCTTCAAGGGCATCGACCTGACCGGCGCCGAGTACGCCCGCCAGCTCAACCTGACCGACCAGGATGGCCGTGCCCGCTCGCTGGCCGATTTCAAGGGCAAGGTGCTGGTGGTTTTCTTCGGCTACACCCAGTGCCCCGACGTCTGCCCGACGACGATGGCCGAGGTCGCCGAGGTCAAGCGCTCGCTGGGCGCCGATGGCGACAAGGTGCTGGGCGTCTTCGTCACCGTCGACCCCGAGCGCGACACGGCCCAATTGCTGAAGGCCTATCTGGCCAGCTTCGACCCCAGCTTCGTCGGCCTGCGCGGCAGCGAGGAGCAGACGCAGGCGGCGGCCAAGGAGTTCAAGGTCTTCTACGCCAAGGTGCCGGGCAAGACGCCCGAGACCTACACCATGGACCACACGGCCGCCAGTTTCATCTTCGACACCGAGGGCCGCGTGCGCGTCTACGCCCGCTACGGCGCCGGTGCCCAGCCGCTGGCGGACGACATCAAGCTGCTGCTGGCTGAAACCAGGAAACCGTCCTGAAGTGCGCGGCGTACGCCGCAGAGAGTTCGAAAGTGAATATGAAAACAGCCATCACCATCGCCGCAGTCGGCCTCCTGGCGGCGATGACGGGTGCAGCAGCAGAGCCGCTGAAGATCGGTTTTGTCGACGTGCAGCAGGTGCTGCAGGAGTCTGCCCCGTCCAAGGCCGCGGGTGCGCGGCTGGAGAGCGAGTTTGGCGGCCGTACCAAGGAACTGCAGCGACTGGAAGCCAGGCTGCGCGAGGCGAGCGAGAAGTTGGACAAGGACGGGGCTGTGCTTTCCGAAGAGGAACGCGGACGTCGCAGTCGGGACCTCGCGAACCAGAAGCGTGAATTGGAGCGCAGGAGCCGCGAATTCCAGGAGGACGCCGAGCGGCGCCAGCAGGAGGAGCAGCGCGTGGTCAAGGACAGGTTCGACAAGGCCGTCAAGCAGGTCTTCGAGACCGAGAAATACGATCTGATCCTGCAGGACAACGCACCGTTCCGTAGCGCGGCGGTCGACGTCACGAGGAAGGTGCTCGACGCGATGGCGGCCCCGAAGTAGCTAGCCGACGCTCGGGTTGATTGCTGGCGTCCTCTGAGTTTCGAGATGGCCTGCAACGGGCGTTGCGTCGCGAGCACCCCATGAAAAAAGGCCCCGAAGGGCCTTTTGCATGCGAGGGCTCGAGGGATCAGGCGGCTTCGGTCAGCGCCTTCTTCATCTTCTTCATCGCCGCCACCTCGATCTGGCGGATGCGCTCGGCCGACACGCCGTACTCGGCCGCCAGCTCGTGCAGCGTCATGCCGCCCGAGGTGTCGTCGTTGACCTTCAGCCAGCGCTCTTCGACGATGCGGCGGCTGCGCGGGTCCAGCACTTCCAGCGCACGCTGGATGCCGTCGCCGGCCAGGGCGTCACGCGAGCGCGCCTCGATGACGCGGGTGGGTTCGTGGCTCTCGTCGGCCAGGTAGGCGATGGGGGCGAAGCTCTCGCCGTCGTCGTCGGTCTGCGGCTCCAGGGCCACGTCACCGCCCGACATACGGGTCTCCATCTCCAGCACTTCCTCGCGCTTGACGTTCAGCGTGCTGGCCACATGGGCCAGTTCGGCTTCGCTCAGCGTGTTGCGATGCGTCTGGCCATCGGCCTGGTCGGCCTTGAGCTGGTGCTTCATCGAGCGCAGATTGAAGAACAACTTGCGCTGGGCCTTGGTCGTCGCGACCTTGACCATGCGCCAGTTCTTCAGGATGTACTCGTGGATCTCGGCCTTGATCCAGTGCATCGCGTAGCTGACCAGGCGCACGCCCTGGTCCGGGTCGAAGCGCTTGACGGCCTTCATCAGGCCGACATTGCCTTCCTGGATCAGGTCGCCCTGGGGCAGGCCGTAGCCGACATACTGGCGCGAGATGGAGACCACCAGGCGCAGATGCGACAGCACCATGCGGCCGGCGGCTTCGAGGTCGCCCTTGTCGCGCAGGCTGCGCGCGGCGCTTCCTTCTTCCTCGGCCGTCAGCAGCGGCAGGCGGTTGACGGCAGAGATGTAGGCGTCCAGATTGCCCAGCGAGGGCACCAGGGCCCAGGGGTCGCGGACGGCAATGGCAGAAGAGGCGGACATCGTCATGAATCCTTGCTAAACCGCGGCGAGGGATGCCGCGATGGACAAGATATTAGCACTCTGGTTTGGTGAGTGCTAAGAATGACGGCGCATCGGCTGGAATGCAGTGTTTCCAACGGTGAAACAGTCAGCGATCGCTAACTTGCGATCGCCCACCGCTAGTCCACCAGCCCGAAATCCGGGCTTTTGATCATGGCCTCGATGTCCAGCAGGATCAGCAGGCGCTCGCCGAGCTTGCCCAGGCCGGTGATGAAGCGGGCGTCCAGGGCGGCGGCCACTTCGGGGCGGGGCTTGATCGCCTCGGCGCTGAGTTCCAGCACGTCGGACACCGAATCCACGACGACGCCGACGACGCGGCCCGCCACATTCAGCACGATGACGACGGTGAAGGCGTTGTATTCGCCGGCCTGGCCCAGGCGGATGCGCATGTCCAGGATGGGCACGATGACGCCGCGCAGGTTGACGACGCCCTTGACGAAGGCGGGGGCGTTGGCGACCCGGGTGGGCGGCTCGTAGGAGCGGATTTCCTGCACGCGCAGGATGTCCAGGCCGTATTCCTCCTCGCCGATGCGGAAGGTCAGGAACTGGCGGCCATCGGTGCGAGCCAGAGCCTGCACGGCCTGGGCACCGGTGCTGGGAACGAGGTCGGTAGAGCTCATCGGGCGCTGCTGCAAATGGGGAACTGGACCCTCATTCTGCCCGTTCCGCACCACCTGCCGAAACCAACAATTCGTCGACCAGGGCAAGCAATTCACGCACGTCCAGCGGCTTGGTCAGATAGTGCCGGGCGCCCGCCACCTGGGCCGCGGCGATCTGCTCGGGCTGGGCGTTGGCCGACACGACGACGACCGGCGGCAGCGTGGCGCCCAGATCGCGCATGCGGCTCAGCAGGGTCAGACCGTCGCCGTCGGGCAGTTGCCAGTCCAGCAGCAGCAGGGCAGGTGGCCGTTCGCGCAGGGCCCGCAGGCCGGCCTCGACCGTCGACGCGATCTCCAGCTCGATGCCCGGGCGCTGCTCCAGGATGCCGCGCATGACTTCGGCGTTGAGGGGGTTGTCCTCCACATAGAGCAGGCGCCGCCGCGGTCCGACGCGCGGGGGCGTGGGCTCGTGCGGGGCGGCCTCCTGCGGCAGGGCAACCGCGGCGCCGCTGGCGGGCAGGCGCAGCACGAAGCAGGCGCCCGGGCCGTCCGGCTGTTCGGCGCGCAGGCTGCCACCCATCATCTCGGCCAGGCGCTGGCTGATGACGAGGCCGATCCCGGTGCCCGGCAGGCCGCTGCGCTCGCGGCCCAGACGATTGAAGGGCTGGAAGAGGGCGGCGTGCTGTTCTTCGGTCAGGCCCAGGCCGGTGTCGCGCACGGCGATCTCCACCCAGCCCGACTCGGGACTGGTCGCCACGATGTTGACGCTGCCGTTCGGGCGGTTGTACTTGACGGCGTTGCTGAGCAGGTTGGTCAGGATCTGCGTCACCCGCGTCGGGTCGCCGACCAGGCGCACCGCCGCCGGGTCGACGCGCTGGCTGAGGCCCAAGCCGCGCTCGGCCGCCTGACCCTGCACCAGGGCCACGGCTCGGGCCAGCAGGGGGGGCAACTCGAGCAGGGCCGGCTCCAGCCGCAGCGAACCGGCCTCGATGCGCGACAGGTCCAGGGTGTCGTTGATCATCTCCAGCAGATGCCAGCCGGCCTGGGCGATCTGCTGGGCGCGGCCGCGCTGCCCGGGCGGCAGCGGCTCCGTCGCGTCCATCTGCATCAGCTGGGTGAAGCCGAGGATGGCGTTCATCGGCGTGCGCAGCTCATGGCTCATGCGCGACAGGAACTCGTTCTTGGCCTGGTTGGCGGCCTCGGCAGCTTCGCGGGCGCGATCCAGTTCCTCGATGCGCAGCTGGTCGGTGATGTCTTCCACGACGCCCACCAGGCGGTGCGGCCGGCCATCCGCGCCGCGCAGCAGGCTCACCAGCACGCGCGCATGGGCGGTGCTGCCGTCCGGTCGGATATAGCGTTTGAGGCGGCGGTAGAACGGGATCTCGCCGCGCATCAGCCGGCGCGCCAGGCGGATGTCCTCGCGGCGGTCATCGGCGTGGGTCACGTCGATGGATCGCTTGCCCAGCAAGGCGGCGGCCGAGTAGCCGAGGAGGCTGCAGAAATGCGCGTTGACTTCCTGGAAGCCGCCATTGAGGTCGGTGAAGGCGATGCCGATGGGCGCGTTCTCGAAGATGCTGTGAAAGCGCTGCTCGCTCTGGCTCAGCGCGCGCTCGCCCAGGGCACGGTTGGCCACCTCGCGCTCCAGGGCCGCCGTGCGCTCGCGCACCAGGGCTTCCACATGCTGGGTCCGGCCCGACATCAGCAGCAGCAGCGCGCCCACCATGGCGGTGGCCAGCAGACCGACGAGGGCGAAGGCCCAGCTGCGGCCCGGCGCCTGCACCAGGCCCGGCAGGTCGTAGATGCGCACCTCCCACTGCCGGCCGCCGAACTCCAGCGGCATCTTGACCAGCGGCAGCCGGGCGTCATCCCCTCTTTGCACGGCCTCGCAGCCGATGCGGCCGCCCAGGCGCGGATACACGGCACCGGGTTCCATGTCGACGAGACAGGCCGCCAGGTGCTCCGGCCAGCCCGCGGCCAGCCGCGACAGCAGCAGGTCCGGCCTCAGCGTCGCGAAGACGACGCCGTCCAGGGACTGCGCGCCCGGCGCGGCATTGCCGCGGTAGAGGGGCTGGTAGACGACGACGCCGACCGCGGCCTCCTTGTCCTGCGACAGCTGGAAGCCGGCCGAGGCGACCGGCCGACCGAGGGCCGCGGCCTGCTCGATGGCCGCGCGGGCGCCGGGGATGGTGCGCACATTGACGCCGAGGGCGCCGGCATTGCGTGACAGCGGCTCGATGAGGCGGATGGCCAGCATGTCCTCGTCCAGCGGCGGACGCAGATCGCCGGCGCGCAGTCGATCACGGGCCTGGTAGCCGCCCGGGAAGTCGGCTGCAGCGGCCGCGTTGAAGCGGTCGACATCCTCACGAGCGACCCGCAAGGTCAGGCCCAGCGCGATCAGCGGGCTTTCTTCGGTCAGGAAGCCGCGGGTGGCGCGCACGAATTCCTCGCGCGTCGGTCGCGGCTTCACCTTGACGAGGCCATGCACGCCTTCCAGCACCAGCAGCGGCTCGCGCAGCCGGCCCGCCAGGTCCTGGGCAGCGCCGGTGGCGTCGCGCGCGAAGTCGGCGCGGTTGCGCTGGTGGTCCCATTCCATGGTGGCGGCCACGCCCAGGCCCACCACCAGCGTGGTCAGCAACATGGGCAGGCCGACACTGAAGCGCCGCGTGGCCCAGGCCGAGCGCGGCTGGCCGATCAGGGCCAGCGTGATGGGCGTGGCGATCAGCACGCCCATCAGGTCGCCCGTCCACCAGACCGTCCAGACCAGCGTCGCCTGCGCCGTCGCGATGACGCCGAAGACCTTGAGCAGCAGCGTCGCGCAGCTCGGGCTGATGCAGCCGGCCAGGGCGGCGGCGGCCAGATAACCCGCCACCTCGCGGGGCGAGGCCAGCACGAGGGGACGGCCGCACCAGCGGCGCATCAGCAGGGTGCCGGCCACCGCCTGCGCCGCCGCGCCCAGGCCGATGCCGGCTGCCAGGGCCAGCACACCGCCCTGCTCGCTCATCATCGTGGCCTGCACGATGAAGGAGCCCAGGGCCACGGCCGGCGTGTAGCGCAGGCCCCAGACCAGCAGCACGGCCAGGCCCCAGCCGGCCGCCGGGTAGATGGGCGCCACCTGGTAGGGCGGCAGCACCATCAGCAGGCCCAGCCGGGCCAGCAGGTAGTAGACGCCGACGACGGCCGCGGACAGCGCCAGATAGCGGCCGATGTCGCGGACGCCGACCGACTTCATTCCGCCTGCGCCTCCCGCAGCGTCTGCACCACGGGGCGCTGCAGCACGCCGCGCAGGCTCCACCAGCCGGCACTCCAGGCCAGCAGCGCGCCGCAAGCGGCACTGATCAGCGGCACCCAGGGTTTCATATGCCACTCGAACTCGAACACGAAGCGCGCCAGCAGGGCGGCCAGCACCAAGGCCACTGCGCCGGCCAGGGCGCCGGCCAGGGCGCCCACGCCCAGCAGCTCGGCGCGCTGCACCTGGGCCAGCAGGCTGCCCGGCGCGCCCAGGGCCCGCATCAGCGCGAACTCGCGGGTGCGCGCCTCGCGCGTGCTGCCCACGGCGGCCAGCAGCACGACCAGGCCGGTCGCCAGCGTGAAGCCGAACAGGAACTGCACGGCCTGGATGACCTGGTCCAGCACGCCCTGCACCTGGTTGAGCTGGGCCGACACGTCGATGACGGTCAGGTTGGGGAACTGCCTGGCCAGCTCGCGGTCCAGCTTGCTCGCCACCGGGCTGCGGTAGGCGGCGATCTGGGTGGCCGGCAGATCGGGCAGCTCGGCCTTCTCGAACAGCACGAAGAAGTTGACGCGCATCGACGACCAGTCGACCTTGCGCAGGCTGGTGATGCGGCCCTGCACGGGCTGGCCGGCGATGTCGAAGGCCAGGGTGTCGCCCAGCTTCAGCCCCAGCGCCGTGGCCAGGCCTTCCTCCACGCTCATGCCGGTCTCGTCGGGCTTGGCATCCCCCCAGCGGCCCGACACGATCTGGTTGTGGGCCGGCATGTCGGCCGTGTGGCTGAGGTTGAACTCGCGCTCGGCCAGGCGCTGGGCGCGCTCCTCGGCAAA
>CBHWBD010000241.1:0-7339 GCA_966111775.1 uncultured Comamonadaceae bacterium | reverse complement strand
GGCATGAAGAACGTGATGCCGGCGCTGTACAAGGGCCTGATCGTGGCCGGCGTGCTGAGCCTGATCGCCTTCTTCTTCGTCACCAAGGCGATGTTCCCTGGCGCCATCGAGCTGAGCACCGGCGGCACCACCAACGCGATGGCCCTGTTCGGCGCCTGCGCGGTCGGCCTGGTGCTGACGGCGGCCATGGTCTGGGTCACCGAGTACTACACCGGCACGCAGTACCACCCGGTGCAGCACGTGGCCCAGGCCTCCACCACCGGCCATGGCACCAACGTCATCGCGGGTCTCGGCGTGTCGATGAAGTCCACCGCCTGGCCGGTGCTCTTCGTCTGCGCGGCCATCTACACGGCCTATGCACTGGCAGGCCTGTACGGCATCGCGGTGGCGGCCACCTCCATGCTCAGCATGGCCGGCATCATCGTGGCGCTGGACGCCTACGGCCCCATCACCGACAACGCCGGCGGCATTGCCGAGATGGCCGAACTGCCGGCCGCCGTGCGTGACGTCACCGACCCGCTGGACGCCGTCGGCAACACCACCAAGGCCGTCACCAAGGGCTATGCCATCGGCTCGGCCGGCCTGGCGGCCCTGGTGCTGTTCGCCGACTACACGCATGCGCTGGAAGCGCGCGGCATGCATGTGGCCTTCGACCTGTCCGACCACAAGGTCATCCTCGGCCTCTTCATCGGCGGCCTGATCCCCTATCTGTTCGGCGCCATGGCCATGGAAGCCGTCGGCCGCGCCGCCGGTGCCGTCGTCGTCGAGGTGCGCAAGCAGTTCGCCGACGGCGCCATCATGGCCGGCCAGCGCAAGCCCGACTACAGCGCTGCGGTCGACATGCTGACCACCGCCGCGATCAAGGAAATGATCGTGCCGTCGCTGTTGCCGGTGGCCGCGCCCATCATCGTCGGCCTGACGCTGGGCCCGGCCGCGCTGGGCGGCCTGCTGATGGGCACCATCGTGACCGGCCTCTTCGTCGGCATCTCGATGTGCACCGGCGGTGGCGCCTGGGACAACGCCAAGAAGCTGATCGAGGAAGGCTTCAAGGATGACAAGGGCGTGGAGCACCGCAAGGGCAGCGAGGCACACAAGGCCGCCGTCACCGGCGACACCGTCGGTGACCCCTACAAGGACACCGCCGGCCCGGCTGTCAACCCGCTGATCAAGATCATCAACATCGTGGCCCTGCTCATCGTGCCGCTGCTGCCCATGACAGCCGGCAGCAAGGCGCCGGAGCCCATGCCGGTACCGGTCGCCGCCATGGCGGCCAGCGAGCCGGCCGCTCCCGCAGCCAGCATGGCGGAACTGCCTGCCTCGGCCGCATCGCAGTAAATCTCTCGTAAATACGGTATTCAACGGCCTGCTCAGCAGGCCGTTTTCACGTCAGCGCAGGGCAAAATCGCAGTCCATGGCGAGCATGGCGATCACCCGGCACGAACTGACGCGGCGACGCGAGCAATTGCAGGATCTGCAGCGCTATCTCGTCGTGCTGGAGTCCGACCATGACGGCGCCCGCGCCAAGCTGCTGGGCTTCCGGCTGCGCTATCTCGATGCGTTAGGCCCGCTGATGCTTGAGCTGGACGAGCTCGAGGCCCAGCTCCACCAGGCCACCGCCCTGCTGTCCGAAGCACTGAAGCGTCAGGGCGTCGACGCGCCGATGTCGTCCCTGCCGCGTACCAAGGCCTGGCCGGACATCCCCGCCCTGCCCGAAGCGACGCCACTCCCGCCCGAGCCCACCGGCCCGACGATGGACCTGCCGCCGCCCAGCCTGAAGACGCTGTACCGGCGCGCCGCCATGCGCTTTCATCCCGACCTGGCGCCGTCCGGGCCGGAACGCGAGGTCTGCGAGCAGCGCATGATGGTGGTCAACGAGGCCTATGCGAGCAGCGACCGCGCCCGGCTGGAAAGCCTGCTGCTGGCCGCCGGCGAGACACCGGAGAAGGTCATCGGCGGCCCGGCCGACGCCGTGCGCGCCTGGCTGGGCCTGTGCGAGCACATGGTGCAGGGCCGCATCCGCGTCGTTCAGGCCCAGACGGCCCTGCTGCACAGCCAGCAGATGCACCAGCTGCGCGTCGCCATCGAGCGCGCCGAGACCGGCGGCATGAAGCCGCTGGACATCATGGCGGCCCGGCTGCGAGCGCAGATCGCCGAGCGCCGCCAGGAGCTTTATATCGGCGAGCGGGTGGGTGCCGATGCCCGCCTGGCGGCGGACTTCCTGCGCAGGCGCTATCAGCGCATGACGGGCCTGGGCCTGGGTTGACCGGCGTCAGATCGGATCGTTCTGCGTCTGCGGATCGGCGCTGGGGATGAAGGCCAGCATGTTGCCGCTGCTGTCGACGCTGGCGAACAGCAGCACCACGCCGCGCGTCGTGTAGGTATTGGGCGACCAGGGGATCGACAGGTAGTCGACCCAGTCGCCCTTCTCAGACTCCTCGCGCACCGCGTAGAGGTAGTTGTAGGGCTGCATGGTGGGGTCGTTGCCCACCGTCTTGACCGCAGCACCGAGCAAGCGCAGGTTCAGCCCCCCGACCACCGTTTCCCCGAAATCGAATTCGAGGTCGCCGGCTTCATTGGCCGGCGTCTGGGTGGTGAGCGTCACGCCGGGCGGCACGGTCACGCCGTTGCCGTCGACATAGGTGCAGGTCGCAAGCCCGCCGGCCGTGGACGTGACGGTGACTTGATAGGGGGAAACATAAGTCGTCATGAAGGGTCCCTGTGGTGTTGAGAAATCAGCGCTCGCGCTGCTGTCGAAGCCAATCGCGGGCGGCCAGCCAGTCTGCACGCCCTGGGGCCGTCGGGTCCAGGCACTCTTGCACGGCCAGCCAGCGCCGCGTCAGGTCGGCGTTCACCTGCAGCCAACCGCTGCGCCCCGACAACAGGGCCGCGGCCTCGGCGCAGCCGGCCTGCCGGCCCGCGGCCGACGTGCTTGCGGGGGCCGCATAGGCGAGCAGCACGGCGGCATCCAGCACCTGCTGGTCGCCCGGGCTGCGCGTCAGCGCCGCCGTGAGGCGCTGCTGCAGGCGGGCGCGCAGGCCACAGTCCTCGCCCTGGCACTCCAGCCCTTGGGCCGCCTCCAGCAGGCGCACCTGCCGGTACAACGAACTTTGCGGCGGCGGCTTGCCTGGTCTCAGGGACTCGATACGGACGAGCAACCGATGTGCAGCCTTGGCCCGCTCCGCAGCAGCGACCAGCTGCAAGGCCTGCCATTCGGCCTCGATGTTGATGGCGAGCAGCGCCCAGGACAGGTTGGCGGGGTCGCTGCGGGCCAGCGTCTGCGCGGCCTCGCGGGCCTGGCTCAGCAGCGCACGGCCCGAGCCGCCCATCTCCTGCCGCACCAGCGCCAGATAGAACTGGATGCTGGCCTCCTTGGCCAGCCAGGCCAGGTCGCGCGGGCGCTGCTCGCGCAGCACGCCCACGCTGGCCAGCGCAGACTCGTAGTGGACGCCGGCCGTCCGCAGCCTGCCGGCCCGCGTCAGCGTCGTGCCCAGCCAGCTGGCGGTATCGGCCCAGTTGTTCTGCAGCTCGGCGTCGTCCGGCCGCAGCTTCAGGGCCTTCTCCTTCAGCGCCAGGGACTCACGAAAGGCGCCCTCGGCCGCCTCCAGATGCCCCTCGCTCAGCTGCAAGGCGCCCAGGCTGCTTTGCGCATACGACAGCTCCACCACGGCGTCCACCGAGCCCGGCACCTCCTGCAGCCAGCGCTGCCCGTAGTCGCGGTACTGCTCCCAGGCCCGCTGGGCCAGCGCCAGCTCGCGCCGCTGGTGATGGACCTCGCCGGTCCAGAACGCCGCGGCTCCCTGCGCCTTGCGCCAGTCTTCGCGCAATGGGGCGTTGGGCGGGTCAGCGGCGAGCAACTGGCTGGCCAGCTTGAGGGGCTCCAGCGCCCCGTCCAGCTCGCGCTTGGCCACGCGCACTTCGGCCACCACCGTCAGGGCCTTGGCGCGCTGCAGGCGCTCCATGGGACCGGGCGCCCGCCCCGGGCTGTCCAGCAAGCCCAGCGCCTTGCCACCGATGCTGTCCAGCAGCTCCAGCCGCCCGATGGGACGGAGCTTGTCGGCGAGCTCGCCCAGCATGAAGCTCAAGGTCTCCTCGGCCTCCTGGCGCTTGGCCTGGGCCTCGCGTTCGGCCTCGGCGGCCCGGTGCGCCTGCCAGGTGCTGAACACCGTCAGGACGACCAGGGCCAGGCCCGCGAGGCTGCCGAAGGCGACGGTCCAGCGGTGCCGCTGCACGAAGCGCCCCAGCACATACAGACGGCTGTCCGGGCGCGCCCGGATGGGTTCGCGGGCCAGCCAGCGCAGCAGATCCTCGGCCAGGGCCTGGGCATTGGCGTAGCGCTCCGTCGGCGTCTTCTTCAGTGCCTTGGCAACGATGGTGTCGAGGTCGCCGCGCAGCCACCGGGCCTGCCGCGCGATCGCCATGTCGTCCTGCGCCGCCGCCACGTCGGAGAGCCGCCTGGGCACCTGCTCGACGACGGCCTTGAGCCGGTCGAGCTGGGTCTGCGTGTCGTCGGCCGTGGGGTGGCTGCCACCCAGCAGCAGGTAGAGCAGCACGCCCAGCGCATAGACGTCGGTCGCCGTCGTCACGTCGGCCTGCTGCACCTGCTCGGGCGCGGCGAACTGCGGCGTGAAGGCGCTGCCGGCGCGCTGGGTCAGCTCGGTGGCGGCGGCACCCTGGCTGGCCTGGGTTGCGTCGGCCATCAGCTTGGCGATGCCGAAGTCCAGCAGCTTCACCTCACCGTCGCGCGTCACCAGGATATTGCTGGGCTTGAGATCGCGGTGCAGGATCAGCCGCGCATGGGCATGCGCCACCGCGGCCAGCACGTCCAGGAACAGGCGCACACGCGCCTCGACATCGAGCTGCTGCTGGCGGCAATAGACATCGATGGGCAGGCCGTCGACATACTCCAGCACCAGATAGGGTTGCTGGCCCTGGTAGACGCCGGCATCGAGCAGGCGCGCGATATGGGGATGGGACAGGCGGGCCAGGATTTCGCCCTCGCGCGCGAAGCGGCCCGTGTCGCCGCGGCCCAGCAGGCCAGCCATCAGGAACTTGACCGCGACCTGGCCCTCGAAGCGCCCGTCGGCGCGGCGCGCCAGCCAGACGCTGCCCATGCCGCCCTGCCCCAGCGGGCGTTCCAGCACATAGGGACCGACGGACTGTCCGGCAAGATCGGGCGGCGCTTGCGCTTCGGCGGGAACGGAGGCGAGCGCCTGCTGCCACTGGGCGACCACGGGTTCGCTCAGGAAGCCCTGGCTTTGCAGTTCCCGCGCCCTTTCCAGCAAACGCCCCAGTTGCTCGGCCGCGTCCGGGTCTTCGAGCCGCAGGCGTGACAGGCGCTCTTCACGCCCGGCCTGCGACAGGTCCAGCAATTCATCCAGCAAGGGGCTCAGCTCGAGCCAGCGTTGCTTGTCCATCAGGGCCTGCTCACACGACGGGAATCGGTGCGAGAGGGTCTGCGCGGGTGCAGGGCTAGGCGCCGTGCTGAAGCCCGGGCTGGTTGCCCGGGCAAGGCACGCAACGACGCCATGCGCCCGCGCAGCCCCTCTCCCGAAGGGTTGTCGCTCAAAATCCCGCGCGCGGCGGTGCGAAGTGTCGCAGGGGCGACGCCCGGACACGTTGGGCCCAGTGGGCCAAACGTGCCTGGCGTAGAGCTGGGCCTCTGGCCCAGCGCGGCCTGCAAGGCAGACCCCAACTTCGACTTCGCGCCTGGCTCGCGGGCTTTTGAGTGGCAACGCATCCGATCCCCGTCGTGTGAGCAGGCCCTAGCCCGCCAGGCTCAGCGACAGGAAGAGGCGGGCCTTCTGCCAGTCGCGCTGCACGGTGCGCTCGGTCACGCCCAGGGCCTCGGCGATCTCCGACTCCAGCAGGCCCGCGAAATAGCGCATCTCGACGACCTGGGCCATCCGCGGCTCGATCTCGGCGAGCTCGCCCAGGGCCTCATGCACACGCAGCAGGTCTGCATCGCCGTCCGGCAACTGCTCGGCGACGGCCGTGTCCAGGGTCTGGTGCGCCTGCCCGCCGCCGCGGCGATCGGCCTGGCGGGCACGCACCGCGTCGATGATGACCGAACGCATGGCCTGGGCGGCATAGGCCAGGAAGTGGCGCCGGTCGGGAAACTCGGCGCCTGGAGCGCCCGCCACGCGCAGCCAGGCCTCATGCACCAGGGCGGTCGTGTCCAGCAGCGTCAGATGACCCGCGTCGCGGACCTGGCGGCGCGCCAGGCGCTGCAGGTCGGCATAGAGCTGGGCCACCACCTGGTCGGCGGCGGCGCGATCGCCCTGCTGGGCGGCCTGCAGCAATTGGGTGATGGCTTGCACCGGCCGCACTCTAACGGTTGGCCAGGGCGGTTCGTGAGTGGGTTTCGGAGCGGGAGGACGGTGGCCGCGTTTTTTTTTGAGACTCGATGTCGGGTTTGGCGGGTGGACGCCGTTCTGAGAAAGGAGAACCGATGACGGAGCAGCACCAGGGAGCCGGCACAAGCCGGGCTGCAAGGCTGTCGGTTCTCACCCCACGCAACCCGACGCCAAGCCATGTCCCAAGCTCTCCTGCTCAACGACGACCCCGCCGCGCCTCAGCGGGCCGGCAGTTTCACGCACCTGCCCCAGGAGGAGTCGCTGGCGACGCTGGGCCTGCGGCTGTCGCGCCAGTTCGCCCAGTGCCGGCGCAAGGGCGAGCAGCTCGCCCTGCTCTGGGTGGAGGTCAAGGTGCTGGCGCGACCCGACGCGACCCTGAGCGACGCCGACCACCTGTCCCTGATCCAGACGGTGAGCCTGCGCCTGCGCAACCGCGTGCGCGGCGCCGACGAGGTCGTGCACATGGGCGGCTGCATCTTCACCGTGCTGCTGCAGGCCGTCGGCACGGCGGAGGCCGGCATGGTCGAGACGCGGCTGCTGCAGGCCCTGCGCGGCGCCTATGGCGTCGACGGGCGGCTGATGCAGCTGGGCGTGCGCTTGGGCATGGCGATGTACCCGGAGGCGGGGCGCAACGGCGCCGAGCTGGCGGCGGCAGCGCGCAACAGCCTGGCGGAAGCTGCGGGCGACTGAAGGATGCGTTAAACCTCCAGCCACTCCTTGCGGATGTAGGCGTTGGCACGCAGGTCAGCCGGGCTGCCCTCGAAGACGATGCGGCCGTGGCCCATCACATAGCAGCGCTCGGAGATCTCCAGCGCGATGGCGAGCTTTTGCTCGACCAGCAGCACGGCGATGCCGCGGTTTTTCAGTTCCTTGAGGTACTCGGCCACCAGCTCGACGATCTTGGGCGCCAGGCCCTCGGTGGGCTCGTCGATCATGATGAGGTCGGGGTCGCCCATCAGCGTGCGGCAGAGCGTGAGCATCTGCTG
>CBHWBD010000240.1:0-7373 GCA_966111775.1 uncultured Comamonadaceae bacterium | reverse complement strand
CGCCGGCGATCAGCGTCGTCACGTTGGAGTCCAGGATGGTGGCCCAGGCGCGCTCATAGCCCAGGCGGATGGCCTGCTGGGGCGACTCACCGCCGCGCAGCTCCTCGCGCACGCGCTCGTTGATCAGCACGTTGGAGTCGATGGCCATGCCCAGCACCAGCGCGATGGCGGCAATGCCCGGCAGGCTCAGCGTGGCCTGCATCATGGACAGCGCCGCGATCAGCAGCAGCAGGTTGAAGCCCAGGGCCAGCGACGAGAACACGCCGAACAGCAGGTAATAGACGCACATGAAGGCGGCCACGGCGGCAAAGCCCCACTGCACGCTGGCGATGCCCTTCTCGATGTTTTCCTTGCCCAGGCTCGGGCCGATGGTGCGCGACTCGATGATCTCCATCGGCGCTGCCAGCGAACCGGCACGCAGCAGCAGGGCCGTGTCACTGGCTTCCTGCGTCGTCATCGCGCCGCTGATCTTGATGCGGCCGCCGCTGAGTTCGCTGCGGATGACCGGTGCCGTGACGACCTCGCCCTTGCCCTTCTCGAACAGGATGATGGCCATGCGCTTGCCGATGTTCTCGCGCGACAGGTCCTTCATGATGCGGGCGCCCTTGGCGTCGAGCGTCAGGTCGACGGACGGCGAGTGGTTCTCATCGAAGCCTGGCTGGGCGTCGACGAGGGCGTCGCCCGTCAGGACGACCTGGCGCTTGACGATGATGGGGCCGAAACCGCGGTCCATGAAGCGCTCGGTGCCGAAGGGCACGGGGCCATTGCCCTTCAGTGCCTCCAGCGACTCGGCACCGTCGTCCACCATGCGCAGCTCCAGCGTCGCGGTGCGGCCGATGATGTCCTGGGCCTTGGCCGAGTCCTGCACGCCGGGCAGCTGCACGACGACGCGGTCGGCGCCCTGCTGCTGGATGACCGGTTCGGCCACGCCCAGTTCGTTGACGCGGTTGTGCAGCGTCGTGATGTTCTGCTTGATGGCCGCTTCCTGCACGGCGACCTGGGCCTTGGGGCTCAGTGCGCCGGACAGCTGCAGCTCGCTGCCTTCGCCCAGCGGCGTCCAGATGACGTCGGGCAGCTGGTTCTTCAGCACGTCGGTGGCGGCGGTGCGCTGCTCGGCGTCGCGGAAGGCAATGACCACGGTATTGCCGTCACGGGTGATGCCGGCGTGGCGGATGTTCTTGTCGCGCAGCATGGTGCGCGCATCGCCGGTCAGGGCCTCGGCCTTCTTGGTCAGGGCCGCCTTCATGTCGACCTGCATCAGGAAGTGCACGCCGCCGCGCAGGTCCAGACCCAGGTACATGGGATTGGCGTGCAGGCTGGACAGCCACTGCGGCGAACGCGACAGCAGGTTCAGCGCGACGATGTAGCTGGGCTCCGCGGCGTTGGGATTCAGCGCCTTGTTGATGACGTCCTTGGCCTTGAGCTGGGTGTCGGTGTCACCGAAGCGCGCCTTGATCGAATTGCCGTCGAACTGCACGTAGTCCGCCTGGACGCTGGCGTCCTTCAGCGCGGCCTCGATGCGCTCTTGCAGCGCCGTGTCGACCTTGACGGTGACCTTGGCGCTGGAGATCTGCACGGCCGGCGCTTCGCCGAAGAGGTTGGGCAGCGTGTACAACGTGCCGATCAGCAGCGCGACGAGCAGGATCGCGTACTTCCAGAGCGGATAGCGGTTCATGGGGACTTCCTTGTCGGCGCCCGGGCGGCGTGGTGGCCCGGCGGAATGGGCAAGTGGGCGCGTGGCCGCTTACTTCAAGCTGCCCTTAGGGAGAACCTGGGTGATGGCGCCGCGCTGGATCTGCAGCTCGACGCCATTGGCGACCTCGAGGTGGACGAAGTTGTCACCCAGCTTGCTGATCTTGCCGATGACGCCGCCGGCGGTGACGACCTCGTCGCCCTTGGCCAGCGCCTCGATCATGGCCTTGGCCTCTTTCTGGCGCTTCATCTGCGGGCGGATCATGACGAAATAGAGCACCACGAACATCAGCACCAGGGGCAGCATGCCGAGGAGGCCGGATTCGGGGCTGGCGGCCGGGGCGGCAGCCTGGGCGTAGGCGTTGGAGATGAACACGTTGAATTCCTTGGATGGGCGGCCGCAAAAACCGCAGGGCAACCTTGAATTCTAGTGCGCCCCGCCGACCACCCGCCGACAGGGCCCCAGGGGGCTACGCCGGGACGCCGGCCCCTGCTAACCTGACGCCGCCGTCCCACCCATCCGCCCGGAGCCCTCCCTTGCCGATCAGGACCCTGACCGATCGACTGAGCCTGCGCAGCCTGCTGACCCTGCCCTATGTCGTGTTGGTGCTGGCCCTGGTGCTGCTGGTGGGCGCCCTGTCCTGGCGCGCCGGCCGCGACACGGTGGACAACCTGTCGGGCCAGCTCCTCGCCGAGGCGGTCAATCGCATCTCGGTGGCGCTGGAACGCCATGTCGGCGGCGCCGACGCCGTGCTGGAAGCCGCCTTCCCCACCGGCCTGCCGGCACCCGAGAACCTGCCCAAGGAGCTGGACACCCTGCGCACCCGCTTCTGGCTGGCCACCTCGGTGCACCGCGACCCCAACAACTACGTCTACTACGGCGACCGCCGCGGCCATTTCCTCGGCCTGAGGCGCTTCTCCGAACTGGAGGCCGAGCTGCGCCTGCGCATCAAGGGTGAAGGCCCGCGCACCATCTACCGCCTCAGCGGCATCACCGGCGACCTGCGCTCGCCCGTCGTCGAGGACAAGGTCTTCGAGCCGCGCGAGCGGCCCTGGTACCAGGCCGCCCTGGCCAACCCGGCACCGCTGAGCTGGACGCCGGTCTATATCGACTTCAAGACCCTGGACCTCGTCACCACGCGCACCAAGCGCGTCGGCAACGACGTCGGCGAGCCCGAGGGCGTGGCGGCCACCGACCTGCCGCTCAAGCAGGTCAATTCACTGCTGCAGCGTGTGGCGCTGACCGAGAACGCGGTCGCCATGGTCGTCGAGGCGGATGGCCCGCTGGTCGGGGTGTCCCGTGGCGCCCACATGAAGACGCTGGCCGTCGGCCAGCACGAGCGCCTGAACGCCGCCCAGAGCCCGGACGCCCTGGTCGCCTCCGCCTACGAGGCGGTACGCCAGCGCACGGCGGCGGCCGGCGCCGACGCCCTCGGCACCGCGGCGCGCACGTCCAGCTTCACCGATGCCGAGGGCCGCGTCGTGCAGATCGGCTACGCCCGCGTCGAGCCGGCCCTGGGCCTGAACTGGCTCATCATCGTCGCGGTGCCACGCTCGGACTTCCTGGCCGGCGTGCAGCGCAACTTCGTGCAGGCCGCCGTGCTGGCGGGCCTGGGCGTCGTCATCGCCCTGGGCCTGGGCTGGGCGGTGCTGGGCATCGTCACCCGCGAGCTGCGCGAACTGGCCGAGGCGGCGCGCCGCGTGGGCGATGGGGTGCTGGACGAGCCCCCCGAGGTGCACCGCACCGACGAGCTGGGCGAACTGGCACGCAGCTTCGCCGACATGCAGCGCCGCCTGCTGACCGACCAGCTGACCGGCCTGTCCAACCGCGGCGCCATCCTGCGTCGCATCGAGGACCGCATCCTGCAACAGCGCCGCCGCGGCGACCGCTGGCCCTTCGCCGTCATGTTCGTCGACCTCGAGCGCGTCAAGGAAGTCAACAAGCGCTTCGGCCACGGCGTCGGTGATGCCGTCCTGAAGGAGGTCGGCCAGCGCCTGCGCGCCGGCGTGCGCATCGGCGACATCGTGGCCCGTTATGCCGGCGACGAGTTCGTGCTGCTGCTGGACTCGGTCGAGAACCGCGCCGACGCCGAGGCCGCGCGCGACCATCTCGAGGCCGCCATGCGCGCGCCGCTGGAGGCCCTGACCGGCATCGCCCCGGCCGGCTTCCAGGTCAGCGCCAGCTTCGGCATCGCCCTCTACCCGGACGACGGCCAGGAAACCGAAAGCCTGCTCCGCCATGCCGATGCCGACATGTTCGCCCGCAAGCAGGGCCAGCCGAACACCAGCTCGAATGCCTCAAGGTTTTGACATCGCCGCCCTGCGCCGCCAGGCGATCGCGCGCAGCCTGTTCACGCCCACCACGCTGCTGAAGGCCGTCGAGCAGCTCGGCGGCTTCGTGCAGGCCGACCCGCTGCGCGCGCCCGCCCGCGCCCAGGACCTGACGCTGCGCCACCGCGTCAAGGGCTACCAGGCCGGCGACCTGGAACGCCGCTACCCGCGGCTGCCGCTGCAGGAAGACTTCTTCATCAACTACGGCTTCGTCACGCCCGAGCTGCGCGCGCTGATGCACCCGCGCACCACGCGCCGCGTCTGGGACAAGCCGCGCTGGAAGCTCGCCAACGCCGTGCTGGCCGAGGTCGAGCGCCTGGGCGAGGCCCACCCGGCCGAGGTCGATGCCGCCCTCAACCATGGCGCCGTGAAGAACTGGTTCGGCGGCAACAGCCGGCTGTCCACCGAGCTGCTGGACGGCCTGCACTACCGCGGCCATCTCGACGTGGTGCGGCGCGACAGCGGCACCCGCGTCTATGCCCTCGGGCCGCAGTGGGAGGCCCACCCCGACCCGCAGCTCGCCATGGATGCAATGGCCGATGCGCTGGTGAAGAAATACGCGCCGCTGCCGGCTGCCAGCCTGTCGCTGGTCATCCGCATGCTCTTCCACGGCGCCCACCAGTGGCGCGAGCTGGCGCCGGTGACCATCGCCCGCGCCAAGGCGCGGCTGGCCCATGCCCAGGTCGACGGCGTGGACTGGTACTGGCCCGCCGACGAAGACCCGACACGCGGCTGGCGCATCCCCTCGCAGGTGAGGCTGCTGGCCCCCTTCGACCCCGTCGTCTGGGACCGCCGCCGTTTCGAACTGCTGTGGGGCTGGGCCTACCGCTTCGAGGCCTACACGCCGGCGGCCAAGCGGGTGCGCGGGCATTACGCCCTGCCGCTGCTGTGGCGGGACCAGGTCATCGGCTGGGCCAATGCGGGGGTCAAGGACGGGCGGTTGAAGGTGGAGTGCGGCTATGTGAGCGGCAAGGCGCCGCGGGATGCGGGGTTCAAGACGGCGCTGGACGAAGAGCGCGAACGACTGGCGACATTTCTCGCCGTGGACCTGGCGTGATGGTGAACCGACTGCGCCGCATGTCCTGCCTGGTCTTGTTCTGGGCACTGTCTGCCTCCGCCCAGGACAGTGACCGATTCCAACGGGCTTTTTCCGAGCTGGCGCCCGAGCTTCGGCATCTCAGCTTCTTGTGGGCGGTGACGACGGGCGATTTGAACGGCGACGGGATTGACGACGTCGCCATGGTGATGACGGGAAGCAGGCGGGATGACGCCGATCGCGAGGAGCGGCTGGTGGTGCTCGCCGGACAACCCGACGGCAACTACAGAATCCTCTCCATTTCCGGCGAGTTCTGCCATCCCGCCAAGTTCTACAACCTGGACATCAAGAGGAATTCGCTGTTCGTCCAGGCGGTGGAATACGCCGATGCCGCCAGGGTGTCGAGCTACACCTTGCAGTTTCGCTACGACGCGCGGCTTCGGGACTTCGCGCTGATCGGCAACGAGACGGTTTCCGAGGGCTATGAAGACGGCACGCTGGATCGCCTCAGCACCAACCGCCTGACCGGAGAGACGCTTCACACCATCCGACAAAAAGGCAAGACCCGCTCGGTGAAGGGGCGCATCGCGCTCGCCGCCAAGCAGGTTCTCGGTGGCACCGCCTGCGACGTTTTTCAGGACTAGAGGACTGACGCGCCTACGATGCATGCGGTCCCTGATTGCGGAATCGCCCCATGCGCCCTCTTGCCCTTCTGCTGTTGTCCGCCGCCGCGTTCACCGCCCACGCCGACGAAGCCAGCACCGCCAAGGCCTTCCAGAAGCTGCGCACCAGTCCCTGGCTGCTGCGCCAGTTCATGGCCGAATTCCCCAAGGGCGGCGACCTGCACAACCATCTGGACGGCAGCATCTATGCCGAGAACATCATCCAGTGGGCGTCCGAAGACGGCAAATGCGTGGCACCCCTCACGGGCCAGATCAGCTATCCGCCCTGCGATGCCTCGCGGCCGCCGATGAAGGACTACGCGGCGGACTCGGTCAACTACCGCCAGCTCGTCGACGCCTATTCGGTGCGCAACTACGAGCGCGGGCCCAAGTCCGGCCATGACCAGGTCTTCGACACCTTCGGCCGCTTCATCCCCGGCACCCTGGGCCGCGAGGGCGACATGCTGCGCGAGGCGACGAATCGCCGCGGCGCCGAGAACACCGTCTACCTGGAACTGCTGCAGTCCTGGGGCATGGACAAGGCGCGCGCCATCGCCGCGGCTGAAGGCGGTGCCTTCCGCGCCGACCGGCCCGCCAGCGAGTGGGCGAAGCACCCGGCGCTGCAGAAGATCGTCGCCGACACCCGCGTCGAACTGGACCGCATCGAGAAACGCTGGCGCGAGCTGTCGCACTGCGGGCCGGCGAATGCCGAGCCGGGCTGCGGCGTCACCCTGCGCTATCTGGCGCAGGTCATCCGCACCTTCCCGTCTGAACAGGTCAATGCGCAGATCGCGCTGGCCTTCCTGCTCGTCAAGGCCGACCCGCGCTGGGTCGGCCTCAACCTCGTCGCGCCCGAGGACGACCCGAGCACGCTGCGCCACTACACCGAGCAGATGAGCGTCATCGGCGCCTTGGGCAAGCTCTACCCCGACGTCAAGGTCTCGCTGCATGCCGGCGAGTTCGGTTTCGGCCTGGTGCCGCCCGAGGACTTCCGCGACCACATCCGCCAGGCCCTGGACATCGCCGGCGCGCGCCGCATCGGCCATGGCGAAGCCATAGGCCTGGAGGCCGGTGCCCTCGACACCCTGCGCGACATGGCCAAACGCGGCATCGCCGTCGAGATCAACCTGACCAGCAATGCCATCGTCCACGACCTCAAGGGCGAGCAACACCCCTGGATGCTCTACCGCCAGTTCGGCGTGCCGACGGCCCTGTCAGCCGACGACGAAGGCGTGTTCCGCATCGATTTGACGAACGAGTACCAGCGCGCCGCGGCGACCTATCCGCGGCTGAGCTACCGTGACTTCAAGCAACTGTCTCGCAATGCCCTCCACTACGGCTTTGTCGAAGGCCAGGCCCTGCTGGCCGACACGGCGAGCGGTCGCCTCGTTGCGGCCTGCACCGGCGAACGCCCGGGTCGCGAAGCCAAGGGCGCCCACTGCCGCGACTTCCTGACTACCAACACCAAGGCCCGCCTGCAATGGGACCTGGAAGCGCGCTTTGCCCGCTTCGAAAGCCAAGCTCGCTGACTGCATGCTTCTTGATATCGGGCCGCTGCGCCGCAACACCGCCTTTCGCCGCCTCTTCGCCAGCCAGTTCATCTCCGGGCTGGGCACCATGGTCAGCTATGTGGCCGTGCCCTGGCAGCTCTA